>CAYQFU010000004.1:55494-77341 GCA_964416775.1 uncultured Ktedonobacterales bacterium
ATCGCTCATGCATTGTAGGGGCGTCCGGTGGACGCCCGTCCGGTGGAGGCCCGTCGGTCGCAGGCGCAACGTTCAACCAGATTGCGTATGATGCCCTACCCCATCTTGGGCCGAGGGGAGGGACCAAGCGCCATGCGGCGACGCAGCGCCTCCTCGCGCCGGCTGAGCAGCTCGGCCGCACGGGCTGTGCCCGCTTCGACCCGTTCCAGCTCCCGTTCCAGGCGCGCAATTTCCTCATCCTGGAGCGCGCGACGCGCATCCCAGCGCATCGTATTGCGCTCTCGTGCGCCATGCATAGGCCCAGACTCCTCAGTCTCCACTTGCCCCCAGGCTCACCTGAAGACAGTGGCAACAGCACCACTGCGTCGCTCCCCACATGCGCTCAGGAGTGAGAGCGGGCCGCTGCAACCAGCCTATCAAGCGTCTGGAGCAGCTCTTCGTCTTGATACGGCTTTACAACGTACGCGTTAGCTCCGAGCTGAATGGCTCTTTGGTGGTGCTTGGCCGCCGCACGCGACGTCAGGACCACCAGCGGCAGGTTCTTATACTGTGGCTGGCTGCGGAGCGTTGCCAGCAGCTCGTAGCCATCCATGCGCGGCATCTCGATATCGAGGAGCACCGCCGCGGGCATTTGTCGACCCACGGATTCGAGCGCCTCGATGCCGTCGCGCGCCGTCTGCACTTCCCACCCATTGGCTTTGAGCATATTGCCGACCACACGCCGGACACTCGGGCTATCGTCCACGACGAGAATGAAACCCGAGCGCCTGGCTGGACTGGCCGTCGGATGCCCGGTGATCCTTTGCCCGTCGGGTACATGGAGCGCTGGCTGCGGCGTGGTGGTCCAGGCCGCCGGGGGCTGCTCGGGCGTAGGCAATGGCGCGGTTCGCGGTGGGTTGGGCTCGCGCACCGGCGCGTTGGCCGGATTGAGATCGCCAGTGTTCAGTCGAGCGATGGCGGCGGCGTCCAGAGCCGGCCCTGCGGTGTTGGGTGCGGGAGCGGTGGGCATGCGCGGCGACGTGCTCGATGGGACCGGGATGGCCGGCATGACGGCGCCAGCGCGTGGCGGTACAGACAGCAGCTCAGGCAGGTTCAGGATGAGCACGACACGCCCGTCACCCAGCACCGTTGCGCCGGTGACGCCCCGGACATCGCGCAGGTGCGGACCCAGATTCTTGACCACCACTTCCTGCCGGCCAGGAATGGCATCCAGTACCAGCGCCATGCGCTGCCGGCCCGAGCTGAACAGCAATACGGGAGACCGCTCGTCAATCGACCCCGGCGTGACGTCGAGGTAGCTCGCCAGGTGGACGAGTGGGTACACGTTCCCACGCACCTCCACCGCGGGCGGGCCCCCACCACGCACCCGCTCATAGTAATCGAGACGTCCAATCTGCTCGACAATGCTCATGGGGATCGCGAACAGATGCGGCCCGACCTTTGCCAGAACGGCACGCGTGATTTGCAGGCTGACCGGAATGCGCAGCGTGAAGGTCGTCCCCTGCCCAATCGCAGACTCGACCTCTACCGTGCCGCGCAAGCGCGTGACGGCGTCCTTCACCACGTCCAGCCCAACGCCTCGACCGCTCTCCTCGTCAATGGAGTCCGCCGTGCTGAAGCCCGGCTGGAAGAGCAGGTCTAGCGCCTCCTTGGGCGTCAGACGCGTGTACGGATCGATCAGTCCCCGCGCGAGTGCGACGGACCGCACCTTCTCCGGGTCAACGCCAGCGCCATCATCGCGGACGACGATGATCACCTGATTGCCCTCTTCGGCGGCCGACAGATAGATGTGGCCCGCGCGCGACTTGCCAGCGCGCTCACGATCCTCTGGCCGCTCGATGCCATGGGCAACGGCATTGCGCACCAGGTGCAGCAGCGGACCCGCGACCTCCTCGTGGACCGTGCGGTCCACTTCGGTCTCGCCGCCCTCGACGTAGAACTCGACGTCCTTGCCTTGCTTGAGCGCCGTCGCGCGCGCGGCGCGATACAACCGCGAGACCAGAGACTGGAGCGGAACCAGACGCGCCTTCATCAGTCGATCCTGGAAGGCTGAGCTGGCGCGTGTCTCGCGCTGGAACGTCGCCTCGATCTCTCGGACAATCGATTCCATCTCACTGCTTAGCGTCGCCATGTCCGCGACGCTCTCGCTCAGTCCGCGCGAAAGCCGATGGAACTCCGTGTAGCGGTCCAGCTCCAGCTCATCGAATTCATTCAAGTGCGCGGACGACGATTGCGCGCGCTGCGCCCCGCCACTGGCCGCGCCGTTCCCGTTGGACCGGCTCCAGTCGGGTCCCGTCGTGGTCTGCACGCCGCCAAGCGCGGGGTGATCGCCACTGTATCCAACCGGGGCGCGTCGCCCGCTTGGCAGAGCGGCCGCTTCGAACCGCGTCTCCAACTGCGCGCCCACTTCACGAAGGCGCTGGCTGACCAACGACGTGTCCGTTACCATGCGGCCAAGGCGCGCCATCCGCTCTTCCAGCATCGACCGGTTCTGCAGGAGATCGCCGAACAGATTGATCAGCTCGTCCAGTTTGCTCAGCCGCAGGCGTACGCTCAAATCGGCATCGGGCGCGGCATCCGCGTCCTCCGGCGCCGGCACGGCACTCAACTGCGGCACACTCGCACGTCGCTCCAGCACGGCCAGCGCGGGATCGGAGGGTCTCCCGACCGGGCGGCCCAGGATCGCGTCATAACGGCGCTGCAATCCCGCCAACATGCGGGCCTGCTCGTCGTCCGAGCCCGCGGTGCCGGCGACGAGCCGTTCCAGCGCCTCGGAGGTATCGAGCAACACGCCCTGCACGTCCGGCGAGAGCGTCATCGCGCCATCGACGAGCCGGTCCAGCAGGTCTTCAGAAGCGTGTGCCAGCTGCTGAATGGCTTCGAAGCCCATCATCCCGGCGGCACCCTTGAGCGTGTGCGTGGCGCGACGCACCGACTGCAGCGCCTGGGCATCGCCTGGATTCGTCTCCAGCTCGCGGATTCCCTGAGCGATGTGCTGCAGATGCTCCTCGGCCTCCTCACGGAAGACATCCATGGCCTCCGGCGATTGGTCCGTCACGCGCACGGGCTTGGGCGCGCGCTCGGCTGCGGAGGCGAGTGGCGGAATGATGGGGCCTTCGCCTCTGGCATTCGCCGCCAGCGCCGCCGCCGCGCCCAATCCAGGCGTCAGCTCCGCCAGCACCTGGCGGCGGACCTGAATCTCCAGCTCGTGGCGCAAGCGCGTCTCTTCTTCGCGGCGCATCTCGGCCGCGACTTCGCCGCGCACTTCGTCTTCCAGCTCACGGCGCAGCTCTTCGCGCACGCTGCGCTCCAGCTCGGCCCGCGCACCTGGAGGCAGATCAGCGGAGCTCGCCGCACGCTCCATCACCGGCCCAGCGGTGGGGATGGCATCCACCCCAGGGCGCTCGGGCGGCGCGAACGCCACCTGCATCACCTGCGTCATGGTCGCGCGGAAGCCGCCGTCCGGCGCCGTGGCGCCCGCCGCGCTGGCAACCGCCGCCACCGACGAGAACAGTCGCCCCACGTTTTCGATGGCCGCATGCATCTCGCCGATCGCTTCGTTGATGTCTTCCTGAGACGCGGTCACTCGCCGCCCGGTATTGTTGAGCAGCGACACCAGCTTTTTGAGCCGGGTCGTGGTAACCCAGATCACCGAAAGCGGGAGATAGCGCCGCACATGCTCCGGACTCTGGCGCAGGTCGAGCCCCATCGCCTGGCCGGCCCACTCTTCGAGGCGGTCGAGCGCATCCTTCGAGCCATCCAGGAATGTCCGCAGCTCCGTGCGCTCGTCTTCCATTGCCTGCGCGGCTTCACGCAGCGTCGCCACGACATCGCGCAGCGCGCCGACCTGCCGACGTACCGCATCCTCGGTAACGTTCAGCTCTTCCCACGCCGGACTAATCGCGACCAGTGAGCGCGCCCCGTCTATTTCGCCCCCACCATCCGCGGCGGGTGTCCCGGCTGCCGACCGACCGAACCCGGACGGACGGGACATCGGCCCGGAAGTTGGCACCGACGAAGGGTCAATGGATGGAATCGGTGCCGTGCGCTCGATCGTCGGATCGACTCGACCGTAATCTCCGCTCGGCCACCCGCCGGCCGCTGGCGCACCTGGAACGACTGGCGGGGGGGCAGTAGGTGTCGCCGCCCCTGGCGCGTCGCTACGAAACGCTTGAATCATCTCGTCGAAGGTCGGATCGCTCGAATTGGGCGCCGATGGCGGTCCTGCTGGAGTGCGCGCAGCGGCAGACCAGCCGCCGGCCTGAGGCGTCGGGCTTGGCCCAGGCGCCTGGTCTGCCCACGCGGGCGCGGACGACTGCCATCCATTCTGCCCGGTGCCGCCCCCCATCGCACGGGGATCGGAGGCGGGACCGCTCGCGGTCGGCCATGGATTCGACGCTGGACCGGCCGTCGGCTGAGATGCGCCGTTGGCCGGAGCCCCCGACGCTGCCGGCTGGTTGGGTCCGCCGAAGGCCGCCAGCCAATCCGGAAGGTTCGGGCTGGTCGTCGGCTCAGCGCCTGCGCCAGGCGCCGACCGCGCCGGATCGTGCGCCGCGCCGTTGCCGCCAGCCGCGGATGCCGCGAACGACGGACCCAGGTTGACAGCCGGCACCACGCCCGTGTTCGACCGGCCGCGCCAGCCCGAGCGATCCGCGTCGTCTTCCGCCACGATTTGCGCGCCGGCGCTGTCTGTGCGTGCCTGATCCATGAGGCGCTGCAGGCGGCCGGCCGATCTCCGCAGCAGCGCGATCGCGGGCGCGTCGAGCGGAGCGCTGCCGTCCAGCGCGTCTCCGAGAATCTCTTCCATGCCCCGGGCGACGTGCGAGAGTCCAGCAAAATCCATCATGGCGGCCGAACCGCCGATGGTATGGGCGCGGCGGTACGTCTCCTCGATCGCTTCGGAGTTGCGCGGATTCTGCTGCAGCCGATCGAGATGGGCCTCGATCTCCGGCAGATAGCTCGCGACCTCATCCAGGAAGCTGTCGAGAATCGCAAACTTGTCGAAGTCAGTAGACATTACTCGCACCCATTCACATCACGCGACCCGTGCCGCGCCGCTCGATCTGTTGCACTCCGCGCCGCGCAGCGGAGCAACTCGCGGCGGACGATGGCTAATACCGCTCGCCCGGGAAGCGCGGCGCTCCCAATGGGCCAGAAGTGAACTCTGGGTCTGGGAACGCCCGCAAGGGGTCGCTCTCAGCCGGCGGAAAGAAGCTCCCCTGCGAGGGGTCTGGCGACGGCCCGCCGTAGTAGCCGCCCTGGAGGGCAGGATCAGGCATGCCAAAGTAGCCGGGCTGCGACGGATCGCCAGTGGGCACTCCGTAGTAGCCGCCATAATCAGGCATCGCGTTGCCTGCCGCGGGCAACGCCGGCAGGGGATACTCGGACTGCCCGCCCCAGCCCGGCGCGCCCAGATTCGGTAGATTGAGCATCGGGGGAAACGCATTCTCATCCTGAGCCGGCGCACCGGCTGTCTCACTGCTCTGCTCGGGCAGGCGGAAAGCCGCGACCGATGCGCGCAGCTGCTCGGCCAGCTCCGCAAGGTAGCTCACGCTCGACGCTGCGTCTTGCGTCGCGGAATTGGTCTGCCGGGTGATATCCGAGATCCGGCTCATGGCGGTGGCCACGGCCTCAGACGTCTGTACGCGCTCGGAGGCTGCGCGCGCGATGCCCTCGATCGTTTGGGCCTGGCGTTCGACCGCGCTATAGATACTCTGCAAGGACTGCCCGGCCTCGTCTGCCAGTCGCGACCCGGTCACCACTTCCTGCGTGCTCTCTTCCATGGCCACGACCGCTTCGTAGGTGTCGCCCTGGATGCTCTTAACGATGGTGGCAATCTTCTTCGTCGCCTCGGCGGAACGCTCGGCCAGCAACCGGATTTCGTCTGCCACCACCGCGAATCCGCGGCCATGCTCGCCCGCCATGGCGGACTGGATGGCCGCGTTGAGAGCCAGCAGGTTCGTTTGATCGGCGATGTCCTCGATCAGGCGCACGATCTCGCCGACTTCCTGGGAGCGCTCACCCAG
Organism: uncultured Ktedonobacterales bacterium; assembly: GCA_964416775.1. GTDB lineage: Bacteria > Chloroflexota > Ktedonobacteria > Ktedonobacterales > JADMIN01 > CAYQFU01. Next base: position 61,521 of record CAYQFU010000004.1, read on the forward strand.
CCGCTTGATGCGCTTGGACGTCTCCTGGACGTTCTCGCGGATGTGTACCATGCCGTCGATGGTCTGTACCACCGCCTGCTGGCCCGCCCGCGCATTGTGCAGGGCTTCCTGCGCCGTCTCGCTGGCCATCAAGGCGTTGCGCGCGGACAGCTGCACAAACGTGGCGAGCTGCGCTACCGCTTCGGAGGTCTGCGAAATCTGAGCCGACTGCGCTTCCGATGCTTGCGCCACCTCGGCGGAACGGTCGAGCAGGCGCCGCGTCGCGTTCGTCACCTGCAGCGTGGTTGCCTGGACGCGTCCGACCACCTTGGCCAGCTCTTCAATCATGTAGTTGAACGAGTCCGCGAGCACGCCCAACGTATCGGGCGTCACCTCGGCCTGCACGCGCAGATCGCCGTCGCCCACTGCGCTCACTTCTTGCAGCAGCTTCTCGATCTGACCCTGCAGAGTTGCCGCATCCTGGTTGTCACCCGACCCGGCGGCCACTGTGCCGCCGTCGAGCATGCCATTGATCGCGGTGGCCAGCACCGCGAATTCATCTTCGCCGATGGCCATGGCGCGAAGCGACCGATCGCCTGACGCCACCTGCTGGCAGATCTCCGCCAGACCGAGCACCCGATCGCGCACCAGGGCGCGCATCCAGAGCCACGATCCGGCGACGACGAAGACCACCAGCGCGGTCGCGCCAAGCGTAACCGCCAGCACCACCGTCTGCTGCGATGAGCCGCCGGTATTGGTCCCCCCCGCCACGAGACTGATCGCCCAGAGGCCCAGGCCCAGCACTGCGGCTCCGCCCATGGCAATTGCGACTGCCATGAGGATGTTTATGCGAGCCGCCAGCGACCAGCTGGGGCGCGTCTCTTCATTCATGAGATCGGGCCTCCTCCGTCGTGCGCCCCTGTCGACTGGGGACGCGGTCCAAGGCGTCTCGAATAACCGGGAGCCAGCGCCAGGACCAACACTTGAGATCAGTAGCTGTTGTCCGATCCACCACGGGGCCATTAACCCGGCCCACACGGTCCTCTCGTATAGAGGACCGCGTCACCATACCGCCCGGTACCGAGCATCGCCCACAGCGTACCACGCCATGACCGCCTACTGAGAAACCCAATGGGACTGAGGTCCTCATACGCAGTCGTGTCTGGAGCCACACTAGGCGACATCGGAGCGATATTGGTGCATCCTGTCCGCGAACAGCAATCGTTGGACATCGAGGAGAACAAACTGGCGCTCGCCCAGCTCCAGCGCCCCCGCAGCATAGGGCGCGAGCCACTCCGGCACAGTGCGATCCGAGCCAAGGTGCATCCCGCTTGAGTCGGCCCGTGTCTCAAGTACGGCGTCCACCGCGAACCCAATCGTCATGCCTCGGTATCCGACGACGAGCAGACGCGACCTTGCGGTCGCGGCAATCGCGGGCAAGCCCAGATAGGCAGGCAGGTCCACGACTGAGATGATCGAGCCTCGCAGCTGGACCACGCCCAGTACCCAGTCCACCGTGTTGGGTACGGGGGTCACATCCGCGAAGCGGGCCACATTCTGCACGGCGTCCGCGGGGATGCAGCACTGCGCATCCCTGACGGCGAACACGACATACTGCGGTCCGCGGGGTGCACTCTCAGGCGCCATGCCCGCCGGGTTCTGTCCGAATAGCCGCGCAAGATCGGCGGCGCCACCGGGTACCCCGGCTCGTTGCGCCAGGTCCGCGAGCATCTCGGGACTCAGATTTCCGGCGCCACCGCTGGCCCCGCCGCTGCCACCATTCGCGCTGAGGGTACGCAGCGCCTCGCGCAGCGCATTGCTGGACGCGATCTGCCGCTCGCGCTCCTCGGAGCCGCCGCGAATTGGGAAGGAGCCTGGAGCGTTGTCCACATTGGCCTCCGTTGGCGCGTTCTAGGTGCTGGCCCACCGTACGAGATGCGGGGCCGTTACGAATCACTGGTGCTGGCGGGAGTGGTTGCCATCGCGTCTAGCGAGGCGGCCATCACACCAGGCTGCGCACACTGGCGATCAGCTCCTCTTTGTTGAATGGCTTGGTGAGGTACATCTCGGCTCCCTGCTGCATACCCCAGCGCTTGTCGAGCGGCGTGTTCTTGCCGCTGATGAGAATGATGGGGATATCCCGGCTCTGCTCCATCTGCTTCAGCCGGCGGCAGAGCTGAAAGCCATTCTGCTTGGGCAGGATCACGTCGAGCACCACCAGCTGCGGCCGCTCATGCAGCACTTTCTCGACGGCCTCATCCCCATCCACGGCGGTGATGACGTCGTAGCCGCACTCGCGCAACGGGGTGGCGATGAGCGTCAGATCAGTCCAGCTGTCGTCTACAACGAGCACTTTAGGCGCGGGCATTGGTTGACTCCCTCAACTTCGCTGCAATGCGGTCTTGCCGTGCGTTGTCCCACATCTGCCGGCGACCACGTCCGGCGGCTCCTCAGACATGGCGGCGCAGCCGCTGCTGGCGTGCGCGCTGGGCCGAGCGATCGCGCAGCGGCACGGTCTCCAGGTAGCGCTTGACGATTTGAACGAGCTCAGCCGAGTCAAATGGTTTGGTGATGTATTCCGTCGAGCCGGCGAGCTTACCACGCATCTTGTCGAACAGGCCATCTTTCCCGCTCAACATAATGATCGGCATGTCGCGATACGCCATATTCTTGCGGATGACCTGACAAATGTTGTACCCGTCCATGCGCGGCAACATAATGTCCAGCAGAATCAGGTCTGGCTCTTCGTCGCTCACCGCGGCCAGCGCGCTCAACCCATCACCGGCCGTGACCACACGAATCCGCTCGCGTTGCAGTGTAAGCTGGACGATCTTACGCACGGTAGGGCTATCGTCCACCACCAGAACTACAGGCTCATTCACGATTAGCTGAACCTCCTCTGTGACTCATGTGCCGGCTCGTACGCGTACGCCCCCCCCACACCACCATGCGCCACACCAGCACCTGGTCGACCGCGAACAGTGCGGTCCGCCTGGACGTTCAGCGAGGCGAGTCTGACGCGATGACGCTCAACCTCGTCCTCGATCTCCCGCAGGAAGGCGATCCACAGGTCACTGAACTGCCGACCGGCGCGCGAGTTTCCGGCCTCATCCGCCAGGACTTGCTCGAACACCGCCTCCATCAACCCGTAGAGAGACTGGACCGCATCCCAGTAACAGGCAACCAGCTCCTGTCCGCGCACCACGCTCGCCAGTGTCATCACATCAGCGTAATCCAGCTGGCCCTCCTGCAGGCGGATGACCTCTTCCATGCGCGGGTATTGCCGCTGCATGTACGCCAGGGTGGGCGCGAATGTCCGCTGGATATACTGCACGACTTCGTTGCGGGGCAATTCCCCCCGACCGCGCAACACCCGCGCGAAGACGGCATGGTGGGCCAGCAAGCCGTTGACGCACGACCCCATCGTCTTCACCAGCACGAGCAACCGCTGATCGGGTGTCGCGCGCGTATCGTCGGTGAGCTGGTGCTGCGTCTGGGTCAGCAGATTGACGAGCGAATGCTCCAGCTCCGCTTCCAGCCGGGCATCCACCACCTCGATCAACCCCAGGTCCAGGAGCTTGTGCATGACCGCGGCGACACGGGCTTCGGGGAGCAGCAGCCCATAGGCGATGGCCCGTAACGGAAGCTGACCATTGGAGAGGCAGAGGACGTTGATATCTTCGCGGCTGAGGCCGAGCTTGGTCACATCACCCTGGAACTCGGGCATCCAACGGGCGACGGTGTTGCGTGTCAGGGCGCTCGCACCACCCTGGTCCCACTCGTCCGCCATGCGCAGCGCTTCGAGCAGAATGTGATCCACATTGAAGGGCTGCTCGGGGCCAACGCGCGTCTGAATGTCGAGAATATCGCGGTCGAATTGAAACCGGCCACGCTCCCAGCGGAGCGCATGACTGACCGCCTGAATCACGCCGAATTCGATCCGCTGTTGCATTTCCGCGGCCGTGATGATCTGCCACTGTGCGAGCACGGCCAGGATCGCGGCGGGATTGTCGCCCCCAAGCCGGCGCAGCTCGGGGGCCTGAGCGCGGGGGACACGGCCGAGCAGGCGAAAGATCTCGACCAGGTCTGGCGGCAACGTGCCGGGTTCCTCGAGCGAGACGATGTGTCCATTACTCAAGGAGATCCGCAGCGACTCTTGACCCGAGACGACGCCCAACACGCCAGTCTTGCCGCCCAGGGCAAGCATTTTGAGCGTCGCCTGCAGGCCAAGCGTCTCCAGATCGCCGTCCAGTATGCGCCCTTGCTGCTCCATCTCGCCCCCCGCTACGATCGGCCTCGTCACCCACAACCACTGGGCCACGTTCCGCGGGCTGCCGCATCGTCTGGCACGCAATTTGCGGTAGATATCGGTTTACGCCGCGCAGTTGGTACGAGCAGCCCGCACTATTGTATCACAACTACTTGGGGGGGCAATAGCGGATATGACCGCAATTCTTCGCACTCAGCCGCTGGCTCGGCCGCGCGCAAGCTGCCACTACGGGGCCGTCCCGCCGGAGGCTCCGCTCGGCACCCCCGCATACCCGGTCAGCTCGACGTACCCTTCTCCGCTCACCGGCGCGCCGGCCAACGTGCCGCCGATGCGCACGGCGCCCTCCCAGTAGGCCACGCCGGTCGATTGCGCCGTCACGAGCTCCTGGTCCAGCAGCTCAGGGGTCAGCGTCAACGTCAACGAGTGTGTGGCAATGCTCACCTGCCAACCAGACGGATAGACGCCGCTCGTCACGGGGCTGGTCCACGCGCCGGTCGCGCGGGTCGTGATCGCCGCGGCAGGAATCTCACTCGCCGTGCCATCGGGCGCCACGTACGTGCCCACGGTCGAGAGCGGGCGCTTCTGGCTATCGCGGATCACATACAGCATGTACTCGCTGTTGTTGCCGAGCTGGATGCTATACCAATCCCAGCCAGAGCCTGCCAATGAGACGAAGTTGCCCCATTGGTGATCCATCCACGCCGTGCCCGTGACGCGCTCGGTTGCCCCGTGATCCACGATGGCGCCCGTGACGCGCATCAGCGGACGCGAGTAGTAGTACGAGAAACCAGCGAGCCCGTAGGTGATCAGCCCATTGCCCCCGTGCAACACGGCCGGCTTGAGGCCCATCAGGTCCAGTGCGATGCCGTAGCCAGACATCGCGGCCGCAAGGTGATCCTGTCCGTTCAGCCCGCGCATGCGCCAGCCGCCGATCGCGAGATCGAAGCCGCCTGTCCATCCTGGCGGCGGGATGTCGCTGGGCGACCCGGCGGCCACACGCTGGTCATAGTGGAAGGTGCCACCGCTCACGTCGCTGACGGCGAAGTGAGCGGCGTAGTACGGCGGAAAGTCGCCCCGCAACGTCTGGAAGAACGTCAGCTCGAACCCGTAGGTATGGCTCCGGCCGGTAGCATCCGTCCCGCGCAGATGGCCCGTGTAGTACCACCATTCGGTGAGATCATGGTGCGGCGCTTCATCTTGTGGGAAGCGCACCGGAGGCAGCGGAGCGGGGGTGGGCTGCAGCGCGGCCAAGGGCAACTGGCCTGGGCCCGAGATGACTCCTGGTGTTGCGCATCCCGCGGCGAACACTCCGACGAGCGCCAGTAGCGTGACGAGCATCGTGCGGCGGCGCCGGCTCATGACTCCCTCCCCGTCGAGACGACTGTCCCACGTGACGTTCCCCGATCCGCGGACGCCGCTCCGCTGGGCACCTGCGCCGCCGCCCCGAGTCCCTCACTCAGCGGATGTGGTGGGAGCATGCGACGCAGTGGGCCGGGCCACCACCAGTTGATGTCGCCCAGCAGCCGCATCGTCGCTGGCACGAGGAGACCGCGCACGAGCGTGGCATCCAGCAGCACCGCCAGCGCCATCCCCAGGCCCAGCGCCTTCACCAACAGCATGTCCGCCGACGCGAACGCCGAGCTGACCAGAATCACGATGGCCGCCGCGCTGGTAATGATGCCGCCACTGCGCTCCAGCCCAATGGCCACCGCCCCGGTGTTGTCGCCACTCTCCTCGTACGCTTCACGTATGCGCGAGAGCAAAAACACTTCGTAGTCCATCGAGAGCCCGAACAGCGCACAGAACATCAGGATGGGCGACGAGGCCTCCACGAATCCCAGTGGCGTGAAATTGAGCAAGTGGCTGAAGTGGCCTTCCTGGAAGATGAACACCAGCGCGCCGTAGCTTGCCAGAATCGAGAGGGTGTTCATCAGGATCGCCTTCAGCGGAAGCACCAGTGACCGGAAGAGGAACATCAGCACGAGATAGGTGATGAGAGCCACCACCAGCACCGCATACGGGAAGACGGCGTACAGCGCGTTGACATAATCGATGATGCCCGCGGTCCCGCCGTCCACCAGCACGCGCAGCCCGCCGCCCGGCGCCGTATTGCGGATGGACTCCACCAACGCCTCCGAGCGCCCGTCCAGCATGGGATAGCGGCTGATGACCTGCACCAGGGTGATGTTCGATCCCGCCATACTTTGCAATGACCCGGTGATGTACGGGTCGGCGATCAGTGCCGGATTGGCGTAGAACAGCTCGTACTGCTGCAGCGTCAAGCGCGGATCCAACGAGACGATGCTCTGCACGGATGCCACGCGGGGGTCGGCCTCCAGCCGCCGCACGTACTGATCGAGCGCCGTGAGGTTCCCGGCGGTAAGGGGACTGCCTCGCGTCTCCACGGCCATCACGATGGGCGTGGTTACCTCTTGATCGAAGCGTTGCGCCAGCAGATCGTACGCCGCGCGCGACTTCACGCTGGCCGGCAGGATGGACGCATCGGGCGCGGCCAGGCGCACGTTCAGGAACGGCGAGCCAAGGAGCAGCAGCGCCGCAAGCACCACGACGAACACCGGCACTGGCCGGCGCATGACAGCTGTCGCCAGCGTGTGCCAGAAGCCACCTGGAGCGGGCGTGCCGAGCGGCCGCGACGCGCGATTGCGTCGCGGCCAGGGCAGGCGTACGGGCAGCGCGTTGACCCGGTGGCCAAGGACGGCGAGCAGCGCCGGCAGCAGCGTCACGGCGGCGAGGATCGAGAGCGCCACCGTGAACATGCCGCCTAACCCAACCGACCGGAGCATGGTGAGTGGGAACGCCACCAACCCCAGCAGCCCGATGGACACCGCCAGTCCCGAGAAAAAGACCGCGCGCCCGGCAGTGGCCATCGTCACCCCCACGGCGTCGTCCACCGACCGCCCGGCCGCCAGCTCCTCGCGGAAGCGGCTCACCATGAAGAGCGAGTAGTCCACGCCCAGGCCGAGTCCGAAGAGTGTCGTGATGTTCAGGGCGAAAATGGAGACCTGCGTCGCCTGCGCGAGGAGGTACAGCATGGCCAGCGAAACCACGACACTGCATCCTCCCACCGCCGCGGGCAGACCTGCCGCCACCACCGAGCGAAAGACCAGCAGCAGCGCCAGCAACGCGAACGGGAAGGCAATTTCCTCAGCCCGGCGCAAATCAGCTTCACTGACGGACTGGATGTCAGAGTAAAAGACGGGACCGCCGCCCAGGATCACATGCAAGTCCGGCTGCTGCGTGCGCAACCGTGCCTGCAGCGCGGGCAGCACACTCGACGCGTGGTCGGGATCGCTGGCGAGAAAGACGGTAGTAAACGCCACGTGACCGTCGCGCGACACTTCGGCTGGATCGAGCGTGAATGGCACGACCTGTGTGACAGCGGACCACCCTCGCAGACCGGCGATCGTATCCGTGGCTTCCGCGACGAATCGCGGATCACTGGCACTGAGCGTCTGGCTCGTAAACAGCACCTGCACGGAGCTGAAACTGGTGTGCAACCCGCGCTGTAGTGCGGTGATCGCCTGTTGCGACTCCATGCTGTCACTGGAAAACCCGCCCGGCTGCAGCACGCTGGCCACGCGCGGCGCGAAGGGTAAGGCCCCCAGCACCACCAGGGCCCAGATCGCCAGGATCACAAAACGGGCGCGCACAGCACGCCGGCCCCACCGATAAAACATCATGACTCCCCTGGCTGCTGGTCCATGGTCCGGCGCGCGCCCACGCCTTGCGGCCGGTCGCACACGGGGGTATGATGACCTGGTATCCCTGGCGGGGCGCGGGAGCGCACGCCGGAAACCACTCTATGTTGTACGGCCCGTGCGTGCCCGCATTCAAGATGGCGCGATCGCGCTCGCGACGCCTCAACACCGCATTGGATGGCGCGCACGCGTGGGCCGCGGAAGGATAGCACGATGGCGGATGAGGCGACGACCATCACAGTGAACCGCCAGGCGTATCACGACTATTTCGTCGACGAGACGTATGAGGCCGGAATCGCGTTGACGGGCACGGAAATCAAATCCATCCGCGCGGGCAAAGCCAATCTGCGCGGCGCCTACGCCCGTGTCAAAGACGGCGAAGTGTGGATCGAAGGCATGCACATCGCCCCATACGAGCAAGGGTCGTACATGAATCAGGACCCCCTGCGCCCGCGCAAGCTCCTGCTGCGCCGCCGGCAGATTGACCACCTCGTCGGCCGGGTGCAGGCCAAAGGGCTGACCCTCGTACCGCTCAGACTCTACATCACGCACAATCGCGCGAAAGTTGAGCTCGGACTGGCACGTGGCAAGAAGCAATACGACAAGCGCGAGGCCATTGCCGAGCGCGACGCCCGCCGCGAGATGGCCCGGGCAACGAAGATGCGCACCCGCGGCTGAGCGCACGCGCTCACGCCAGGTTCGCCGCCTGGAGCAGCGCATGCCAATTGACGAGAATGTCTTGCAGACGGTTGGATTCGTAGCTCCAGCACGGCTCGGCGTAATAGCAGCCCACCCAGTTGCGCGTGGCGTTGTGACTGAACCACACCAGCGCGCGTGCCAGCATATAGCAATTGATCGCCGGGTCACGTGACAACACCGACGCCCACCAGTCGTCCGCCGTTGGATGGGTGAGCGAAACGCCTGCCATGATCTGATCGATGGTCATCGCCGGGAACGTGCACGAGTACCCCCCGCAGGCGGGCGCGGATCCCTGGCGGCGGTCCCAATCCAGCACGGCTTGGCCCACACGCTGCACCAGCTGCGGGTCATTTGGGTTGCCGCGCATGTCGCTGAACGCGGTCTTGAGGATGGCAATGACGCCGAACTGGTTGCCATACCCCAGCTGCCAGAACCCGGGCGAGTTGCAGTTGGCGATGTAGGTGAAATAGGAGTAGCCGGCTGGCGGCGATTCGTTGGCGCAATTGCTATAACTGACGCGGCCGCTGATGCCTTCGGCGTGCGTCCAGAATAGCAGCATTTGCGGCTCCAGCTGGTCGCCAAAGCGCGCATCCCAGCGCGCCGTCGCCGCGATAGCGAACGGCATCATGATGGCGAGACGCTGCTTTTCCCCCGGCCAGAGGCTGCCGCCCGGCGCCGGCCAGTCGAATCCATATTTGGCGACGTAGTGCTTCGCGTCCGTGAAAGAAGGCGGAGGCGCGGCGGAGGACGGAATTGGCCCCATCCAGTAGCCGCCGATCGGCGTAGGCAGGGCATGCGCTCCCGTGCCCGTGGACCAGAACGACCCGGTGAGCGTGTTAGCCAGATCCCCGCGATTGGCCACGCCCGTCACCACCACGGCGAACAGCAGCGCGACGCATCCTCCCACCACCGCCCACGGCCGCATACGCTTGGTGGGCGGGCGCGTGACGAGTCTCGGCTCGGTGGAGATACGCGGCACGTGCGCCAGGCTCGCGCTCGGCTTTCCGGGAATCAGCGTGGTGCCAGGTGACCTCCCAGCCACCACATACCCCGCCGCCACCGCCACCTGAGCCACGCGGCGCAGCGTGTAGCGTGCGCCGTGCGGGCGCGCCTCCAGCACCACTGCCGTGGACCAGGAGTCGTCGCGGCTGGCGATTCCCGTGGGCAGATTCGGATACAGGCCTTGCTCTGTATCGTAGATGACCAGGGTCGGTGCGTGAGAGCCCGCTCGCTCGTCCACCGAGCGTGGGTTGCCCCGATCCCGGCGATCGTTGTCGCTCCATCGAGCCTGGTTGTCGCCGGCCCACAGACTCTGGTCCGCGGCGTCCCACGCATCCTGATCCGGACCGCTCCGGACGCGATCAGCCTCCGCGGCTGGCGCGTCCGACCACGCGTCCGTGCGCTGCCGCTCGCCGCCTTGCCGTCCACCGCGCCGGGGGCGCCTGGGCTGTTTACGCTCGTGCTCGGTCTGGTCGGCGTCTGGCGATTGGCCCGGCGGCTGACGTGGTGGCGCGCCAGGGACCGGTATGCGCCCACTACTCTGGCGCAGAGCCGCCGCGATCACGGTGCGGTGCCGGCCGCTGCTTTCGCCGCCGTCGTCCCGCTGGTCCCGAGGGTTCTGGCGCATCCGCGGATCCTCCAGTGCACGCCGCGCACCGGCGCGGCCCCTATAGGATAACCCAGCGGGCTGCACTCTGGCGAGGAGCCCTCCGGCCGTAGGAGAATCAGGCTACTGGCGTCACCCGGCGGTGGCCATCGCCGCCTGGTAGTAGCGGCTCGTCGGCGTTCGCCCGAGGACTCCGGCGATGAAGCGACTGGCCGTGACGACGGCCCCCAGATCCACGCCCGTCTCGATGCCCATTCCATGCAGCATGTACAGCAGGTCCTCCGTAGCCAGATTGCCTGAGGCGCCTGGCGCATAGGGGCAGCCCCCGAGCCCAGCGGACGAGCTATCGTAGGTGGTGATCCCCAACTCGAGCGAGACCAGCACATTGGCCAGCGCCGTCCCCCGCGTATCGTGGAAGTGCAGGCCCACTCGTTTCAGGTCCACACGCCGCTCCAGCAGCGGCACGAGCTCCGCGACCTGATTGGGCGTGGCGACGCCAATTGTGTCACCGAGGGACAGATCGTCGACACCCAGCTCCAGCAGCTGATCCGCCACGCGCATCACCGCGTCTGGCGCCACCGCGCCTTCATATGGGCAGCCGAACGCCGTGGAGATGTAGCCGCGCACGCGCACACCATGCTCGCGCGCCAGCGCCACCACCGGCCGGAAGCGCGCGATACTTTCGGCGATGCCGCAGTTGATGTTGTGCTGGGCGAACGTCTCGGATGCGGCCGTGAAGACCGCCACGTCGCCAACACCTGCCGCCAGTGCCCGCTCCATACCGGTGACATTTGGCACCAGCGCGGCGTAGCGCGTGCCCTCGCGCCGGTGGAGAGCAGCCAGCACCTCAGTGGCATCAGCCAGCTGCGGGATGGCACGCGGGCTGACGAACGAGGTCGCCTCCACGACGGGGAACCCTGCAGCGCTCAACAGTTCGATGTAGTGCACCTTGTCTGGCGTGGGCACGACACCCTTCTCATTTTGCAGCCCGTCGCGTGGCCCGACCTCCACAATCGTGACACGGGTGGGCAGATGCCCCAATGGATTCTGGCTCATCGAACCTGCTCCCTGGTCGTTCCGAGGATCACCCAATTCCAGCTCACTCGCGCGCCACATCGGCGCGCTCGGCAGCCGCCTCCAACTCCACGAGCACCTCACCCCCTGGCACCACGTCACCGTTGGCATGCGGCACCCGGCGCACGATGCCGGGGTACGGCGCGGCAATCGCATGCTCCATCTTCATCGCGCCCAGCACCACCAGCGTTTGATGCGCTTTGACGCGGTCTCCTGCGCGCACGTTGACCTTGATGATCGTCCCCGCCATCGGCGCCGTTAGCTGCTGCTGTCCCGCGGCGAGGTCCGCGCCACGCGCCGCGGCGTCTACATCAGGCGGCCGCGGTTTTTCCAACACGTATGACTGGCCGTGCCACGAGATGAGTACATTGCCCGTGCCCGTCTCGCGCGCTGCCGCGAGCGTCGCGACACGCGCGCCCGCGCGCAGGGTCACATCAGAGCCGTGCACCGCGACGGCAAGTGCCGTTCCCTCTTCATCCGGGAAAGGCGCGCCGTCCACACGGCAACGGTACATGCCAGCCTGGCCAGGCACAGCCGCCATCACGACGACGTGTTCCTGCCCGGCGCGGCGATAGCGCACGCGCCGCTCACTCCCGCCACCAAGCGTCGCGCCTCGCGACCAGGGGCTGCGCGGCCCAGGGGCGGCAGGCGGCGTGCCCCGCTCTGCCAGCGCGTCGAAGGCGGCCGCCGCCACCAGGACCTCCGCCGGCACGTCGGCGAGAGGCGCGACGCTGGCCAGCCCCCGATCCGCCAGGAACTCGGTGTTGGTGTGCCCGGCGCCGAAGCACTCGTCCGCCGCGATGGCGCGCAGCAGCGCCAGGTTGGTGCTGACGCCAAGCACGACGCAGTGGTCCAGCGCCCAGCGCAGCCGCTCCACCGCCGCCGCTCGATCCTCCGCGTGGACGATCAGCTTCGCCAACATCGGATCGTAGTGCATGCTGACCTGGTCGCCCGCCTCGATGCCCGCGTCCACGCGCACGCCCGGCCCGCGCGGCGGCGTAAAGGCGAGCACGGTTCCAGTGGACGGCAGGTATGCCCGTGCCGGGTCCTCCGCATAGAGCCTCACCTCGATGGCGTGGCCGCGCGCACGCATCTCCTCCTGGGTGATGCCAAGCGGCTCGCCCGCCGCGATGCGCAGTTGATGGCGCACCAGATCCAGACCAGTCACCAGCTCCGTCACGGGATGCTCCACCTGGAGCCGCGTGTTCATTTCGAGGAAGTAGTAGCGTCCGTCGCGGTCCAGCAAGAACTCGCACGTGCCCGCGTTCACGTATCCGGCGGCGCGCGCGGCGGCTACCGCGGCTGCGCCCATCTCCGCGCGCAGGGCTGGCGTCAGCGCCACGCACGGACTCTCCTCCACGATCTTCTGGTGGCGGCGCTGGATCGAGCACTCGCGCTCGCCAAGATGGATGACGTTGCCGTGGGTGTCCGCCAGAATCTGGAATTCCACGTGCCGTGGCGCGACGACCAGCTTCTCCAGAAAGACGCTCTCGTCTCCGAACGCGGCCATCGCTTCGCGGCGCGCGGCCTCCAGCGCCTCCACGAAGCCATCCGCATCCTCCACGACACGCATCCCCTTGCCACCGCCACCAGCCGAGGCCTTGATCATCACCGGAAAGCCGATGCGCTGGGCTTCGCGTAGCAGCGTGCGCGCCTCCCGCGCGGCACCCGCATAGCCCGGTACCGTGGGGACGCCGGCCGCCTCAACCGCTCGCTTAGCGGCGATCTTCGCACCCATCAGCCGGATCGCTGCGGGCGGTGGCCCGATGAACACCAGTCCGGCGTCGGCGCAGGCCTGCGCGACGTCGGCGTTCTCCGAGAGAAAGCCGTAGCCCGGATGGATGGCCTGGGCCCTGGCGGCGCGCGCCGCCTCCACGATGGCGGCGATGTTCAGATAGCTGCGCGCGGCTGGGGCCGGCCCGATCGCATAGGCTTCGTCCGCGCAGCGCACGTGCAGCGCGTCGTGGTCGGCATCCGAATACACGGCAATGGTGCGGATGCCCATCTGCTGGCATGCGGCGATCACACGCACCGCGATTTCGCCACGGTTGGCGATCAGGACCCGCTCAAACATCGGACGTCACCCAGCTTGCCGTGCGCTTTTCCAGGAAGGCGCGGATGCCCTCCTGTCCCTCTGGGCTGACGCGCAGGCCCGCAATCGTCTCGGCGGTGACGCGTCGGGCTTCGTCGTGATCCAGGCGCGCCACGCTGCGCGCCATGCGCTTGGCCGCGCGCACGGCCGCCGGCCCATTCTTGCCGATCTCACGCAGCGTGGCGTCCACCGCGTCGTCCAACCCCTCAGCGGGCACGACCTGGTGGATCAGCCCGATCTGCAGCGCACGCGCCGCGGTGAAACGCTCGGCCGTGACGAACAGTGCGCGCGCGTGACTCTCGCCAATCTTGCGCAAGGCAAATGGCGAGATGACGGCCGGCGCGATGCCCAGACGCGTCTCGGTAAACCCGAAGCGGCACGCGTCGTCCGCGATGGCGATGTCGCACACGGCCGTGAGGCCCGCCCCGCCGCCCAACGCCGCGCCGTGAATGCGTCCCACGACTGGACAGGGGCAATCGTCGATAGCCTGGAGCATGTCGGCCATGGAGAGGGCGTCCTGCATGTTCTCCGCATGCGTAAAGTCGAGGCTCGACCGCATCCAGTTCAGGTCAGCGCCCGCACAGAAGCTACGCCCTGCTCCACGCAGCACAACCGCGCGCACCCCATCGTCCGCGCTCACTCGTGCGAAGGCGTCGCGCAGCTCGTCGATGAGCCGAGCGTTGAACGCGTTGTGCACGTCGGGCCGGTTGAGCGTCACGAATACCGTGGCGCCACGGCGCTCGACGCGCAGATGCTGATAATCGCCCAGCGGGGCCGCGCCGCGTGGGTTTTGGTCATCGGTCATAATGGGCACCTCCTCGTGCCAGCTCACTCGTGCTCGGCCGTACGGGCGCCTTACCTCACGCCATTGTGAGGCGCGCGCCGCAGTGCGCGGCCTTATCCCCGCGCGACGGACCGGGCGAAGACGATAGGACTGAAGTTGGTGTGTGTATCGAAGGGATCCAGGCCCTCGCGCCGCTTGAGGAAGCCGACCGCCGCGTACGTGAACGGGGTGGCGACGATTTCATAGAGGACCTTGATCACCCACTGCGCAAGCATCAGCCGAACGAGCACGTCAGCTGGCGTGCCACCCCCGATGCCGAACGCGAGCGTGATGAAGATCAGCGTATCGATGCCTTCGCCGAGGAACGTCGAGCCGATGGTGCGCGTCCACAGCCACCGCCCGCGCGTCGCGATCTTGAGCTTGGCCAGCACGAAGGAGTTCACAAATTCGCCCACGAGATACGCACAGAAGGAGGCGATCAAGAGGCGCGGCGCGAACCCCAGGATAGTCTCATAGGCTCCCTGTTGTTTCCAGAATGGCGCGGCAGGAACGACCTGGCCCGCATAAATGGCCACGACGGCCAGCAGGTTACAGGCAAAACCCAGCCAGATGACCCGCCGCGCCGCCGCATACCCGTACACTTCCGTGAGCACATCACCAAAGAGGTAACTCAGGGGAAAGATCACGATTCCCGCCGGCACCACCAGCCCGCCCGGCAGCGCCACGATCTTGACGGCAATGATGTTCGCAACGATCAAGCACGTTACGAAGACGGCCGCGAGTATGACATACCAGCCAGAGTACCGCCCAGCGGTTGGGGACGCCGCATCCGCCGACTGAGGTGACACGGTTTGCTGCACAGTGAGTCGCTCCACGTTCGTTCAACGCAGCCTTCGCGCTGCACAGGCGCGCGCATGCGAGCGCCACAGCGGGCGCCGACTCCAGTATAGCGTATCGTGCGGCGCGTGGTCGCCCCCGCGCCGCGGGACGGGACGAGCATCGCACGCGTCCACATCGCCCGCCGTGGCGAGGACGGCGAGCGGCTGGCGGGGGTACTCTCGTCGGGGGGCAGTTGACAGCCTCAGCCGCAGCCGTCATGATGAAATCAGGCATGCCTGAGCATCAGGCTCGCGAGCGCGCTCGGAAGGATGCCATCGTCTCGGCATTCAGGAGGCAGCGTATGGAGGCAAAGCAGAACGAAAGCCAGCCCGCCCGCGGCCGTCCCGGCGGGCCGGTCATCTGGGACCGCGCGCGATGGCACGCCGCGGCGGGCGCCGACCAGTCCGATGCGCAGGCGCTGGATGGCGTGGAGCATATTGGCGTCATGCTGCGCTGGCTCTGGGCGCACGGCCTGACAACACGCATCGGGGATCTCGCGGCGCAGGGCGCCTTTGAGGGCGCCCTCGACAAAGAATCCGCCCTCACCAGTGAGATGGTGATCGAGCCAGCCGCCGTATTCCTGGACCACTATTACGGCCGCTGGCTGTCGAGTATTCCCGAGCTAGGCGACGCCGCCTTCGACGACGAGACCATCGATGCGCTCTGGTCTGAATGCGAGCAGAAGCGCGACACACTGGAGCGCGTCTGGGCATATTGAG
>CAYQFU010000005.1:0-19272 GCA_964416775.1 uncultured Ktedonobacterales bacterium
GCACGAAGGCAAGTATACGGCAGCGCGAGCGGCAGTGTAAAGGGAAAGAGAAGCGAGCGGAGCGAGCCATCACATAACGTGAGTTCGATACTGTTGGCGAACTCGAAATCGAGACATACTGGAGGAACCGAAAGAGACCGACAGGCAGTGGAGGGATGACGAATGAGCTTACCGCGAGATGGCTTGCACCCCGTTCCCGCTGAAACCACTCGTGTCGCCCATGCGGCATTCCCCGACGGCAACGTCTACCTCCGGCTGCGCGATGCGTTGGGCACGCTCTTTGACGATGAGCTGTTCATCGCCGTCTACGCCGTTGAAGGCCAGCCCGCTCTCCATCCCTGGCAACTCGCCCGGGTCAGCGTCATGCAGTTCATGGAACATCTCAGCGACCGGCAAGCGGCGCAAGCCGTACGCGCCCGGATTGACTGGAAGGAGGCGCTGGGTCTGGAGTTGACCGACGAGGGCTTTCATGACTCGGTGCTCAGCGCGTTTCGGACGCGACTGGTGCAGGGCAGCATGGAGCACGTGCTGTGAGCTACCTTGCTCCAGCGGTGCCAAGAACGGGGCTGGCTCAAAGCGCGCGGGCGCCAGTGCACCGACTCGACCTCCATCCTCGGGGCAATGAAGGCCCTCAACCAACTCGAACTGATCGGCGAGACCCTCCGGCATGCGCTCAATGTCCTGGCGACCGTCGCGCCCGAGTGGCTCAAGCCGCAGGTCGCGAACGCGTTCAACCAATGCGTGCGCGGTGCGGATCTCTTCGTTCGCCGCCAGCAACTGCGCTCGAAGGGTCTGTTCCGTGTCGGTGAGCTCCGCTTCAGGACGAAGCAACATCCAGACCGCTTGCTGTGGAGAGAGGCCGCGAGGCGGTGCGGGCAGTGCGCCCGCCACCGAATAGATGCCCCTGAGCCTTCTTGTACGCCGCAACGGGTGCCCGCAGCGCGTGGTCGAGACGGCAAGCTACCCAGGAACCCCTCCAGCCACAGGAGTACGCTTCCTGGAGAGCGCATCCACCGTGTGTTCGATCCAACGGCCCGACTGCGGCATAGCCGGCTATGCCGCGGCGCGACGGAGCTGCGCCCCGACCTCGCGCAGATACGTGAGAATCTCCACGTAGGAATGCGCCATACTGGTCTCGTAGTACGAGACGCCGTGGTCCTCGCAATAGCCGCGAATGATGCGCTGCGCCCGCGCCAGGTTGGCTCGCGGCATCGAAGGAAATAGGTGGTGCTCGATTTGGTAATTGAGTCCTCCGTACCAGTTATCCACTAGCGGGTGGGCGCGGACATTGCGCGCGGTCAGCACCTGCCGGCGCAGGAAGTCAAGCTGGCTGCCGTGTTCGGTGATGAGCATACCCTTGTGGTTGGGGGCGAAGACGGAGCCGAGATAGAGGCCGGTTGCAGCCTTGTGAATCAGCAGGAAGACGATGGCCTGCCAGAACGGCAGCGCCACAAAGAGCAGGGAGAAGTAACCTACGTAGTGCAGCACCAGCAG
Source organism: uncultured Ktedonobacterales bacterium (assembly GCA_964416775.1). Lineage (GTDB taxonomy): Bacteria > Chloroflexota > Ktedonobacteria > Ktedonobacterales > JADMIN01 > CAYQFU01. The sequence goes on from CAYQFU010000005.1 coordinate 1,495, forward strand.
GGACACTTCGGTCTTGGGAAAGCGAGACTTGCCGCGCATCAAGAACTTGACGCTGCTGCCCTGCAGACTGAGCGCCACCAATGCGAGCAACGGGAAGAAAAACACCGCCTGATGTGCGGCGATGTAGCGGAGCGGCCCGCGCGTGCGTGCGGCGTCGGCGTGGGTAAATACCACGAGGGGGATGGAGATATCGGGGTCACTGTCGATCTCATTGGGCCGGGCGTGATGGGCGTTGTGCTTGTCTACCCACCAGGAAAAGCTCATGCCCAGGCACAACGTACCCTGGAGCAGACCGACCACGTCGTTCTGCCAGGTGGCGGCGAAGCACTGGCGGTGGCCAGCATCATGGCCATTGAACCCAAGCTGGGCGCTGACGAAGCCGAGCACGAGCGCATTGAGGCATTGCAACCAGAAGACGTGGACCATGAGGAGGAACGCGATGCTGAGCGCGAGCAACGCGGCAATGATGAGCATACGGGCCAGCGCGCGCGCCGGGTGCCGGGCCAACAGCCCCTCCGCCTTGATGAGGCGCTTGAGCTCTGCATAGGAGGCGGAGTCAGCGTGCGGGGTGGCTGGCTGAGGTGCCAGCATGGACGATGAGACGATGAGAAACCTCTTCCTTGCACATTGTATGGGTGGCCCCATCCATCTGGGTGCCGCGACAGGTTCGACGGCTGACCGCCGACCGCATCCCCATATTGCACGGTACGCACCGGTACGCAGGATGCGGGCCTACATGCGCGCTGCCGGACTCAACGGGCTGCTGGGAGGCCGGGGAAGACGTCAGCCCCGTCTTGGCCGTTCCCACCTGCCCGCTGCGAGCGTGTCCAGCACGTGCACCAAAGGGGCACAATGAGCATGCGCTCAACTGCGTGCGCATCGGCTATCCACGTGAACTACCGACAGCAGGTAGCGGGACGACGAGAACGGCAGACGGCGCCACTTCCAGATGACACCGGTGCTCAGTCGCAGCTCGCCTGCCAGAACGCTGCTAGATCTGGATCTGGGCGATCCCCATGCCTGCGTCGTGGTCAGAACGCCTGCTCCCAGTCGTCCAGGATCGACTGCAGGACCACGCGACTTTCTGCGTGCTCGCGCATGTACGCCTCGGCCAGCACACGGCGCATGACGTTCCGCAGCCGCCGCCTCAGCGGCCACATCCTGACTGTCCTGCGCAGCAACCGTACGCTCGTGCTGCGATCATAGCTGTTCCTGGTACTGGTGGAACCATCTCATGAGCATCATGGGGGCCGTTCCTTGCATCGAAGCAAGGCGGCCGACACACCGTGCTGGCAGCCAATGAGCCATCTGTTACATCTATAATATGCCAGATTCGCCAATCAGTGCGTCGGCGACAGCGGGAAGACTGTACTGTGACGGGCATACCGGCGGCGAAAGCGTCGTACAGACCAAAGATGATCAGCCCGCAGATCTGCTTGGTCACCTCGCACGCCCCGTCGACCGGGGTGACGTAGCGCAGCGCACAGCGCTCGTTGCCGCCGTGCCAGAGGAGCCCGTGGTTCTCCCGCTTCCTGCTCTTCCACTGTGAGCACGAGGCGACGCAGAACGTGATGGGCTCTCCTCCACCGCGCTTGTTATGTCGCCGCCTCAGGGGACGGCTAGTCACCAGTGACGGCAGTCTGGTCAGCAGGCTCTGAGTTAGCAGGCGGCCCCGCTCGTCGGCCCATCCAGCGACCCGGCGGTCGATCTCGCCGGTCTGGCCTGGGGTCAGAGGAGACGGGTGCCTGCTCCTCGGCCGTCGTACGCCACTCACTCCAGGCGGTCATCACAACCGTTTGGATTACCCCGGCCACTGGCGACGCGAACAGCGCCCCCCAGATGCCGAACAATTCGCTGCCAGCCAGCAGCGCGAGGATCGCCACCACGGGGTGCAGGCCCAGGACGCGGCCGACGATGCGTGGCCCCACGACGTCGCCCTCGATGATGTGCACGATGACAAAATAGGCCAATACCAGGACGGCGATGAGTACGCCGCGAGTCGGCACGGCAATCAGCACGCAGATCGCCCCCGACACCAGCGTCCCCAGGATAGGAATGAATTCCAGGACAAAGGCCAAGACGCCGAGCAGTAGCGCATAGGGCACGCGGAACACCGCCATGCCCAGCCCGACCAGCACGCCAATCAACACGGCGAGCAGGAACTGGCCGCGGATGTAGCCGCCCACGTTGCGCTGGACCAGGTCCACAAAGAACTGCACGCGTCCGCGCATCCGCCCCGCTGGGGCGGCCGTTCGCATCCAGGCGACCAGGCGTGGCCCGTCGACTACCAGATAAATGCTCAACACGAAGATCAGCACCAGATCGAGCAGGGTCGTGGTCACCCCAGTAAGCAGCGGCAGCGCACGCTCGGCGATGGAACCCGCCGCCCGTTCCACCGCCGCGAGCACCTGCGCGCGCCCGGCGCTGACCTGTTCCGCGCTGATTCCGAAGGGCTGCAGCGCCTGGGCAATGGGCGATGGATGTCGAGGTGTGCTCGGTTGGAGCAGCGAGGGCAGGCTTTTGGCCAGCGCCACCAGCTGGACCACCGCCGTGCCGACGAGCAGCGAGCCGAAGCCTGCGATCACAGCCAGCGCCGCCAGGTACACGAGTGTGATCGCGAGCCAGTTGGGCAGCCAGCGACGCAGCCAGCGGACGGCGGGGGTGACGGCGTAGGCCAGGAGTGCAGCCATCACGAGGACGAGCACGGTGCGGGCGACGTGCCCCAATGCCCAGAAGAACGTCGCGATGATCACCAGCCAGACCAAGATCCCGATCCCGCTGTCGCGTACACGCGCCCACCGCGCGTCCGCGGTTATCCGGGCACTGGCTGGGGCCGCGTCAGGCCGCATTCCGAGCATACCGAGTCGACTCCTGTCCGCAGCAGGGAAATCGTCCAATTGAGGGCGATGGAGGTGGCGCTGCTGGGCGCTCGCTGGGCCTTAACGTGGAGTGTCCGATGCCGTTACGATTCCGCCATCGTTTGCTCACCGCGGACGGCCAGACTGCCCATCGCGGAGCCAGTCTCCCGTCCGGTGAGCGGCGCACGGGTCATGCCACCGCGACGGCAGCTCTGGCGCGCGGCCCCGTGGACGACAGGCTCCGCCTGCATCACGCGCACCAAGTCGCGCCTAATGCGCGCCCTGATAAGCCAGCTTGCGCCGCTCCTGGAGCAGATCAAGCAGTACGACATGGAAATCAGCCGCCTTTTTCTGAGCCAACTTGACAGCCCAATCTTTGCGAGCCTCCCACGCGCCGGCAAGCGTCTTGCGCCCCGGCTGCTGGCAGGATGGGGCGACGATCGGGGGCGATATGCGAGCGCGGCCAGTGTGCAAGCACTCGCCGGCACCTCGCCGGTGGCATACCAGAGCGGCCATTATGCCAAGGCGCATCGACGCTATGTCTGTATCAAACCCTTCCGCAATGTGCTGTATCAGTTTGCCTGGCAATCCACCTTCCAGGAACCCTGGGCTACGGCCTGGCAATGTGCGGCAAAAGCCCTCGCACGCTTTGGAGAGCCTGCCATCGCTCCGCTGATCGCCGCACGGGCGGATGAGAACAGCTATGTCCGGGCGTGGAGTGCCGATGCGCTGGGCCATGTGGGCGATCCACGGGCCGTTGCGCCGTTGCGCCGTTGATCGCAGCCCTGGCAGATACTGACCTCGGGGTCCGCCTTTACATTGTGGAGGCACTGGGCAAGTTGAGCGACCCCAGTGTACGTGATGCGGGGCGCTGCATCCCAGCGAGCTCATGACCATCGTCCTTGCCTTTCACCACTCGCACGAGCGCACCGTCAAGGCCTACTCCACCGCGTACGTCCAGGTGCACTGGCAGGCCGAGTTTCCGCACTGGTGAGCTATCCCCGCTTCGCGGCCCTGCTCCCCACGATCCTGGTGCCCCTGACCGCCTACCTGCACACCCAACTCGGAACCTGTACCGGCATCCGCTTCGTCGACTCGACCGATCTGGCCGTCTGCCACAACGCGCGGATCAGCCAGCACCGTGTCGTTGCCGGCCGCGCCCAGCGCGGCAAGACCTCGGTGGGCTGGTTCTTCGGCTTCAAGCTGCATCGGGTGGTCAATGACCGGGGCGAGTTGCTCGCCTTCTGCCTCACCTCTGGTGACCCGAGGCACCATCGACGACCGCCGCCCCGTCCCCACGCTGCTGCGCCGCATCCGTCGCCTGTTTGGCAAGCTGTTCGGTGACAAGGGGTCCATTTCCCCGCCCTTGGCCGAGCAGCTCTTCGTCGAGCACGGCGTGCAGCGCATCACCCGGCTGCGCCTCAACAGGCGCAATCGCCTCCTCGAGCTGTCGGACAAGCCGCTCCTGCGCAAACGAGCGATCATCGAGACGATCCATGACCAGCTCAAGAACATCGGCCAGATCGAGCACACCCGCCACCGTAGCCCAGTCAACTTCCTGGTCAACCTGGTCGCCGGGCTCATCGCCTACTGCCACCAACCCAAGAAGCCTGCCCTGGACCTCGATCCCTACCGCCTGCCGGCGGCATGATTATCCAGAACTGATGAATCACATCCGCTCCATGGGGCCGGCGCGCGGCGCGGCGGAGCGTCCAGGGGCATGTGGTGAATGGCCGAGACGTCTCTCACTTGCACCATTTGTAGACGACTAGCCAGACTTTAAGATAGTATTGCTTCATGCATATTTGAGAGCGCTCGCCCATACTCACAATAAGGCAACGCGTCCCGGAGGGCAGACGGCCAACGTGCTGGCCGCAACTGCGCGTGACGCGAAAGGGTAGCAACATGGCAAAGCAACAGAGTCCCACTCCTTCGGGGCACGGTTTCGGGACGTACGTACAAGAGCTGAGAACGGCCCGCAACATGAAGGTGCAGGACCTGGCCGATCGTGCGGGTACGGATCGCACGCGCATCTGGAAGTATGAGAGCGGTCGTGAAGTACCCAAACAGCGCGCGACCATGGACCGGCTAGCCGGTGGTTACACGCCACCGCTAAATGCGGAAGAGCGTCGCCGACTCTACGAATCGGCGGGTTTCCGGTTACATCCAGAGGACCCGCAGCCGTCAGATTTCGCCCGAGTGGCGGATGGATTGCGCGATGAGTGGCTCACGCCAACGCGACCGCCAGTGGTCGTTACCGACCTGAACTGGACGATCTGGTTCGCCAGCGATGCATTCGCCAGTCTCTTTACCACGGCCGCGCTCGGCGCCATCGTCGGGCGCAACGTGCTCGAGGTATTCTTCGAACCAACGTTCGGATTGCGCCGGGCATTGAGCAGGTTGGCGGAGGACAGCGAGATCGACGCGTTTTTGCGCGTGACACTCGTCCGGTTTCGGGCGAACAAGCTGCATGCCCTGTCTGAGCCGCGGTGGCGCGAGCTGATTGATCGCTTGAGGGCACACAACGCGTTCGCAGCAGAATGGAAAGCTGTTTCCCGAAGGGCTTCGATCTCGTCTCACGGCCTGTTGGCACTTCAGTACCTCAATCTGCGCGAGGGAGGGCGGCTGATCGCAACTGGAGCTCCGAGCAGGCTCGACCCGCGCTTCTACGTCGTACTCTATTTGCCCAGCGATGTGCGCGCGGCGACGGTCATCGAAAGGGTGCTGGGGACGCAATCGCCTTAAACCGGGGCGATGGACGTAGGACGGGCCGGAATGTGTCGCGGGGGTCACGGCTCGCGGCGCCGGGCACCTGGGGCGCGGGCGCGGAGACTGGCGGAGACGGATGGTATGCGCGAAGGAACGCGTGCGGACATGGGTGGCGACATGTCGACAGGATTTGTGCCAAAATAGACGCAGAAAAACCTCGTGCCCGCATGAGTGTGTGGCCTCACTCATGCAGTAGTTGGCGCAAGCGCGTGGTCATGCGACTGGTGTAGGCTGGAAGTGCCCAATCATGCAAGACATGTGCGGGGCAGTTTTCGCAGTTCGCGCGGCTTTGCGGTACTTGCGGACAGTGTCTACGTTGTAACCTGTACAAAGCCTGTGCCTTCAGGGACGTTCACCACCCCATGGGGTGGACGCAGGTGCCAGCACCAGGCAGAGGCACGTGTGATTGGTCGATTTGGACCTCAAAGGGAGGCGCGAACGCTCGCCGAACGTCACGCTGCGGAACTGAAATCCTACCTTATGGTCAATCGATCCACAAGTGCATTTTCAAGCGCAGTGACGCGCGATCGACGAGGGCTCGCGGGCACGAGTTTGGGAGCCGTGCCGCCCGGTGCAGTCCCTCCTCAGAGGAACGTGCGACTACTGAAAGAAGGAAGGGGCGTGCGGGCACACAAGGCGTGTGGGATGCACGTCGTGCCGGACACGCCGGTCAGGATTGTTGCATGGGGGAGCAAAGCCTGAGTTGAGGGGGGGTAATCCGATGCTCGTGTTGCGCAGGAAGGCCGGCGAGGCGATTGTCCTCAACGGCGTGATCACCATCCATGTGCTCGCGGTTGAGGGCGAGCGAGTGAAGCTGGGCATCAGCGCACCGCCGGAAGTGGTGATCGTGCGGTCGGAACTGTTGGAGAACCAGGGGCCATTGCCAGGCGGGCCGTCCTCGAGCGGGCCGTACTGGTCGAACCGTGAGCCTCCCCGACCGCCACGCGAGCGTGGGGCCGGGCCAGGCGGCAGTGAGATGCGCCAGAATCCAGGCGCGGGCCGGGGCGACCATGAGCCGCGTGACTCAGCGGCACCCGGCGGTGTCTGGGGCGATGACCCGACGGAGCGTGTCACGCCGGCGCCCATGTACAACGGGACGCTTCGCGAGAGTTAGGCGATCAGCGACCGGTGGGCGGAATTCGCTGCGTCCGCATGGACGGGAGCGCCGCTGCCGGCTCTACGTCGCCGCGACTACTGTACGACTCATGTGATACTATGCGGGTGAATGCCTCACGTGCCGGCCACAGCGGCCGGCACGCGTGCGTTGGAGGATCCGTTTGTTGACTGTGCCTCTTGTCGAGATGGCTCGCGAGGACGACTTGGCGGCCATTGGTCACATGCGCGTGGCGGAAGACTGGCAAGCGAATAGATGGCTGATTGAGGCGGTACACCGGTGGGATGGCGGGCGGCTGTTCGTCGTACGGAGCGACGTCAGCGCAGTCGCAGACGCAGGGGATGCCGGCGACACGCCGCGGTTGCTCGCAGTGACGAGCGCGGTGGCGTATGGCGATCGCGGATTCATTGGCAACGTGATCGTCCATCCCGCCGCTCGCAGACGCGGCCTGGGGCGCATGATCATGCAGGCGGCGATTGACTGGTTGGCGGATCGGGGTGTGCGCCGGGTGGAGCTGGATGCGACCGTGCACGGGCGTCCGCTGTACGAGCAGCTCGGATTCGTGGGAACGGTGCCGTCGTGGGTACTGTGGGGGCCGATGCGCGCGGCGTCAACCGAGCAGCTTGCCGAGCAGTCGAGCGGGTACCGGGTCGTGGCGCTCGACGCGCGTCAGCTCAACATGATCGGCAGTCTGGACCACGCTGCGATCGGCGGGTCGCGACTCGCGTTGCTCGAGTGCGTATGCGCGCTAGAGGACACGCGAGGGTATGTGGCGCACGATGCCGAGGGCAGGGCAGCAGGGTATGTCTTCGTGCGGCCGCTTGAGGGCGAGCGCACAGGGCTGCGCCTGGGCCCCTGGGTAGCGCGCACACCACGAGCCGCAACGGCGCTGCTGGCGCACGCAATCGGGACGATGCCCACTGCGGGCACCCTGACAGAGGCAGAGACGCCGTATATGCAAGCGTGCATCCCTGGCGCAAGCCATGTGGCGCTCGACACATGCGCGCGACTTGGGCTGACGGTGATACAAGATGACCTGCGCATGCAACTGGACCTGCCCGTACCACAGGACGATCCGGCAGGAGACGAGCAGGCCATCGTGGATGCGTTACGTGGTGAGTCGGACTGGATTTACGGAATGCTTGCGCCAATGGTGGGCTGACGGGCGGCGCGGCTGACTGCCGATCGCGGCATGCGAGCGGGACGGTAGCGACCGGATTGTGTCATACTCCCGGGCTTGACGTCTCCTGCCAGAGAGCATAAGATGAGACCATGAGTGAAATAAGAACACGCATCGAAGCCCTGCAGCGCCGTGTATATGAAATCACGGTGCGTCTTTGACTTGGCCGGCAAGCGGCAACATGTTGAGGCTCTGGAGGAGGAGTCTCTCGCACCGGATTTCTATGCCGACCGGTTGCATGCGCAGCGCCAGATGCAACTCCTGAGCCGTATGCGGGACGAAGTGGCCCTGTGGGAAGGGCTTGAGGTTCGCCTGAAAGAGCTCCACGAACTGGCCGTGTTATTGGAAGACGAGTCCGACGCCGATCTGGAAGAAGAGGTCGAGCGCGCGGTCGCGGAGGTGGAGCGGACGCTGGATCGGCAGCGGTTCCTGCTGATGCTGAGTGGGGAGCACGACGCGAAATCGGCGCTGGTCTCGATTCATGCAGGCAACGGCGGGACAGACGCGCAGGACTGGGTGCAGATGCTTCAGCGCGCATACATGCGTTGGGCGGAAGCGCATGGGTTCGCGGTCGAGGTCCTGGACGTGATGCCAGGCGAAGAGGCGGGGATCAAGAGCACGACGTTCAGCGTGTCCGGGCAGTACGCGTATGGCTATCTGCGCGGCGAGGCGGGCGCGCATCGCTTGATTCGGCTGTCGCCGTTCGACGCGGCGCATCGGCGCCAGACGTCATTTGCCAAAGTCGAGGTGATGCCGGACATCGGCGACGAGCCCATCGCGATCGTGATCCGGCCGGAGGACCTTGAGATTGACACCTTTCGCTCCACGGGCAAGGGTGGCCAGCACCTCAACAAGACGGACTCAGCCGTCCGCATGCGGCACAAGCCGACCGGCCTCGTGGTCACGTGTCAGAATGAGCGGTCGCAGATTCAGAATCGCGAGCTGGCGCTGCGCGTATTGAAGGCGCGGCTCTACGAGCTGCAGCTTCAGGAGCGCGAGAATGAACAGGCGCGGCTGAAGGGGGCGCACGTCGAGGCTGACTTCGGGAACCAGATCCGGACGGTCACGCTGCATCCCTATACCCTCGTCAAGGACCACCGCACAGGGGCCGAGCAGGGCGACACGGTGGCCTATTTGAACGGGGAATTGGATCGCTTCATCGAGGCCAATCTGGAAGCGCGGGCGAACGAGAGCTACGCCACGCCGGCCGCGACGCAGGCGTAACGGTACGCGTCACCCGCACTGGACGAGTGGCCAGGGACGAGCCGAGGTGCCTGGCGCCAGGTGGTCGTGGAGTTGTCATCCCGGACGCGCGCGAATCGTCTTATCTATGACCACCTATGACCACCCGCTCGGCCAGAGGGCCGGCCGGTGAAGCCGTGCTCAGGGCTGTGGTGTATAGTCCGAGGGGTGAAGACTGCGACGGCAGCCGACGGAAGACGATTGGTGCCGGGCAGTGATGTATACTTGATCTACGTGCATGATCCAAATTCCACGGACGCGGACTCCGGCGATTGAGAACATGAGGAGGTCGGGATTGGGCGGCAGCCTGCACGTCGTCGAGGTTCGTGACCGGGCGCAGTGGAACGCGGCGGTGTTGTCCGCGCCTCAAGCCGATTTGCTGCAAAGTTGGGAGTGGGGTGAGTTCAAGGCGCGAAGTGGAAACTGGCAACCACTGCGCCTGGCGGCGGTCAGCGACGGCGTGATAGTGGCGGGGGCGCAGGTGTTGTGCCGGCCTGTGCTGGGGGCGCGCTTCCTCTATGCGCCACGGGGGCCGTGGTGGCGCGATGCGCGCGGCGTGGGGGCACTCGCAAGCTGGCTGCGGCGCCGCGAGGCGCCACGCGCGCCAGTGCTGCGCATCGATCCGCCGGTGACGAGCCTGGATGGGCTTGCCGCGGCAGGATTCCGGCCCGCGCCACGTCAGGTGCAGCCGCGGGCGACCATCGTGGTTGATCTGGAAAAGAGTCCGGACGAGATCCTGGCAGGATTCAATAGTCAAGTGCGGTATAACGCGCGGCTGGCCGAGCGCAAAGGGGTGGAAGTCGTCGAGGGCGGACTGGACGAGGTGGAGGAGTTCTGGAACCTGCTGACCTCGACAGCGCAGCGCAAGGGGTTCTACGAGCGGCCGCTGAGCTATTTCACTGGGATCGCGCAGATCTTTGGCGGCCAGGCTGGCGTGCTGCTCGGCCGGCGTGGGGGCGAGACCATCGCCGGGGCGATCGTCGTGACGTTTGGCGAGGCGGCCTATTACCTCTACGGCGCGTCGGGCGGGGATCGCTCGGTGAAGCCGGCGGAGCTGGTCCAGTACCGGGCGATGTTGTGGGCCAAGCGGCAAGGTGCGAAGCGCTACGACATGTGGGGCATCCCGGCGCATCCGACAGAGGACAATCCGCTCTTCGGCGTGTACCGCTTCAAGAGCGGGTTTGGCGGCCACGAAGAGGTGTATGTCGGCGCACTGGACCTGCCGCTGATCCCGTTGGTGTCGTGGGCGCCACGGTTGGCGGAGGTGTTGGCGCTCAAGACACGGTCACTGGCGCGAGGCGAAGGCTTCACGCTGCGGGATCATCTCGCGTAGGCAGCCGCACCACCGTAGCGCCCAGCATGCCGCGACCGTGTGGACCCGTTGTGGGGCGAGCGTCAGCGCATGAGGCTGTCACGGTGTGTGCTCGGAGAGCACCGCGGGCAGCGGCGGCCGGCACTCGGGCGACCAGGGGCAGGCCGTGGGTGCGGCTAGGCCGGTGTGTGGGCGCGTGGGGCGGCGGCCGCGGATGGTGGCGAGCAGCGCGTGGACGGCGCACAGCGGGAGGCCGACCACGGCGAGATAGCAGCCCTCGATGGTGGAAACCGGGTGAAACCCAGCATGCTGCACGGCGTAGGCGCCCGCTTTGTCGAGCGGGTCGCCGCTGGCGACGTAGGCCGCGATCTCGGCGTCGCTGTAGTCGCGCATATGGACGCGTGTGGCAATCGCCAGCGAGCGCACGGGCGGCTGCGAGACGTGCGCCGCATCGGAGGCCACGGCAGTGGGTTGAGGCTCGACGCGGGCCACCGCCACCCCAGTGATGACGGTATGGGTGCGGCCACGTAGCGCGCGCAGCATGGCGTCGGCATCGGCGTCGTCGCGCGGCTTGCCCAGCACCCGTCCATCCAGCAGGACAGTGGTGTCAGCGGCGAGGACCAGCGCTGGCTCGGCCAGCGTGGAGGCGAGCTGGGCGCGCGCGGCCAGCGCCTTCCTGCGCGCGAGGTGCTCGGCCAGGCCATGCGCGGGACCGCTGTAGGAGGCGGTCAGCGCGGCTTCATCGACGGGGGCGACCGTGGCGATGACTCGGCGGCCGAGCGCCGCTACCAGCTCGCGGCGGCGCGGCGACGCCGAAGCGAGATACAGCGGCAGGTCGGACATCAGGCCGCCTCCAGCGTCACAATGGTTTCGATGTGTGCTGTTTGCGGGAACATGTCGAGCGGCTGCACCTGAGCGATGCGATAGCCGTTGGGGGCATGGCACAGGTAGGCGAGGTCGCGGGCGAGCGTGGTGGGGTCGCACGAGACGTAGACCACGCGGGGCACACGACGCGCGAGCAGCGCATCGAGCACCGGGCGCGCACAGCCGGCTCGGGGCGGGTCAATGACCAGGCCATCGAGGCGCCCGGCATAGGCCGGGAGCCAGGTCTCGGTCTTGGCCTGCACGATCTCGACGTTGGCGGCGTCGCGCAGATTCCAGCGCGCGTCGCGCACTGCGCTCGCCGACTCCTCGATGGCCAGGACGCGGCCGGCGTGGGGCGCCATGAGGGCGGCAAAGGTGCCGACGCCGCAATAGGCGTCCACGAGCGTGACATGCGGACCTGCCGGCAGGCCCGCGAGGACGGCCTGCGCCATACGATTGGCCTGCGCAGTGTTCGTCTGGAAGAACGAGCTGGGGCGAATACGGAACGCGGCCGTCTGCGTGCGATCCGCGGCGTCCCGCCCATGGCGGGAAGGGACACGTAGCTCTTCGGTAAGCGCCTCATCAACAGTCGTAAGCCCCTCCGAGGCGAGACGTACGCGTAGTGCGGCGTCCGGTGCGGGCTGAAGCAATAGCTCGCCAGTGGCCTCGCCGCAACGGACGAGCACCTGGGGGCGCGGGCACGGAGTTTCCGCCAACACGCCGAGAGCGCGATTGATCAGCGGGTGGGCGATGGGGCAAGCACGCAGGGGCAATACGCGGTGACTGCCACGGGCGGTCAGCCCAGGGTGGCCGTCGCGGTCCACGGAGAAGCGCATGTGGTTGCGGTAATGCCAGGGATCGGCGGCGCCTAGCGTGGGTGCGACCACCACGTCCGAGAGACCCGCCCCGGCGAGCAGGGCGGATACACGTCGGGACTTCCAGTCGAGTTGCTGCTCATACGCCAGGTGCTGGAACTGGCAGCCGCCGCACTCACCAAACACGGGACATGCCGGCAGCACGCGGTCGGGAGACGGCTCGATCACCGCTCGGGGGACGACCTGTGGGTCCGGGACGCGCCGTGCGCGACGGCGGCCAGGCCGCGGCGTCGTCCAGCGGAACCAGACCTCGATCCGCTCGCCAGGTAAGCCACCGACAAACGTGCACGTGTCGGGTGGCAACGTCTCTGATGCGCGCGGACCGTACACCAGGTCCCACTCGTCGCGTGTGGGCAGCGCCTGCCACTGGTCGACGCGCGCGATGGCTTCACCATGGTCGTTGAGTGCTTCGACATACACGAGCGCGCAACCCATCACGGCTGTGGGGTGTTGGCGCGCGACGATCTCTTCCGTCTCCATACGAGTCATTGAGCCACACGGGAACCGGGATGGCAAACACAAGGCGGAGAGATGGACTACCACTCAAAGGCGCGAGCAAGGAAGCTCTGGGTGTAGCGGAGCAGGATGGGACTACCATGCGGACAGAAGGCCGAAACCTCCGCACCGTGCAAGTCGGCGAGCAACGACTGTTGTTGGGCGAGGGCGAGCGGTTGGCCCCGCCGCAGCGCGGAGCGGCAGGCAAGCGCGATGCAAAGGTGATCGCGCCAGTCGTCACTGTCCACCGCCGCGTCTTCGGCGAGCGCCTCAGCGAAGGTGGCGGGGCTCTCGGCGGCTCCTGGGAGTGTGGGAAGGGCGCGCAGCAGGAAGGTGACGCCGCCGAACGGCTCGCAGACCAGTCCCATGGCGGCTAGCTGATCCAGCCGGGTGCTCAAGATGGCGGCCTGGCGCGGATGCAGCTCGACGACCAGTGGCTCGAGCAGTAGCTGGCTGCCAGTGTAGTCGGGCGCCGTCTCGCAGTCGCCAGAGATGTCCAGGAGCTGCCGGGGCAGCACGGCATGTTGGGTGCGGCGCAATGCTTCGTACAGCAGGCGCTCGTGCGCACGATGCTGATCTACGAGGTAGAGATGTCCTTCGTCGGAGTGCGCGACGATCAGAGCATCATCGAGCTGGCCAAGCGCATGCAGTTCGGGCAATGGGCCAGACGCGGACGGTGTGCCGTCGTGGGGGAACGCCGAGCTATAGCGGGCGTTCGGCTCGCCGATGCGCGGCCTGCCGCGGCGCCGGGCCGTGGGTAGCATCGACTGGCGCGGGGCCCCGTAGGCGAGGCGAGCGCCGGGGATGGGTGGCGCGACCAGCGCGGGAGCGTTGCCCAGCGCCGTGCGGAGGGCGTCGCGCAGCACGGGGGCGATGGCGCGCTCCATCTGAAGCAGCACCTCGGCCTTACCGGGATGCACATTGGCGTCCACGTGCGCGGGGTCGACGCGGAGCGTGATGACGGCAATGGGATGGCGCCCTTTACGCAGCAAAGGGCGATAGCCGGCCTCGATGGCCGTCAGGAGGGCGCGATTGGAGACCGGACGCCCATTAATTGCCAGGAGTACATGGCCGCGATCGGGCTGGTTGAAGGCGCGCGGGGCGATCCAGCCGGAGAGCGTGACGCCGTCGAGGTCGAGCGGGCCGATGGTGAGGAGCGTGCGGGCGACGTCGGAGCCGTACATGGCGCCGGCGGCGGCGGCGGTGGTGGTGGCGGGTGTCTGGAAGGCGACGGCGCCGTCGGCGATGGCGGTGAAGCGCACGTGAGGATGGGCCAGGGCGTAGGCCCGCACGACGGCCAGTGCGCGCGTGCTCTCGCCCTGTGGGCCGCGGAGCGTGGCGCGGCGGGCAGGGACGTTGTGAAACAGCTCGCGCACCTCCACGGTGGTGCCGCGAGGGCGGGCACAGAGGCCACGACCGACGGGCTGGCCACCACGGATGGTCAGCGTGGCGGCGAGACCGCTCTCGTCGCCGGCAGTGGTGACGTGCAATTCAGCCACGGCGGCAACGCTGGCAAGGGCTTCGCCGCGGAATCCGAGCGTCTGGATGCGCTGGAGATCGGACAGGTCGCGGAGCTTGCTCGTAGCATGGGGCGCGACGGCAAGCGGAAGCTCATCCGCCGGGATGCCGCAGCCGTCGTCTACGACACGCACGAGCCGGAGGCCACCCTCGCGCAGGTCCACGCGGATCGCCGTGGCGCCAGCGTCAAGAGCGTTCTCGATCAGCTCGCGCACCACTGATGCCGGGCGCTCGATGACTTCGCCGGCGGCGATGCGCTCGACGACTTCGGGCCCTAGCTCCGTGATAGGCTGACGCGGCGTGGTGTCGTCCACGGTCGACTCCGGGCGTGAGGTCATGTGGCCTGCGCGCGCATGAGCTCGGCCGCGCGCTGCTGGAGAGAGAACAGCATGTTGATGGCATCCATCGGCGTCATGGCGGCCACATTGAGGCTGGCCAACCCTACCAGGAGCCCGCGCGGGACGGCGGAGTGATCGGCAGGCTGGTGCTCCTCGGCTGGCGGCTCCTTGAGACGCGCGAGGGGCTGGCCCGGGTGATCGGCAGGCGCGAGCCGCTGGAGAGCGGAATCTGCACCGTCGCCCGGAGTGGTTGGCGCCTCGTCCGCGAGCAATTCGGCGGCGCGGGCGGTGACGCTGCGCGGGAGGCCGGCCATGCGCGCGACGTGCACACCGTAGCTGTGGCGGGCGCGACCCGGCTTGAGGCGATGGAGAAAGATGACCTGGTCGTCCTGCTCGTGGACGTCCATCGCCGCGAGGCGCAGGCGAGGCAGACACGCGGCGACGTCGGCCAGCTCGTGGAAGTGGGTGGCGAAGAGCGTGCGCGCGCCCACGCGGTCGTGCAGATATTCGACGACGGCGCGGGCAATGGCGAGGCCATCGTGGGTGCTAGTGCCCCGGCCGACTTCGTCCAGGATGATGAGGCTGCGCTCGGTGGCGTGACGCAGGATGTAGGCGGTCTCGGTCATCTCGCGCATAAACGTGCTGATACCGCGGGCCAGGTCGTCGTCGGCGCCGACCCGAGTGAAGAGGCGATCTACCAGGCCGATACGGGCGTGGCTGGCGGGGACGAATGAGCCGATCTGCGCCAGCAGGACAATCTGGGCGACCTGGCGCAGGTACGTGGACTTGCCCGCCATGTTGGGGCCGGTGAGCAGGAGGATGCGCCCGTCGTTCGGGGGAACGGCATCGCCATCAGCGCTGGCCAGCACGGTATCATTGGGGATGAAGGCGCCGCCATCGAGCGCGCACTCGACGACCGGGTGGCGACCGGCGCGGATCTCAATGGAGAGGTCGTCGGTGAGCGTGGGACGGACGTAGCCCCGCAGGACGGCGATTTCCGCCAGGGCAAGCCACACGTCGAGGCGCGCCAGCGCCGTGGCGGTGAGGCGCAGCCGTGCGTGATGCACCGCGAGACGCTTGAGTAGGTCAGCATAGAGCTCGCGCTCGAGGGTCGTGATACGATCCTCGGCCTGTAAGACGAGCGCCTCGTGCTCCTTGAGGGCCGGTGTGATGAAGCGCTCGCCGTTGGCCATCGTCTGTTTGCGCTCGTACTCGGGCGGCACGCGCGACAGGCCGGCACGCGAGACTTGAATGCTGTAGCCGAAGACCTGGTTGTAGGTCACGTGCAGCGATTTGATGCCCGTACGCTCGCGCTCGACGGCTTCGAGGTTGGCGATCCAGCGGCGCGACTCACTGGCGGACTCGATGAGAGCGTCCAAGTCAGCACTGTAGCCACGTCGCAGGATGCGTCCGTCGCCGGCGTCGGGCGGCTGGAGCGCATCTTCGGTCAGGCGCACCACCTCGGGGCATGCATCGAGCTGTGCGTCGTCGCCCACGAGGGCGCCCGCGAGGTGACCAGCCAGCGCTCGATGGATCTCGGGCACGCGGTGGAGGGTGGCCGCAAGCACATGGAGGTCACGCGGCTGGGCGGTGCCCTGGACGACCCGCGCGGCCAGGCGCTCGATATCGGGGAGGCCATCGAGGGTCGCGCCGAGCGTCTGGCGTAGATCGGCGTGGGCGTGGAGTGACGCAACGGCATCCAACCGGGATTCGATGGCTGGCTGGTCCTTCAGCGGCTGGAGCAGCATGCGCCGCAGCGTACGCGCGCCCATCGGCGTGCGGGTAGCGTCAAGGATGGCGAGCAGCGTGACGCCTCCAGGCGAGCCGCGGGCCGGCTCGACGGCTTCGAGCGCGCTCCAGGTGCGGCCATCCACCTGCACGTAGCTGTCGGTGTGATAGGTCGTGAGGTTGGTCGCGAGGCGGAGCAGTCCCGGATTCATGCGCTCGAGATAGGCCAGAATGGCTCCGGCGGCGGCCGTGGCCAACGACAGCTCTTCGCAGCCGAACGGGGCGAGGGTGGACGTGGCAAAGTGGCGACAAAGGCGCAGGTGTGCGCTGTCGCGATCGAAATAGTGCTGCGGGCAGGGAGTGAGGCGGAAATCCTCGGCCCAGTCGGAGGGTTCAACCGTACGCGCGGTCGGGTGAGGCTGCGCGACCAGGACCTCGGCGGGAGCGAGACGTTGCAGCTCGGCGCGAAGTGCGTCGGGCAGGGCGTCGGCGCTCCACTGCGTGCATGCGAACGCGCCCGTGCTCGCCTCGATGTAGGCGAGGCCAGCCAAACGGCGTGAGCCGGCGCGCCCCCACGCGACGGCGGCGAGGTAGTTGTCGCGCGAGACCGGCACGAGCGCTGGCTCGACGAGTATGCCCGGAGAGAGCACGCGCGTGACTTCCCGGCGCACGAGGCCGCGGCCGGGCGGCTCGACTTGCTCACAGATCGCGACGGTATAGCCCTGCGCTACGAGGCGGCCGGCATAGGTCTCCACCGCATGCAGGGGGACACCCGCCAGGGGCACCTGCTCGTCCGGACCGTAGGCGCGGCTGGTCAGCACGAGCTGAAGCGCGCGCGAGGCCACGCGGGCATCGTCGTCAAAGAATTCGAAGAAATCGCCAACCTGATACATGAGCAGGGCATCGGGGTGCCGCGCTTTGATGTCCAGATATTGGCGGCGAGCGGGTGTCGGCATGGGACGTGGCGTCTCGATCTACTGTCTCCGCCCCCAAACCTCGCCCGGTCGCGCCGGAGAGGAGAGCCCTCCTGGCACAAACATGCGGAGGACGTCACGGGGAAGGGTTCGTTGCATGCGAGGTGACAGCTCCAGGCAAGACTTGTGGCAAGATTTGTGGCAAGACTCGTGACACGGACAACTCCCAGGCCCGCGCCACGCCTGGCTATTGTAGCATGACATACTAGCAATGCGTTCTGGTCCCCATTTCGCTGTACAGTATGGTATGCGGTGGGCGGCGAGTTGCATCAGCCGGTCGCGGTGAAAGGAGCGAGGGGTATGGCGAGTGGACAGGGTGAGCTGGGAGATGCGCAGCTGCGCAGCATCCTGCAGGATGCGCGTCGCATTGCCGTCGTCGGTCTCTCACCGCGGCCTGAACGCCCCAGCAACCAGGTGGCGCAGTACCTGATGCGCCAGGGCTACACGATCTTTCCAGTCAATCCCACACAGGTCGGCCAAACCATTCTGGGGGAGCGCGTGTACGCATCCC
>CAYQFU010000005.1:19372-43732 GCA_964416775.1 uncultured Ktedonobacterales bacterium
GTCAATCCCACACAGGTCGGCCAAACCATTCTGGGGGAGCGCGTGTACGCATCCCTCCAGGACTTGCCGGAGTCCCCAGACATCATCGATGTGTTCCGCCGCTCAGCGTACGTGGGCGGCGTGGTAGACGACGCCATCGCCGCGAGAGCGAAACGGGGAGCGTCCCCAGAGCTGAACCGTGGCGGGGCGCTGTGGGTGCTCTGGACGCAACTGGGCGTGGTCAATGACGAGGCGGCCGAGCGGGCACGTGCGGCCGGCATGGCGGTTGTGCAGGATCGCTGCCTCAAAGTTGAGCACGCCCGGCTGGCTATCGGCCGCACGCCGGCGTGACGAGCGCGGATCAGGGAGCCACGGCGACCGCGCGTCTGGTCCGCGGTCGGGCTACGCGGCCGGCAGCGGGCAGCGGGTCGCTGATCGCGAGCGGAGGGTGCGGGGTGCGCGTCGTGAGCGGGCTGGACGATGGCTCGCCGCCACTGGTGTGGTGCCGCGACCCGTGGAGCGCCACATCCATCACGTCGTCCATGGCGTCCACCGGGACGAAGTGGAGGATGTCGCGAATCGCCGGGGCGACCTCGTCGAGGTCCTTGAGATTGCGACGGGGCAGAATGACCGTCGAGAGCCCGGCGCGGTGGGCCGCGAGCACTTTCTCTTTCACGCCTCCCACTGGGAGCACGCGCCCGCGGAGGGTGATCTCGCCGGTCATGGCCACGTCGCGCCGGACCGGGCGACCGGTGAGCGCGGAGATGATGGCCACGGCCATGGTGACGCCCGCCGAGGGGCCATCCTTGGGGATGGCGCCGGCAGGCAGATGCACGTGCAGATCCTGGCGCTCGTGGAAACTCTCGGGGAGGCCCAGCAGAGCGGCGCGCGCCCGCGCGTAGGTGATCGCCGCCTGCGCCGACTCCTTCATGACATCGCCAAGCTGGCCAGTGAGCAGGACGTTGCCGCGACCGGGGATGGCCATGACCTCGACCGTGGTGAGATCGCCTCCGGCAGCCGTCCACGCCAGGCCGGTGGCCACGCCAACCTCATCGCGGTCCTCCGCCTCGGTGGGGAAATGCTTCTGCGGGCCGAGGTAGGTTGGGACGCGGGACTCCGTCACGACCGCCTTGTGGCGGCGACCTTCGGCGACGCGGCGCGCCACTTTGCGCATGATGCCACCGAGTTCGCGCTCCAGGCCGCGCACGCCAGCTTCGTACGTGTATTCCCGTACCACGCGGCGGATGGCGGCGTCGTCGATCTCGATGCGCAGCGGCGAAAGGCCGTTGTCGCGCATCTGCCGCGGGACGAGATACTGCCGGGCGATGTGCAGCTTTTCGTCTTCGGTGTAGCCGGGAAGCTCGATGACTTCCATACGATCGCGCAGAGGGCCGGGAATGTTCGAAATGACGTTGGCGGTCAGCACGAAGAACACATTCGAGAGGTCGTAGGGCACTTCGAGGTAGTGGTCGGAGAAGGCATTGTTCTGCTCGGGGTCGAGCACTTCGAGCAGCGCCGCGGCGGGGTCGCCGCGGAAATCGGACGCGAGCTTGTCAATTTCGTCGAGGACGAAGACGGGATTGACGGCGCCCGCGGTCTTCATTGTCTGGATGATGCGGCCGGGCAACGCACCGACATACGTGCGGCGGTGACCGCGAATCTCCGCTTCGTCGCGTACGCCGCCGAGCGAGACACGCACGAACTTGCGGCCCAGCGCCTCCGCGATGGAGCGGCCAAGGGAGGTCTTGCCGACGCCCGGAGGGCCCGCCAGGCAGAGGATCGGCGTGCGACCCTCAGGCGCGAGCTTGCGTACAGCGATATACTCGAGAATGCGGTCTTTGACACGCGCCAGACCGTAGTGATTGGCCTCCAACGTCTCCGCGGCACGGCGCAGGTCCATGGAGTCGGCGCTGCGTTGCTGCCAGGGCAGGGCGATGAGCCAGTCGAGGTAGGTGCGGAGCACGCTGTATTCTGGAGCCATGGAGGGCATGGCCTCCAGCCGGTCGAGCTCTTTGAGTGAGCGTGCTTCGACGTCCGCCGGCATGTGCGCGGCCAGCAGGCGCTCGCGGATATCTCCGTTCTCACGCATGGCCGGGTCGTGTTCGCCGAGCTCCTTCTGGATCACCTTCAACTGCTCGCGCAAATAATACTCGCGCTGGCCGCGATCCACCTCTTGCTGGACCTGGTCCTGGATCTTGTGCTCGAGCTCGAGGAGATGCAGCTCGGCGGAGATGAGCTGGCAGGCACGGCGCAGGCGCTCGGCGGGGTCCATGGTTTCCAGCAATTCCTGACGCGCCGGAATGGGCGGCTCCAGCTGGGCGACGATGTAGTCGGCGAGTGCGCCCGGGCGATCAATATTGAGCGCCTGAACGTAAGCATCCTCGGTGATGCGGCTGCTCAGCTTGGTGCAGCGCTCGAGCAAGCTGAGTGTCGCGCGCATGAGCGCTTCGACGCTGGAGCCACGGGGCTCGGGCTCGTCGTAGATCGTGACGCGGGCACAACCAAAAGGGGCATGCTGCGTCCAACTGTCTACGCGCACCCGTCGCTGGCCCTGGACGAGCACGCTGTTGGTGCCGTCCGGCATGCGCAGCATCCGGCCGATGGAGCACTCGGTCCCGACGGTAAAGAGATCGCGAGGAGCGGGATCTTCCATGTCCTGCCGACGCTGGGTGACGGCCAATATGGTGCGGTCGCGGGCCATGGCTTCCTCGACCGCACGCAGCGCGCTATCACGCTCGACGAACAAGGGGACTACCATATTCGGCAGAATGACGGTGTTCCGGATGGGCAGCACGGGAAGCTCGCGCACCTCAACGCCCCGGTCGGCGACGTCCATATAGGAGTCCTGCACGGCGGCAGGTGTAAAGTCGTGTGGCAGAAGGCCCGTAACGCGGCGCGGCCGACGTGCCGACCGGCGATGGTTCTCCATGAGATCCTCCTAGGCGAATTGAGGCGCGGGCGCAGGGCCACTTGAATCACCGGGGAATGGGCGCATCGAGGCGCATTAGACAAGACCATCTGCCAGGCGCAGTATACCGCAGCGGCTGGCTGCCCGCAACGCCTGGGTCCAAGAGTCCTGGGTAGCAAGCTGGTCCTGAAGCCCGTCCTGCTATAATAACGGCTGACATGACGCCAGAGACACGGCGATACTATGTATCCGGCCGATTGCGTGGCATACCAGGACCTGTTGGTTGCCCAAAGTGGTTACTTCGGCGGCGCTGTGACCGCAGATGCGTATGGACGCGCATGGCGCGCTTGGGCGCTCGCGATGGTCAGTAGACGGGGCCGGCGTAGGAACACAAGGGGAGGGGAATGGGCGGCGGCCTGGGCGTCTTGCACGCGAAGCGGCTCGACGGACGGATGCGCATGGTGGAGCGGGCGCGTGCCGGCTGGAGCTGGCTGGCGACCCGGTGGTGGCTGGCGCCGATTGTGGGCGCGTATATGGCGGTGGGGCTGTGCCTGGCGGTGGCGCATGAGCTCGGCTTCCCGCTCGATGACGCCTGGATTCACCAGGACTTTGCGCGGACGCTCGCTACAACTGGACAGTTCGCCTTTCAACCTGGGCGCGGCGGCGCTGGCTCGACCTCGCCGCTCTGGGTCCTGGTGCTGCTGGCGCCGCACGTCGCGACGCATGGAACGCCGCCGCTCTGGCTCGTGGTGGGCTGGGCGGCGCTGGTGGGAGGCGCGGCGCTGGCTGGGCTGGGGGCGCTGGCTGGGCTGGGGGCGCGGGACGTGGCGAGGCGCGCGGGCGGCGGGGCGACGGTCGTGCGGCTGGCGGGGATGGTCGCCGGATTGGCGGTAGTCACGGACTGGCATCTGGTGTGGGCGGCCGTCTCGGGAATGGAAACGGACCTCTTCGCGTTGGCGGCGCTGGGGGTGATCGTGGGGGCCAGCCGGGGAGTGCGGCCGTGGGTGCTGGGACTGCTGGCGGCGGCGACCGTGGCGCTCCGGCCGGAGGGCGTGTTGCTGGCCGGCCTGGTGGTGTTGGGGGCGGGCGTAGAGGCAATGCGCCCAGTCACAGGCCGACGCATCGCGGGCGATGTGGGCGAACGTAAGGCCTCTTGGCAGGCAGCAGGCCACGCGCTTCGACGATGGGCGCGCGGCTGGCTGGTGCCGTTCGGCCTGGGAGCGGGCATGGGGCTGGTGCCGTACGTGTGGGTGAACGCGGTGGCGACGGGGAAGCTATTGCCGAGCACGTACTACGCGAAGGCGGCATTTTATGGGAGCGGGGCGAGCATAGCGGTGGTGGGAGGGTATGGAGTGGGGGTGGTGGAGGTGTTGGTGGCGAGCAGTCCGGCGCTGGTGGCGCTGGGCCTCCTTTCCTATAGCCATAGGCTATTGAGCTGGGACGAGCGCTCGGCGGAAGCGCCGGCACAGGCACACGCACAGCCGGGGAGGCGAGATACGCGTGTGGGAGAAGTCGTTACGCGCGGGCATCGAGACTTCCCGCTGGTGACACTGCTGTGGCTGTGGCCACTGGCGCTCGTGGTGGCGTATGCCGTGCATCTGCCCGTGGTGTACCAGCACGCGCGCTATCAGATGCCCGCGCTGCCGCCGCTGCTGGCGCTGGGGGCGGCGGGCGCGGCGCCACTGCTGGCGCAGGCGGGGCGCAGGCCGCTGGCGCTCGTCGGCGGAGTGATCCTGGCGGGAACTAGCCTGCTCTCTCTGGGTCGGGGCGCGCAGATCTATGCCTCCAACGTGCGCTATATCGACGACTTCCAGGTCAGGACGGCGCGCTGGCTGAGCGCGCACACTTCCCCGCACGCCGTGGTGGCGACGCACGACGTCGGAGCGATCGGGTACTTTAGTGGGCGGCAGGTGCTCGACATGGCCGGGTTGATCGATCCTGAGGTGATGCCGCTGCTCACTGATCAAGCAGGGCTGGAGCGCTATCTGGAAGGGCGCCACGCCGCGTATGTCGTGATGTTCGTCGATTGGTTCCCACCGCCAGCGACACTGGCGCATGACCTGGCGCGACGGGCCATATTCACCGCGCAGGCCGGTGAATTTCCGAGCGGACCGGACACGCGGTTCGTGGTGTACGCTACGGGTTGGTGACGCGGTCACGGGTCAGGTGAGTGGCATCGAACTTGCACAGCAGCACTATTATGTGCCAACGTAACGGATTCACGGTGTGATACAATAGGGAAACAGGTGCGGTTGTGCAGCTTTGGGGGTTGTGGTCGCGGCGGTGGAAGCTCACAGTTGGCTCTCCTTTCCTCCCCTCCCTTCGCCCATGCTCACGTGGGACTTGGCGGAACAGTGCACAGCCGTAGCACGCAATTTCCAGAAGGGGGACGAGGGACGTGGAGCACGCATTCCCCCCGTGTCGTAAGTGTGGAGTGGGCGATTTGGTCCCGCTCTCAGACTTCGGCAGTCAAGGGGCATCCATCCAATACAAGGCCTGGGTTTGC
This sequence comes from uncultured Ktedonobacterales bacterium, assembly GCA_964416775.1. Classification (GTDB taxonomy): domain Bacteria; phylum Chloroflexota; class Ktedonobacteria; order Ktedonobacterales; family JADMIN01; genus CAYQFU01. The sequence continues at coordinate 24,766 of CAYQFU010000005.1, forward strand.
ACCAACCCGGCCTGCTTGTACAACGTGAAAATCCGCAACGGCGACATCATCATCAACGAGCCCGTCAGCGACGGCTCGATGCATGCCTACCGGGGTGCTCGGTAGCCGCGCCGTTCCGTCCGCCCCGGCCGTGACCACTTGATCGGCCGGGGCGCGGCGTGTCTTGCGGGAGACGGCGTGCACGCCGTGGAGCAAGGGATACCAGCATGTTTCGACGCCTGAGAGACAATCTGTTTGGGCGGCCGATCGAGCCAGAAGCTCCTGAGCAAGAGCAGGAGGAGCGCGAAGCGCCGCCAGACGAAACACCAGCCGGAAATGAGTCGGGGCCATCGGCGGTGGCCTCGGCGGCAGCGCCCGAGGCTCCAGAAGCGCCGCCCACGGAGCAAGCGCCAGGAGCACTGCGCGGGCCGTTCGCGCCCCCAACCGCGCCGCCCGCGAGCCCGGCGCCCCCAGTCACGGAGCCGCAGCCCCCTGCCGCGCGGACTCCATCTCCAGCCGCACCCTCAGCCAGCGTACCGCCGGCCGCGCCACCGCGGCCCCCGGCAGCTCCGCCGCCCCAGACCCCCGCACCAGAACCGCAACGCCCCGCGCCCGCGGCGCAGACGCCTGCTCGTCCACGTGTGCCCGCACCACACGAGTCGACTCCAGCGATGATGGCGCCGCAGGCGCCGAGCGCCCCCTCGTACGAGGCGGCGGAGGCGTACGAGGAGGAATGGGAGCCAGAGCAGCCTGAGGAGGAGGAGGAAGAGCGCGGGCGAGGGTTCTTCCGCAACCCGTTCCGACTCAGTCTGGGACGCACCCGCCAGCTGTTTGGTCGGGTGAACGAGGCGTTGCAGGCGGACGAAATTACCGACGATCTCTGGGATGAGCTGGAAGAGACGCTGATCACGTCCGATGTGGGCGTGACGACCACCGAGCGACTGTTGAAGACGCTGCGTGAGCGGGTCCAGGTAGAGGAGTTGCGGCGTGGGTCGCAACTGCGCAATGCGCTCAAAGAAGAGCTGGAGCTGCTGCTGGGCGATCCAGAGCCGCTCGTCTTCTCCGACACGTCGCCGATCTCGATGTTTCTCGTGGTGGGCGTCAACGGTGTGGGCAAGACGACGAGTATCGCGAAATTGGCCAACGTGCTGAAACGACAGAAGCATCGAGTGTTGCTGGCTGCGGCGGATACGTTCCGCGCCGCGGCCACCGAGCAGATCAAGCTCTGGGGCGAGCGAATCGGCGTGCCCGTCATCAGCCACCAATACGGCGCCGATCCCGCCGCGGTGGTCTTCGATGCCGTGCAAGCGGCGCAGGCACGTGGGGCGGACGTGCTCATCGTAGATACGGCGGGCCGTTTGCACACGAAGTATAATCTCATGGAAGAGCTCAAGAAGATCGGCCGTGTGCTGCAAAAGTATGACCCAGAGGCGCCGCACGAAGTGCTGCTGGTGATCGACGCCACCACGGGCCAGAATGGATATTTGCAAGCCAAACAGTTCATCGCGGACGCGGGCGTGAGCGGGGTGATCCTAACGAAGCTGGACGGTACGGCGCGCGGAGGGATTGTGTTCGCTATCGCCTCAGAGCTGGGTCTGCCGATCAAGTACATCGGGACGGGTGAGAAGATTGGCGATATCGCGCCGTTCGATCCGGTGGAGTTCGTAGACGCCCTTTTTGAGGAGGGGTGAGCGCCATGAGACCGGTCGCCTGTTGACTAGCTACACCTTTTCGGGAGATGATATCCTTGCTTGGACGCGGCTTCATTGGCGCGCTCATCGAGCGCCTTCGGGGGCGGTTGCGGCCAAACGGACAGCCTGGCGTCCCCGCGCGCGCCTCCGCCGCTATGCAGTGGGTGGCCGTCGAGTCTGACTCCCCTCCCGCGCTGGCTGAGATGTATCGAGACGTGCTGACCCAGCACGGAATCCCGGCCGTGGTCCAATCGCAAGGAGTGGGGCGGGGGGCGATGGGTGGCGTGCCGATGAATGTGCGGCTACTGGTGCCAGCCCAGCACGCCGTGGAGGCGCGCGAGCTGCTGCGCGGGGACGACAACGCGGACGAGAGCGACGAGAGGGAAAGGAACGTGGACGGCGGTGAAAGATGAATCAAAGCCGGCCCTGGCGGTGGTGGGACAAAACGGCTCCAAGCCATCTCTGATCACGCGCGTGTTTCCCAGCAATCTAGCGGTCAAATGTCCCAAGTGCCGCGAAGTGCTCGTGGGCAAGGACTGGGAGAAGAACCTCAAGGTCTGCCAGCGCTGCGGACACCACTTCCGATTGACGGCACAGGAGCGGATCGAGCTGTTGCTGGACCCGGAGAGCTTCCACGAATTTGCCGCCGACTTGCGCACCGCTGATCCGCTGAGCTTTGTGAACCGGTCGCAGCCCTACATGCGGGTCATCGAAGAGAAGCGCGAAAGCAGCGGTCTCGACGAGGGCGCCGTGGTGGGCCGTGGCAAGATCGAGGAGATGCCCGTCGTGCTGGGCGTGCTCGACTTTCATTTCATTGGCGGAAGCATGGGCTCGGTCGTAGGCGAGAAGATCACGCAGGCCATCGAAACAGCCGCGCGCGAGCAGACGCCGCTGATCGTCGTGACGGCGTCCGGTGGGGCGCGGATGCAGGAAGGCATGTACGCGTTACTGCAGATGGCCAAGACCTCGGCGGCACTGACCAAGCTGGCGGACGCTGGCGTGCCGTATGTCTCGATTCTGACCGATCCCACAACGGGTGGCACGCTGGCCAGCTTCGCGTTTCTGGGTGACGTGATCCTGGCGGAGCCAGGGGCGGTTATCGGGTTCGCGGGACCGCGGGTGATCGAGCAAGCGATACATATGAAGCTGCCAGCGGACACCAACTCGTCTGAATTCGTGCTGGCGCATGGGATGATCGACGCTGTCGTACATCGCAGGTCGCTGCGGGCGGCAGTGGCGCGGTTGTTACGGCTGTATCGCGGAGCGGGACTGGGATCGCGCGTCGGCGACGAGTAGAGCCGCACGGGTGGGAAAGGCAATCCGATGACGTACGACCTCGATTTCGAGCGGCCACTGGCAAGGCTGGATGAACAAATCCAGGCGTTGCAGCGCAAAGGGGAGCGGCTCACCGCGGACCAGCGCGCGCAGCTCACCGCGCTGCAGCAGGAGCTCGAACGACAGACTCAAGCCATCTACGAAAACCTGACACCCTGGCAGCGCGTGCAGGTGGCACGGCACCTCCAGCGGCCACACACCGCCGACTACGTCAAGCAACTATTCGACGATTTCTTTGAGCTGCGGGGCGATCGCCGGTACGGGGATGACCGCTCGATCATGGCGGGTCTGGCGAGTGTGGATGGCCGAACCGTGATGCTGATCGGGCATGAGAAGGGCCGCGACACCAAGGAGCGGCAGGAGCGCAACTTCGGCAGTCCCCACCCGGAGGGGTATCGCAAGGCGCTGCGGCTGATGCAACAGGCGGAGCGCCTGCACATGCCAGTGGTGACGCTGATCGACACGGCGGGAGCGTTTCCAGGGCTGGAGGATGAGGAGCGGGGCCAGGCACTGGCCATCGCGGAGAACCTGTTTGTGATGGCTCGCTTACGCACCCCCATCGTGTGCGTCGTCATCGGGGAAGGCGGCAGCGGCGGCGCCCTGGCGATTGGCGTGGGTGACCGGCTGCTGATGCTGCAGAATGCGTTTTACACCGTGGCCTCACCGGAAGCGGCGGCCTCGATTCTGTGGCGCGACGCGAACAGCGCGCCGGAGGCCGCGGCGGCGATGAAGATCGGGGCGCCGGACCTGCTCGAGCTGGGCCTCATTGACGGCATCATCCCAGAGCCGCTGGGCGGCGCGCATCGCGATTGGCGGGCGGCAGGAGAATCGCTCAAGGCCGCGCTCATCGAGCATCTCACGCAATTGGCTGCGTTGCCGACGGACTCGCTCGTCGCGCTGCGGGCAGCAAAGCTGCGGGCGATGGGGGCATACGTCACCGAGGTGGCCGCGATAAAGTAGCTGCTGGTGGCTCGCGGGCCGTGGGTCCTGCAACGCCCTGACCGTGGGGGTCAGGGCGTTTGTCGTCGGGTGCGGTCGGGCGAGGAGGATGACGTGGATCTCACGCAGTTGGAGTACTTTCAGGCGGCTGCCACACTCGAACACTTCACACGGGCGGCGGAAGCCGCCCACGTGGCGCAGCCTGCCCTCTCACGGCAGATTCGCACGCTCGAGACGGAGCTGGGTCTGCCGCTGTTCGATCGGGTAGGGCGTGGTGTGCGCTTGACGGCCGCCGGCCGTTCCATCTTGCCGCGCGTGGAGCGTATCCTTGCGGAGGTGGAAAGCATTCGACGCGACGTGCGCGCCATCAGCAGTCTGGATGTCGGGGCTGTGGCGCTGGGCTTTCTGCACTCGATAGGCGCGCACCTGTTACCAAGCGCACTGGCGGCGTTCCGCGCGCGGTATCCCGACATCGGCTTCACGCTGCACGAGGCGGCGTGGTCGGAATTGGAGACCCTCGTACAGCGCGGCGACCTGGACCTGGCGATTACTTCCCCGCTACCTGAGCCCGGCAAAGAGCTCTCGGCCATCCCGTTGCTGCGCGACGAGCTGGTAGCGGCAGTGCCACCACATCATCCGCTCGCGCAGTTCGGGGAAGTGCGGCTGGCGGATCTCGCGCACGAGCCGTTCATCTTTCTGGGCGCCAGCTTTGGCGAGCTGAGGACCATCACGCGCGAAGCCTGCGCTCGCGCCGGCTTCACGCCGAGGATTGCGTTTGAGGCGGAGGGGCTTGCGACGATGCGAGGGCTGGTGGGGGCGGGATTGGGTGTCGCGCTGTTGCCGGCGCTGGCAAGCAGGGTGCGGGAGGAGGGCGGGCCAGCGCCTGTGTGTCGTCCACTGGAAGGCAGGCCGGCGCACCGCACGATTGGTCTGGTGCGCCACATTGAGCGCACGCCCTCACCGGCCGCGGCGGCATTTGCCAATTTGCTGGTCGCACGCTATGCAGGCCAGGAGATGTAAGGGCGAGAGCTGACCGTCTTGCCGAATCCAGGTGACGCGGCGCGTTGGCGCACGCAAGTCGGCCACCGCGCGCCGCCACGCAGAGCGGGAGCGATCACCCAGGAAGAGCGCCAGACGTGTGTCAGCTGAGGCTTCGCGGGGGCAGGTGAGGGTGCGAAGAAGGGGACGGATCGCCAGGTGGAATGGGTGAACTGGAGACAGACGGGGACAGCAGCGCCTGAAACTGGAGCTGGTGCTCTCGCTCATGCGCGGCGAGGTCAGTGGCGATGTCGCTGACCGTCAGTTTGCCGCGCGTTTCGTGTTGCCCGGCGAGCGCCCACTCCGCGGGCGTGAGCGTACGGAGGAGGCTGACCAGCTCAGCTCTGTGAGCTTCGAAGGCGGCAAGCTGCACGGAAAGCGGTAGCCGCGCACGGGCCGCCAGGGCCGCCCACACGCGCTCATCGTACCCAGCGAGTGGGGCGTTGGGCCGGGTGAGTATTTGCATGATCCGCGGTGCCAGGATGGCATCGCTCGCCCGCAGGTGCGCCAGGATGTCCTGCGCCGACCACTCGCCAGGATGAGGCGCGCGGTACGCGGCGGTGCCCGAAAGCTCGGCAAAGCCCGAGCGGAGCCACACTGGCGTCGCGGCCAAGGACTCGATCACGTCGACCACGTCCATATCGTTCACCTCATGAGTGCACGTCTCATGTCTGCCACCGGAACTGTAACATGCAACGCCGTGCCTATGCAGTGACATACGCCACAGTGTATCGTGCGCGCGTCTATGAGAGCAGGGTGCGTTGCGCTTCCGCTGGCACGTTCGGTGCGCTACGCCCGAGCGCGTGTCGTGCGCGGGACTTCGCACACGCAGGACAAGCGAGCCAAGCCACTATGGTGATAGCATCTGGTGATGAAGCCTCGCCGTGGGGTTGAGTGAGCGCGGCGAGGCTCATCAACCTGGGGCGAGACGGCCACGGCTGCGATCGTCCTGGTGGTGAGGTCGAGAACCGCGCCGAGACGCGACGCTGGTTGAGTGGGGATCGGAGCATGCTGGATTGGGTATCTATCCACGCATCCTGTCTGTGGCTGCCGCGCAGCCCGGCCATCAGTACTCTCAGGACGAGATTCTCGCCTTCGCGCTCGAACAGACTCTGGGGATGGATGGGGCACACGATACGAGCCAGAGCCAGCGCGCGCGCCACATCGAGCGACTATTCGCGGCCAGCCGGGTGGAGCGGCGGCAGAGCGCGGTCGATCTACGATCCTTCTACCGAGGCCCGCGCACGACAGGCGAGCGCATGATGGAATATCAGCGTGCGGCATACGCCGTCGGCCGTGCGGCGATGGAAGCGTGCCTGGAAGAAGGCGAGCAAATATCCGTGCAGGCCCTTACCGATCTCATCACCGTGTCTTGCACGGGGTACTCGGCGCCCGGACTGGACATTCAGCTGGCACGCGACCTGGGCATGCCGCTCGACACGCGGCGCGTGGTGATCGGCCACATGGGGTGTTACGGTGCGATCGTCGGCCTGCGTCAGGCTGTCGCGGCCGTGCAGGCTCGCCCTGACGCGATGGCGGCCGTACTGAGCGTGGAGCTCTCCAGTCTGCATTTCGCTCCAGTGCTGGACGCGGACATGCTGACCTCGTTCGCGCTCTTCGGCGACGCGGCGGCCGCAGTGGTGTTGGCGGCGGACGGCGCCAGCGCGGGACCGCGCGTGGTCGACACGTACTGCATGGCCGACTTCTCCAGCGCGGACCAGATGTCGTGGACGATCTCGGACTTCGGCTTCATCATGGGGCTGTCGCCACGCGTTCCAGTGACGCTGCGGCGCCATGTGGCAGGGGCGATGGCGAGGCTGCTGGACCCGCACGATCTGCATGTGGGCGATGTGGCGCACTGGCTCATCCACCCGGGAGGTCCCAGCATTCTGGAGGCGATCCAGCGCCGGTTGGAGCTGAGCGATGAGCAGATGAGCCTCTCGTGGAAGGTGCTGGGCGAGCATGGCAACTGCTCGTCGACGACGGTGCTGCTCATTCTCGATGAGCTGATGCGCTCCGGGCGTGCCCGGCCGGGGGATTGGGGCGTGATGATGGCCTTCGGGCCGGGGCTGACGCTGGAGACGTGCCTGTTGCAATTTTGAGGGAATTTTGAGGGACGGCTGTGCCGACGGTAGGTCGCCTCACACGAGCAGACGGAGCAGGAAGCTGGGACGCAGAATCGCGGACGGCGGAAGGAAATCACCAGTGACGGCCACGACCGTGTCGGCCATGCCCTTGTGCCGGAGCATGGCCGCGGCGATCTGATCCATCAAGGGCGGCACCTGGACGGCGCTCTGAATGATGGCTTCGATCAGGCGCTTGCCGCGGAACTCGTGACGGTACAGCTGAGCGTACGGCGCGAGAGACGCCGCGGTCAAGTCGCCACAGGCCAGTGCCTGCGTCGCCACCTGCGCGGCCAGCGCAGCGGAGCGCAATGCGCGGTAGATGCCCTCGCCGGTAAAGGGGTCGTAGTAGCCCGCCGCATCGCCGACCAGCAGCAATCCATCGGCCACGATGCGGCGCGCCGCCACGGAGAGCCGGCTGGTGGTGAGCGTGTGGCGCACGACAGTCGCCCGAGCCAGACGCCCGCGCACCCCAGGGAAGGTCTCCAACGCGTCCAGGAGGAACGGCTGCGGGCGCCCGGCGAGCGCGGAGCCGTCACGCGCCTCGTCCACCACCATCGCGACATTGCAGCGGTCACCGGCGTCCGGGGGCTCGAGCGGGGCGAGCCCGACGTAGCGGCGACCCGCCACGTGCATTTCGCCGTACTCGGTTAGACCCGCGATCCCACGCATGTGCGCGACCAGTGCGACTTTGCGCATGCGGCTGGGACGATGCAGGTCCAGACGGCGGGCAACTGTGGAATGCACACCGTCCGCCGCGACCACGAGACGGGCGCGAATGGGCTCATGACCCGGCGTGGGAGATAGCAGGAAGGTGGCGTTGTTGTGCTGACCTTCGCGGGCGATCTGGGCGAGCCGCCAGCCCTGCACGAATTCAGCACCGGCCTGGACGGCGCCAGTGCCGAGTGCGGCGTCCAGACGGAGGCGCGGCACGGCCAGGCCCGTCTCGAACAGGCTGTTGCCGGCGGCGTCGCGTGTGGCGGCGAAGTCGCCCTGGAAGACGCGACCGCCAGGAGCAAAGATGCGGAAGCCGCGCAGATGGCCCGGACGGGTGGCCTCGATCTGCGCGAGAACACCCAGCTGGCGCAGCAGGGGCTCGACGGCCGGGCTCAGGTACTCGGCGCAGGGTTTGTCGCGTGGGAAGGTTGCACGATCAACCAGGGCGACCTGCCAGCCAGCGCGGGCAAGGTGGATGGCGGTGGCCGATCCGGCAGGGCCGGCGCCGACTACCGCGACATCGTATACGTCCGCATGTGCCGTCACCGGTGACCTCCGCTCAGTTGTGCTCGAACGCGCTTACCCTTGGCTGCTCATGTGGCTGCTCATGCCGCTCCAGAGGCTTCCAGTGCCAGCCGAAATGGGACGCCCATCCAGACGCGCGCATCGGACAAGCCCGCGGCGTCGGCGAACGCGCGCAGCTCGGCAACCGAATAGGCGCGGCGAACCGACGTGGGGGCGTCATGTCTGGTCATGCGCTCCATGGGGACGAGCCGCGTCAGCAGCACGGCACCGGCGTACGCGGCACGCGAGCGGGCAACATCGAAGACGAACACATGCCGGCTGACGCGCTTGAGATTGCGTAACAGGCTCGCAGCTTGCGCCGGATCGAAGTGGTGCAGGGCCAGTGTACACAGGCCGACGTCGAACTCGCGGTCCGGATAGGGAAGCGCCAGCGCATCCTGGCGCTCGATGCGGATCGCTGGCATGTTGGCAGCCTTCTGCCGGGCGATCTCGACGACCTGCGGGCTGATGTCCGTGGCGACGATGCGTGGCTCCATTCCGAGCTGCCACGCGCGCGTGGCGATGGCGCAGGGAATGTCGGCTGAGCCGGATGCCACGTCGAGCAGGGAGAACGCACCAGTGGTCCCCGTGCGCACGTGGCGCAAGACTTCGCGCACGGCGAAGCGCGTCCAGCCCAACCAGGAGTTGATGCGGCGAATGTCGTCGAGGTTCCGGCGCAGAGCCGCCTCCTCGAAGGTCTGGGCATCGAGCCATTCACGCACTTGCGCGTCACGCACATACATGCTTCGCGGCTCCTCTTCGGTCGCGCGCGGTGGGCGTTAGATCGCGTTAGATGAGAGCACGGCGATCGCCCGCGGCGCGATAGGCTCTTTTGAGGCTCCGCTCTATCATACGCGCACGAATGCACTCAAAGCACGCGAGGTTGGTAGAGATGGAACGCGGGCGTCGTCGTGGCACTGCGAGTGGCGAGCAAGGCGGACGCAGGCGCCGCTGGTATGCAATCTGCTAATTTCCTGGCGCCAGAGAGCGTAAACGAGCGGACCGCACCGATACGGGTGGTGGTTGGACAGGTGAGATCATCGTGTGGGGCGGATTGGAGCGATCGGACGCTACCCATGAATTTGGGCACCGGGTACCGAGCTGCCATAGCGAGTGAGCGCATGCTCACCGCGGGATTCGCTAGATTGCTGATCGCGGTGAGTCTCATCGAGGCGATGTGGCTGCCACTGCCAGATCGGTCGGCGCTCATGACGCAACACCGCTGGGCAGTCGCGCTGCTGGGGCTGCTCGTCCTGGTGACGCTCCTGGCGCTGCCTGTAGATGGGGGGCGCACACAGGAATCATCGTCCAGATGGCAGCAGGTCGGGTGGACGCTGGCGCTCGGCGGGCTGGCGGCGCCGATCGTAGCGCTGAGCGGCGGGTGGGCCAGCCCGTTGGTGTATTTGTTTCTGCTCACGGCGCTTGCCCTCGATACGGAGGCCGGTGTCCCGGGGGCCCTGCTCGTGGGCATGGTTGTGCTCGCTGGCGGTGGACTGGCGGTGATGCTGGCGCCCCAAACAGCCCAGGGCATGCCGCCGCCTGACGCGGCGGGCGTCGAAGTGATGGTCGTCGCGGGTCTGGCGGCATGCGTGTTCGTGCTGCGCGTCGTGCAGACGCGACAGAACAGCCGTGGAGCGCGGGTCCGACACCTGGCGCTGACCTGGACATCCGAAGCGCTGGCACTCGAGCGGACGCGCGGCGAGCTGCTGGCGCATGTCTCGCACGAGCTGCTGACTCCGCTGGCGGCGATCCAGGCGAGCGCGGGCATGCTGGCGGAAGCGGGGGCAGCTCAGGCTGGCGCGCTTGTGGCAGGGCAGCGAGAATCCGTGGAGCAGCGGCTGGCGGGCAACATTCAGCGCAACGCCGCGCGACTATCGCTGCTCGTGGGCGATCTCCTCGAGCTGGCTCGGCTGGAGGAGTCACGGCCCGTGCTCCAGTGCGCGTGGCATGCCTGCGGCTACGTATTACGGCAGGCGGTTGACGTGCTGTCGCCGCTCTGTGCCAGCCGAGGACAGACGCTGACATGGCGCGTGGCGAGCAATGAGCTGCTCCTCTGGGGAGATGCTCGACGGCTAGAACAGATCGTCATCAATCTACTGGCTAATGCCCACAAATATGCGGGAGAAGGTGCCGCCATCGAGGCGAGCGCCTGGCACGAACGGCGGGGCATTCGTCTTGACGTGTGTGACGATGGGCCGGGGCTGCGCGCGGACGCGATTCCTCGCCTCTTCGATCGCTATTATCGCTGTCCCGGCAGTCCTGGCCAGGGATCGGGTCTGGGGTTGGCCATCGCGCAGGCGCAGGTTGAGCTGCACGGCGGCCGTATCTGGGCGGAGAACAATGCTGGACGCGGGTGCCGCTTCTGTTGCTGGCTGCCCGATCCAGAGCCTGCCGCGGTGGCGGGGAACGGCAGCACCAGTGAGGACTTGTCATGAAAGTTCTGGTAGCTGACGACGAAGCCGATGTGCGTGAGGTCGTGGCGACGATCATCGCGCTGCACTGGACGGACGGGGAGATTATTCATGCGGCGGATGGCGAAGCGGCCGTGCAGGCGTTTTATGACCATGCCCCTGATCTCATGATTCTGGACATTGCGATGCCCAAGCTGAGCGGGCTGGAGGCACTGCAGCGCGTCCGGCAGATCAGCGATGTGCCGGTGATTCTCCTCACCGTGCGGGGCGGGGAGATCGATAAGGTGCGCGGATTCGAGCTTGGAGCGGACGACTACGTGACGAAGCCGTTCGGCCACCTGGAGCTGTTGGCGCGTGCGCGGGCCGTGTTGCGCCGAACGCAGATGTTCGCGCCCACCGAGCACGCACCAGCCTTCGAGTGCGGCGAGCTGACGATGGACTTTGGTCGCCGAGAGGTCCGCGTTGCTGGGCGTGTCATCAATCTTACGCCGACCGAATACAACCTGCTCTACCACCTGGTGCGGAACGCCGGACATGTGCTGCCGCATCAGACGCTGCTGGGGCGCGTGTGGGGAGATGAATACGCCGGGGAGCTAGACTATCTCAAGGTGTATGTCCGGCGCCTGCGCGAGAAGATCGAGCCGAATCCGGCGAATCCCTGGTACATCACGACGGAACGCGGGGTAGGGTATCGGTTCCGGGCGACGCAATAACGGATCGAGGGCGCGCGCCAGCGGGTCCCCATCAGGCTAGCCGGCTACCTGCTCGGATGGCGACTCGAACTGCTCGGGTGGGCGGATCGTGCGTACGACGCCGCCATCCGCCGCGCCCTGGGCGGGAGAACGGCCGCCGAACCGTGCACGCCGCAGGAGGGCTGAGGCGGAGAAGACCTGGCGAACGGCGTCACCGCGCAGCCATGCGCCCCACTGGCCCGCGCGTGCCTGCGCGGGTTGGATAGCACCCCGGCGTTGCTGAATGGCGCGAACGGACTCTCGTCGCGGGGCGGCCAGCACGCGCTCGGCAACCATACGGCCATGCGCGATCAACTCGGCGGTCGCATGGAAGTCGTGCGCGTTATTGACCACCGCGTGCTCGCTGCGCAGCAGCACCACTTCGGCGTGCCGCGAGAAGTATTCGAGCGCCGACTGCAGGTGGAACGCCATGACGACTTCGAGGCTGCGATCGATGACGGACTCGAAGGTAGTGACGGGCCGTGTAGCCATGCCGTCCCAACTGGTGTCAAGCACGTAGATGCGCTCAGCGCCCTGCTCGATGGCGACGCGCAATCCGACGTTGTCGAGGAGACTGCCGTCGACATACTGCTCGCCATTGATGGTAACGGGTGGCAGCACGGCGGGAATGGCAGCAGACGCCAACAAGGCAGGTGCTATTGGTCCGCTGCGGAAGACTTCGGGCCGGCCTCGGGTGAGGTTGGTGGCCACAACAGCAAGCGGTATGTGCAAGTCCTCGAAGGTGCAGTCGAAGAATTCGCCCTCGATGGCGGTGCGCTCGATGAAGCTGCGAATGCCGTCGTCGGTATAGAGTGACGGCCGGTGCCGCACCACGTGGAGCAGAACCCCGACCGCGCCACCTGGGAAGAGGTGATCGTAACGCACGCGGATCCAAACGTTTTCGAGGCCTTGCATGCCCGCTGGTGTCGGGTGGCGCGCCAGCCAGGCGCCGTTGAACGAGCCCACGGACGTGCCGACGATCAGATCGGGCACGATGCCATGCTCCAGCAGCACTTGAAGCATCCCTACCTGGATGGCTCCGCGCGCCGCGCCTCCAGAGAGGACGAATGCGGCGCCATACCGGTCGCGCTGCTGCGCCACGTGGCCCATCCCCTCCATCCCCTGGTGAATTGTGATAGTCATTCGCCTGGTGCCTTCCTGGACAAGCTGGCGCCGGGGCATCCCTTGCCTGTGCGCCTTCGCGTCCTAGCTGCGTGCAAGAATACCGTGCAGTCTGATAGGCTCAAATGCAAAACGAGGGCCAAGGGTAGCTCATGCGCGCGCATGGCGAGCGGCGCGACCTGAAAGAGGACCCGCGCAAGGACCGTTGCCCGGACATGTCAAACGGGGATGTGCGTCAGTGGACGTGCGTCGTGGCAGGGAGGACCGGTGGCGAGTGCGGTCAGCCGGCCTCTCGCTGGCCGCCAAATTGTTGGAGCACGGCTTCGGCGCGGGCGAGACGAACGGGGGCGTCGCCGCCGCGGATCCGGAGCGCGATGGCTGCCTCACCAGGGCTGGGGAGATGGACGTTGCGCCAGCGGAAGAAGTCGAAAATGGTGACCACGATGCCAACGAGCAACCCAATGCCAGCGGCGACCAGGATAGGCTGCCAAATCGGGCCGACCGCGGGCTGGAAGAGGAACAGCCCGATGAGCCAGCCGATGGTGGCGCCAACCAGTGTGCCCACGATAATCTCAGTGACCGCTATGATGGCGAAGGCCGTGTACGACTCGCGGCGCAAGATCTCGGTCGCGAGCTCGAATTCGTCTTGAGCGAGTGGTCCGCGGGTCAGCAGAACGGCCTGATTGGGGCCAAAGCCCTCCCGGCGCAGCGCGAGCAGGGCCTCGCGAGCCTGCTCATCGCTGGCGAAGGTGACGATGAGATCGAATTCTGACGGTGCCGGGCGTCGTACCACGCCGCGGGCAGGCTGTGGCTTAGAATTACCGTTGACTGGTTTCAAGCGTGATACGAAGGGCACATGCTCTCGCCGGGTCTCCTGCAAAGCGCCTGCTCCCTCCTGAATGCCGCCAGAGCTGGTGGCGCCCGCCAGTCAGTCTCGTGCCCCACGCAGGGGGCGCGCTAGGCCAAGCTGCACGCCGTGGGCCAGCGTGAAGAACGCAACGACGTCCCGCGCGTGCCCACGGGGCCTGGCACGTGTGTCGCCGGCGCTAGACCAGTGCACCGGGCGTTGCCAGCGCGCGCAGACGCTCCAGGATGTCTGGCAGAGCCTGCAGCACGGTGTCAATATCCGCGTCCGTGGTGCTGCGACCGAGTGTCAGGCGAAGATGGCCCCTGGCCTCGTCGGCTGAAAGGCCCATGGCGGTCAACACGTGCGACGGCTCGACAGCACCAGTGGTGCAGGCGCTGCCACTCGAGGCGGCAATCCCGAGCAGGTCGAGGTTGAGCAGCAGCGATTCACCTTCGATGCCGGCGAACGCGAAGCTGGCGCTATTGGGGAGGCGGTCGGTTGGGTGGCCGGTCAAGCGTGTGTCGGGCAGGCGCAGCACCCCTTCGATGAGGCGATCGCGGAGCCGCACGAGCCGTGCGCTTTCGGCGTCGCGGTCGTGGCGGGCCAGGCGCAGAGCCTCGCCGGCGCCGACGATGCCAGGCACATTCTCGGTGCCGGCGCGCCGGTTGCGCTCCTGCGAGCCGCCGAGGATCTGCGGCTGGAGGCGGGTGCCCTGACGGACATAGAGGACGCCCACTCCCTTGGGGCCATAGAACTTGTGCGCGGACAGGGAGAGAAGATCTACGTTGAGGCGCTGGACATCTAGATCGAGCGTTGGCCCGGCCTGGACGGCGTCCACATGGAAGGGGATGCGCCGCGCGCGGCACAGCGCGCCGATCTCCGCGATGGGCTGAATGGTGCCGACCTCATTGTTGGCGTACATGAGGGTGACGAGGGCAGTGTCATCGCGCAGGGCGGCGGCGACCTGGCTGGGATCAATACGGCCAAAGCCATCCACGGGCAGGTAGGTGACTTCGAGTCCTTGCTGTTCGAGGAACTGGCAGGTGTGGAGGACGGCATGATGCTCGATGGCGCTGGTGACGACATGCATGCCGCGGCGCCGGGCAGCGAGGGCGACGCCCTTGATGGCGAGATTGTCCGCCTCGGAGCCGCCACCGGTAAAGATGATCTCCGTCGGCCGGCAATTCAGCGCCTGTGCCACGAGCGCGTGGGCTTCGTCGAGCACCTGGTGGCTGCGGCGACCGAGGGCGTAAATGCTGCTCGGATTGCCGAAGGCCCCGCTGAAGTAAGGCAGCATCTTCGCGACGACGGCTGGGTCCGTGGGTGTGGTCGCGGCATGGTCGAGATAAATGGTGCCGTCAGGCAGGGCCATAGGGTGCACTCCTCCCGCCGGTCGAGAGGCGGCGGGGCGGGCGTACGAGCGGTGGGCTGGCGTCCCCGCACACTCCGCGGGGTCTCCGCGCGGCATGACTACTGTGATGATAGCATCGGGCGCAGGTGTCGTCAAAGTAGCGAGCATGCGGTGCTTGATCGAGGGTCAGTTGCGTGGTATGATGTGTACGGTACCCAGGTAGGGTAAGAGATAGGCAAGCGGAAGCGTCGTTGCCCCAGGAGGAACAAACCGTGGCCAATGCGTACATCGAAGTGACTGATCAGAACTTCGAGGAGAAGGTAACCAAGTCAGACAAGCCTGTGATCGTGGATTTCTGGGCCGAGTGGTGTGGTCCCTGCCGGATGATGGCACCAGCTTTCGAAGACCTGGCACGTGAGTACCAGGGCCGGGTGGTCTTTGCGAAGCTGAACGTGGATTACAATCCGAACGTAGCGGCACGCTATGGCATCCGGAGTATTCCAACGCTGCTGCTCTTCCGCAATGGGCGGCTGGTGGATCAGCTCATCGGCGCGCGGCCGCGCGAAGATGTGAAGAACCATGTCGAAGCCGCGCTCAGCGCCGCCGCTTAGCAGCGCGAACACGGCGGGCAGCGGGGAGCACCATAGTGACAGCAGCACAAGGAACCGAAAGCGACATTCAGCTGCGACTGCGCCGCATCGAAGGGCAGATTCGCGGCATCATCGGTATGCTGGCGGACGGCAAGTCGTGTGAGCAGGTCGTGACACAGATTCTCGCGGCACGCGCGGCAATGGATCGCGTGGCTATCGAGGTCCTGAAGTGCCACGTCGAAGACACGTTGCGCGACCTCCCCACCGATGAGGCGCGCGACGCCGTGCTGCGGGCTGTGGAGCTACTGAACCGCGTCTCGTAGACGGTGCGCCACCAAGAAACGCCGCGAGGGCCAAACCCTCGCGGCGTTTCTTTATGGGCGTGGTGCGCGCCCAAGAGAACGGGCTCAGGACTCCTGACGTGGTGAGAGACTATACTGGGGGTGAGGGTCGAGGGACTTTGCCAGAGACTCCTCCACAACGGGTCACCACGCGGCCGCACAACTCGGACGGCGCTCGAAGGCTTCGCGGCCCCTGGGTCGCGACCCATGTGCGGCGGAATGTGCGCATACAGACGATAGTTTGCCGCTACGGAGAGAGGGAGAAGCCATGAGTGTAGGCTCGCGCGGTCTGCAGCCGATCAAGCTGCAGTCAAGCTTGCATGAGACGATCTGGGGGGACCAGCACCTGGGGCAAATCGCGGGCAAGCATCTGCCACCGGGCGCTCGTGTCGGCGAGTCGTGGGAGACCGAAATTGGCAACGTGGCGCTCAACGAGCCGTATGAGGGGAAAACGTTGGGACAGCTCGTGGACGAACTGGGCGAATCGCTGATCGGCCACCGCTCACTGGACGTGTTTGGGCACCGCTTTCCGCTGCTGGCGAAGTTCATCGACGCGGCCGACCGGTTATCGGTGCAGGTACATCCCGACGACGAGTACGCCCGCGTTCATGAGGGCGGCAAGCTTGGCAAGACAGAGGCCTGGTATATCTTGCACACGGAGCCGGGCGCGCAACTCGTCTATGGGCTGGAACGGCCCGCCACGGAAGACGAAGTACGCCAGGCGATCATGCAGAACCAGCTGGAGCGTCTGCTCCACACCTTCGAAACCCATCCTGGCGATGTGGTGTTCGTGCCCGCGGGCACGGTCCACGCGATTGGTGCTGGGGTGGTGCTGTATGAGCTGCAGGAGTATTCCGACGTCACCTACCGGCTCTATGATTACGGCCGGCTCCAGGCCAATGGGAGGCCGCGCGAGCTGCACGTGGCCCAGAGTCTCGACGTGATGCGCTACACGCCTGCGGGACCAGAGACCGTGCGGCCGGTGGCGGTGCCGGGGGAGTCGCCGGCCGCGCAGCGGCGGGTGCTGGTGGGATGCCGGTATTTCGTGCTGGAAGAGATTCGACTTTCCGGAGCGCTGGCGGCGGCGACGCGACCATCCAGCTGCGAGATTGTGTCGGTGCTGGCGGGCGCGTGCGAGGTCACCACGCCCTCGGGAGCGAGCGTGGAGCTTGGGCTGGGCGATACGGCTGTGCTTCCAGCCGGTCTCGGCGCGTACACGCTCGGCGGAGCCGAGACGAGGCTGCTGCGGTCGTACGTGCCCGAGGCCGATGATGCGCTGCTGGCTATGTGGCACGCGGGACAGCCCATTTCAGCGTAATGGACAGCGAATGAGCGTGCCGGCGAGACGTCTACACGTTACGCTGACTCCAGAGCGCCAGCAGCTGGTCGTAGTCAGCCGGCACGTCCATGTCCAGCGCCGCCGCCCGATCGCCGAGTTCTACCGGCACCACCTCGGCCGAGTGCCGTGCGATGACGACGCGGCCGCCCGCGTCGCCAGAGACGGCGCGCAGCTCGTCGAAGCAGGAGCGGGCGAAGTAGACGGGATTGCCGCGCTGACCGCCGTAGGTGGCGACGACAATGGGAGCGCCCATCGTGTGGGCGGTTTCGGCGATGCGTTGGAAATGAGACGCGGTGACAAATGGCTGATCGGCAAGTGCGTTGATGACGCCAGTGACGCCCTGAGGGAGAGCATCGAGCCCAGCGCGCACCGATGTGGACAGGCCATCCGCGTATGCCGGATTCTCTACGACGAGTAGATCGCCTGGGGGCAGCGCGGCCCGCACACGTGCGGCGTCGTGGCCGAGCACGATGACGATGGGGCGCAGCGACGAGGCGAGCGCCGCGCCGACACTATGCGCTACGACCGGGCGGCCGCCCAGCGGCAGCAAGAGCTTGTGATCGCCCATGCGGCTGGAGCGTCCGGCGGCGAGGATCATGATCGCGGTCATCGTGTGGCTCCTCGGGCTGGCGTCCCCACCGGCCGTGGACGCATGATATGCATTGGCGTCGAGGGGCGTCAACACCGAGGAGACGCGGCATGCGGGCGGATACGCTGAGTGACGAGCAGCAATGGCATGACGACTACCGCGCGGCCAGCCATGATCTGATGGATGTGCCAAAGGTGCTGGAGGCCGACGCCCGGGTTCGCTCCGGCCAGCGCGGGCCAGCGCGCGTCCACGTCCTTGCGCGTGGCAGCCATATCCAGCAGGCATCTCGCGTTGGAGTGTTCGCTGGCTCGTTCAATCCGCTCACCATCGCCCATGCGGCCGTGGCGGAGGCGGCCGACGCCGCCCTGGGATTGGACACCTTGCTGTGGGCCTTCGCACGCGTCACCGTGGACAAAGAACGCGTGACCCGCGCCTCGCTGGGAGATCGCGTGGTGCAGCTGGAGGCGCATCTGCGGCGGCGAGCGGCGGATGGGCTGCTGCTGATGGACGCGGGACTATACGCCGACCAGGCTGAGGCGCTCCGGACGATCATAGGAGCGGAGACGGAGCTCTGGCTGATCGTCGGGTATGACAAGATCGTGCAGATCTTCGATCCGCGCTACTATGACGATCGCGAGCTGGCGCTGCGGCGCTTGTTCTCCGCCGCCGCGCTGCTGGTGGTGCCGCGCGATGAGGGGAGCGAGGCGGACCTGAAGGCGCTGCTGGATGTCCCTGCCAATCGCCCTTACGCCGTCGGTGTGCGTTACTTGCCGCTGCCGCCAGGGCTGGCACACGTATCGTCGACGGCGGCGCGCGCGCGGGCGCGGGCGGGCGACGCTCGCACGCCCGAGGACTGGCGTGGACTGCTCGCTGCCGCGGGCGCCGCATTGACGCTGGTTACTGGCGCTTATGAGGAGCCGCGGCGTCTGAGCACTGGGGAGACAGTTGACCGCTATGGCCTGCGTCTCGCGTGGATCGAGGCGCTGCAAGCGCTGCCCGAGAGCGCCCTATCGTCCATCAACTTCACGCGGCTGATGGAAGTGACATGCGCCGAGAGCGCGGCCGGGGAGGCGGTACGCCGCTGGCTACGCGGCGAACGCCAGCCCGATGACCCAGAGGACGTGGCAGCGCTCATCGCACGGTATGTGTAGCTGCGGTAAGGGCAAGGGGTGGCGATCCAGCGCCGAGCGCATTGAAGTGGGGCCGGCGCGGCGTCAGTGGCGCTGCGGAGTGATCAGCGCCGGTGATCAGCGCCGGTGA
>CAYQFU010000005.1:43832-53811 GCA_964416775.1 uncultured Ktedonobacterales bacterium
GTGATCAGCGCCGGTGATCAGCGCCGGTGACCGATTTCATCCCACTGGCCGCGCAGGATGAGCGCCGCGGCGATGACGGCCGCCGAGAGAAAGACGAGTGAGCCCAGTCCGAGCGCGATGATCCACACGGTATGCGCCTCCCAACCAGCGGGGCTGAGCTATCGCGGCAACCTGCTCCAGCCCGCTCCAACCCTGACAGTTTCGCATATGTTGGGGCGCGGCGCAATCAAACTGGCGTCACCCGGCATGCGAATTGCTTAGGTGTGGCGTCGGCGCTATAGCTGGCTGGATGTCTGCTATTCTGGCTCTATCGGCTATTCAGGTGTGGCGGCCGGCTTTCGCAGAGAGGATTTGGCGCGATGGAAGCACGTTATGAACTCACCACGCTGCCGCAGCAACAGCCGGTAATCTCGTACCGGCAGATCGCGGCCGTTCGGCTCTTGCAGCTTTCGAGTCAGGAGCTCGCCGCCGCTATCGCACACGAGCGGGACGAGAATCCAGCGTTCGAGATAGAAGAGCGTGAGTGGTGCATCCGCTGCGGCACCGGGCTAGATCACCCGAATTTGCCGTGCCCGGTCTGCGGGCTGGCTGGGGCGGCCAATGGCGATACTGACCGATTCAACAGCGCGACGATGGACTACGCGGGTTTGGATGGCGCCGGGTCTGGGGCCGTGGAGGACGATGGGACGGACCCCATGCTGCGTGTGGCGGCGGGGCAAGGTCGTGCTGAAGGCCTGCTGCAAGCGCTGTGGATGGCGTGTCCGCAGGAGGATGCGGAGATCGCCGAGTATGTCGTCGGCAGCCTCGACAGCCATGGTTACCTGCCGCCGCGCATCGTAGAGGAGGGGGCGGATGCCATGCAGTGCTCGGCAGCCCACGTGGCGCGCGTCGTCGACGCGCTGCAGCGGCTCGATCCCCCTGGGATTGGCGCCCGAAGCGCACAGGAGTGCCTGCTGATCCAATTGCGGCGACTGGCCGCGGCCGGACAAGGACGCCCACTCGCCGAGCTGCTGGTGCGCGACTTCCTCAAGCCGTTGGCGTTCCGCCATTTCCGCGAGGTCGCCCACGCCATCGGGCAGACGCCGAAGATGGTGGAGGCCGAATGGGCGTTCATCAGAACGCATCTGCATCCGTATCCGGCCCATGGGTTTGACCCGGACTTCGCCAACCTGGCTCGCGTCGCGGCTCCCGTGCGGCCGGACGTGATCATCCGCCAGCGGAACGGCGTCTTCGAAGCGGAGGTCGTCGAGTCGCGGCGGTATGACATGCGCGTGAGCCACGAATACCAGCGCGTCAAGAAAGAAGCCACGTCGCTGGGATATACGGAAAGCGAGCGCGCGCATGTGCGCCAATACGTGGATCAGGCGCAGACGTTCATCTCGTCGCTCAAGCAGCGGTGGGATACGATGCAGCGCGTGTCAGACGCGCTGATCGAGCTGCAGCGCGACTTTCTGGTACATGGGCCGAGTGGGATCAAGCCGCTCACGCGTGCGGATGTGGCGAAGCGGGTGGAGCTCCATGAGTCCACGGTGAGCCGGGCAACCGATGGCAAGTTCGTGTTGCTGCCCAATGGCCGGACCGTGCCGTTTGACGACTTCTTCGATAGCTCTCTGCCGGTCAAGAAGGCTCTGCGTGAGATGATCGCTACGGAGAATCCGCGACGCCCCTACAGCGACGAGCAGCTCACGCAGTTGCTGGCGCGGCGCAATATGATCGTCGCTCGTCGCACCATCGCCAAGTATCGCGAGGAGATCGGCATCCTGCCCTCACGCCTGCGCCGGCAAAGGACGACGCCAAGCTCTGGGACCATGCCGTTCCAGGTGGGTGACGCGGTCCATGCGAGAGTCGCAGTGGGCGCGGGAGCGCGCGGCTGACCGCGGGATCCGCGAGATAGCTCGATAGCTCCGCGACATGGCGGCGGCGGGTTGCGTACGCGGCAATCAGGGCAAGGGTGTGAAATTGGTCGTAGCCTGGTAGCTTTGTCCCTGGTAGTTGACCTGGACATTCACCAGGACACTCTGCTCGCCGCTGCCGTGATTGACGGCCAGCACTCCTCCGACCGGCACGACGATGGCGGCAAATCCGCTATGGTCCGTCTTAACCGATCCGAAGGACCGCCAGTGCCCGGGATATTGGACGGTTACTGAGGCGGCGGCACCGGCAACCGGGACCCCTTCATTGCGAAAGGACACGTAAATCGTCACCTGGCCGTAGGGTGCGGGCGCCGAGTTCGAGGGCCACGCGCCGACCGTGTACGTCAGCGGGCCAGGCGTGGGGGTGTCTCCCGCCGACGGAGCGTGAATGACTGGAAAGTAAGTTTGGCTGGGCGCCGCCTGTGAGATTGGCCCGCAGGCGGCAAGCAGCAGGCTGAGCGACCCCAGCGAGACCAACCCCAACGCCGCTGGCGCACTGGCGAGCGACCGACCAAGCCAGGGCAAGTGATGTAGCCTCCACCGCACAGTTCATCCTCCCTCCACAGCGCCGCGGCGCTCGCCGCCGGACTGTCGTAGGAAGAGGGCATATGCAAGTGTTGTGCCTCACGCGATTAGCCTCACGCGACTACCAGAGCCAGCGCCGTTCCACCACGGGCACGCCGCGGCCGATGCAGTACTCGTGCAGAAACGCGCGCATGACATCGCGCTCGGAGGGCAGCAACACGGTGGGGCCAGGGCAGCGCAGCCGTCGATCGCCGCGCAATCGGAGCACACGCTCCCGCGGCGTGTATTCGATCAGTTGAATCTCGCTCCAGGCGATCTCACGCATCTTCCGCGTCAATGCACCGATTACGGCAATGCCGGTCTCCGAGATGACGAGCTCCTGGCGAAACCAGGTGAACGTGACAACGCCCGCGGCCACACCAATCAATCCAAGCACGGCAACGGGGACGCCGAAGAGTGGCGGAAGGAGCAGCGCCGCCACCACCGCCACGAGCGCCGACGCCGCCACCGCCGCCAGCGCGGCCCAGCGCCAGACCGGACGCGGGCTGGCTTGCAGGCCGCCCGAGAGCCCGCCATCCGGGCGCGGAACGACCGGTTCGCCCAGCACGTCGCGGGCGTCGCCGCGTAACCGGGCATCCAGCACGTGCATGGGGAGGCGCATGAGGATTTCGCGATGGAGACGCGTGCCATCGCGGAGTGTCAGCAAGCTGAAGCCAATCTGACGGCCATCACTGGCGTGCACGACGATGCGACGGCCAGTGCGCTCGGCGCGCTCGATGAGGTCCCAGGGAATCTCCCGCCACTGCCGCCAGGGACGAGAGATCGCGATGCCGACGGGAGTCGTGCGCACGCTGGTCATGATCAACCAGGTGGTGGGAAGCACAGGAATCCAGAGGAGCAGCAAAAGCGGCAGGAGGACCGGTATACTGCCCCACACGGCGAGCGAGACGATACCGCCGATCAGGGCGAGCAGCGCGGGAGAGAGCAAAATGGCCGCGGCCAGCAATGGGCCAGGGCGATAGAAGCGGGCTTCGGCGAGCCGGCGCCCACCGGTCAAGCGTCGCGAGGTTGGTGACACGTACGGTGCCTGGCGTTCGCTACCCATGGCTCTCCTCATCCGCGTGGACATCCCTGTACGAGCGGGGATTGGCATCCGGCCCGCATTATAGGGGTAGGAGGCGGGCCGTGGCAATGGCCTGGATGTTCGGGCTAGGTACCCGCTCGACCCGGGTCCTCGAAGCGCACCGTTGGATCCGCGAGCAACCAATGGAACGGAGACTGTGGCGGCTCAGGAAATGCGGCGCGCGGAAGGCCTGCGGACATTGACATCCACCGCGTGGCCACATATGATCATGGTGAGCCTGGCTGTATGACGCCGCGCCGGATGCGTGCGGACGCGGGCCCGTGGCCGACAGGGGTAGTGCTCGTGACGAGGGAGGACCCGCGGCGGCCCGTGGGGCCGCATGCGTCGGGGCGGTGGCTGCTCTGGCGCAAACGGGTCGGGCCATGGCGCGCGGTCCTCCTGGTAGTATGGTACGCCGCGGTGGTCGCCGCGCTGGTGCTGGCCGATTTCGCCTGCCTGCTGTTCGCCCGGCTGCCAGTATCGGCGAGCGTGCGTACTGACCACCTGACGGTACACGCGGACGGCCAGACGCTCGCCATATCGATACCCATCGCCCCCAGCGCGGTCGTCTTTGTCTCTGGGTCGTCACTCGAGCGGGAATTCCAGATAGACGGCACGGACAGCACAAATAACTTCACCGAGAGCATGCCGGAATTGCAGCAGCTGGCAGGCAATCCGTATTATCAATTCCAGGCGTGGATGCGCGGCAACGCCACGTACAGTCAGTGGCGCGAGATCACCGTGAGCGACGCGCACAGCGGCCGCCGGCTCGGCGCTCTCGGCACGGTGTCCAGCAGTAGCGAGCTGCAGCTACCGGTGGGCGTCGCGACGACACTGTCCGCTTATCTCGAACGCCCAGAGTCACCGGCGCGGCTCGAGTTCATGGCTGGTGCGGTGCCGATCGCGACACTCTCCATCGATCGAAACACGCGCACGCTGGCATTGAGCGGGCTCACCGCGACAGGGATGCAGCAAACCGTACGTGCGCCTTTCTTTCCAGAGCGTCCGGGGCCGTTCGCCGCCGAAGTGGTGGACACCCTCGTGCGCGTCAGCCTGTGGGCCACACTCTTGCTCGGCGCGGCGGTGGCGCTGGCGGTGACGCTGGCGCTGCTGATCGAGGTGGGCACGAGCGCGGCGACGAGCGCTCATATCAGACGACGTGGGGAGACGGCGTCACAGGCGACGAGCGCCGGGGACAGGCGTGGTGTCGCCGGCATGGATCCAAGCGAGAGTACTAGCCGGCAAGACGCCTGGGCGCGGTGGTGGGGCGAGCGGCCCGTATTGGTCGTCGCGGGAATCCTGGCGGCGTCGTTCGCGTTCGTGGCGTATGTGGCGCTGGTGCAATATCACGCCGAGCCGCACATTCTGGATGCCAGCGCATACTTCTTCCAGGCGAAGATCTTCGCGTCTGGGCAGCTGGCCGCGCCGATCCCACGCGACCTCTCCGCGTTTCAAGGACCCTTCATGGTGGCGTGGCATGGGCGCTGGTTCGCGCAATACGCGCCCGCGACGTCGGCCGTGCTGGCGATCGGAATCGTGCTGCATGTGCCCTGGCTCGTCGAGCCACTGCTGGGCACGGCGGCACTCTGGGGCATGTACCTGCTGGGCCGGCGCATGTATGGGCCGTGGACGGGAGTCCTGGCTGTGGGGCTGGCGGCATTGTCGCCATTCTACGCCTACCTCGCCGCATCGTATCTGAGCCATACCGTCGCACTGGTGTGCGCGGTGTATTACGTGGTGTTTCTGCTGCGGTTCGTCGAGCGCCGGCGGGTGCGTGACCTGGGCTTCGCCGCGGGTATGCTCGGGGCAATGTTCTGCGCGCGCGAGCTGAGCGCCGCGGTGGTCGGCATAGTGTCGGTGGCGTGGGTGGTAGCGCTCTATGGCCGCGATCTCTGGCGGGACCGCGGACGCGTCTTGCCCGCTGTTCTCGTCGGCGGCGCCACGTTGTTGCTCGGGGTTGCGGTGTATTTCCTCTACAATTGGGCCCAGACGGGCAGTCCCGTCGTGTCGCCACGTACGCTGTTTTCCCCCGCCGACCGCTACGGTTTCGGCGACGGCGTGGGCTTCTACGGCAAACATACGTTGGCGGCGGGCCTGGTCAACCTCGATCAACTGCTCACCGCGCTGCTGATCGATCTGTACGGGTGGCCATTCTATCTGACGCTGGCACTCGTGCCGCTGGCGCTGCTACGGGGGGATACCGCCAGGAGGTGGGACTGGCTCAATCTGAGCGTGGCGGCAGGACTGGCGCTCGCGATGGTAGGCTACTTCTATCACGGCATTTATCTGGGGCCGCGTTATCTGTACGAAGCCGTTCCATTCCTGGCATTGCTGACGGCGCGCGGGATTCTCGCGCTGGCCGTGTGGTGCCAACGCATCGTGGGTATGCTGGCGATGGGGGTGAAGGCAAGCGAAACGGAGCTGGTCGGGCGAGTCGTGGCGGGGGCGCTGCTCGGCGTGCTGATCCTCTGCAATCTGGGCTTCTATCTCCCCCGCCAGCTCGCGCTGCATCGCGACTTCAGCGGACTTCCCGCGAATCGGCCGGTGGATGTGGCGGCGATCTATCGTGCGCGCATGCAGCACGCGCTCATCGTGACCGATGATTCGTTCGTCTATAACTATGTGCTGTGGCCGCTGAACGATCCGGACCTGCGTGGGAACATGCTCTACGCGCTGGCTCCCACCCCGGAAGATATGGCACGACTGCACGCGGAATATCCCGATCGGACGTTATACTATTTGGCACTCGACGAACGTGGGCAGGTGTCGTTTCAGCGTTTGTTTCCCTAAACCGGGTCGACACCTGGCGCTTGACAGTTGAGTTGACAGCCGGTACGCTGGCTGAGATCGATGGGCAGAGCGCCTATGGCGCACATATTCTTCATCGTAGGGGGACTAGGTGGCAACGCGGGACCGACGCCGCACCGTTCCAAAGCTCGGCCATGAAGCCGTGCGCGAGCACCTGGTAGACTATCATTTCGGCCGGCTCAGTCCTCAGATGAACGCGGCGGTCGAGCGGCATATCCAGTCGTGCCAGATTTGCCAGCGGGATGGGCTCAACCACCTGGCCACACAGAAGCGCGAGGCGGTGCGGCTCAGCCGCAGGCGACCTGCGCGACGTGACCGCGCGCGCCCACTGCGTCTGCTGGCGTTGCTGCTGACTGTGGTCCTGCTGGTGCTGCTCGTGCTGGTCGCTTCCTCACGCGGCCGCCATCTGCCGTGGTCCACGTCGGGCACCCTCGTCACGCCGACGACCACGTCCCTCCCGTCGCCCACCGCGACGCCGACTCCCGCGACGCTCGCCGCCGCGCTGACCTTCGGACCGGCTTCGAGCGGCAGTGCGGCCATCGCCATCTCACCCGACGGCAAGTGGGTGGCGATGTCCGGCACGCACAACGGCGTGGCGAGCATTACTGTCTGGGATGCGAAATCGGGCACGCAGGCGCACACCCTTCCCTATGGCTATGCCGCACCCGCGGCGAGCCTCGTCTGGTCGCCTGATGGCACGCGGTTGGCCGCGGCGAACGGGTCGAGTGTGGTCGTGTGGAACGTGGCGCAGGCCGCGCAGATGTGGGCGCTGCTGTTGCCCCAGCCGCCGGCGATGCGCGTCTACGATACCCAGGCGGCGGTGGTCGTCCAGCGTCTCGATCCGGCCGCGGCGTTCGGCCAGGGAGCGTCCCTGCAATGGGGAGCCAACGGTCAACTGACACCGTCGGCGCCCGGCGGCGCCAGCGCGCCGGGCGCCGCAGCAGTGGACGGTCCGCAGGTCAGCGTGTGGCAGGTAGCAGGAAGCCACCTGTATGCGGCCGGAGGCGGGAAGGTTTACGTTGGCGACTCCGCCGCGGACCTGGCGGCGCACGAGGCGTTCCTCACGTGGTCGCCAGATGGGCGCTATCTGCTGTGGGCGACGATGTCGCGGCCAGTTGCGTTGCCGCAAGCTGGGGCAGCGTCAGGCACGCCCGCGGCGACAGCGGCTGCCACTGCCACGTCGGGCACAGGCAGCGGCGGGGTGCAAGCGCCGAATGCAGCGGCACAGAGCGTGGCTGCTAGAGTGGCGAGCGCAGCCCAGGGCGACGCGCTCGTGTGGTTCTCCGCTGACGGTCACTGGGTGGCGGTTTGTGACCGCACCACGCGGGACAACCCACTCGTGATCGAGGCCCCCAGCGCGACCACAGTCGTGGCGGTGGTGCCTGGTGGATGTGGTGGCGCAACTGTCGGTGCGCTGGCATGGAGGCCGGATAGCACGGGCATTCTCCTGGTGCCGCCGGCCAAGCCGGCCGTAATGTACACATTGCCCACACGGTAATTCACGGGCCAAAGTGGCCCGAACTCCTCATGTTGGGCCTGCTGTCCCGTCGAAGGCCGTCATGCTGTGTCATGGCGATTGCATGCAGTCGTACGAGCGGCAGATGGCTTGTCTGCTCTCAAGACACAGCCGAGCGCGCTGGCGCCCTCCCGTCTGGCCGGTGTCGCGCCCGCGATTTCCGGCTAGTCACGTACCCAACGCTGTGTTAGACTGAAGCACAGAGCGGCAGGTTGAAACACGCCGATATTGAGGCGCGGTGCCGCTCAGCTGCTCGGAGAGGACGGGTCAGTGGCTCTGATGGACGGGCGCAGTGATTTCGACGTGGCCGCGGAGATTCAGACACGCTGGCCAGATGTGGCTGGTGTCGTTGCGGTGCGCGAAGGCGTGCTGGCGGCGCAGTCGGCGCCAGAGCACGGCGAGGACGATGCCAGCCAGGCGCGACTAGCGGTTGCGCAGGCGCAATATCACGTCGTCTACCCTGCGCTGCTCACGCTGACCAGTGGTCGGGGTAACCTCGACATGGGTGGGCCGCCGTACTTCCTCATCCTGCGCGGACGCTGTCGCGGGGAGGTGCTGTTCGGCCTGAGAGATGGACACCTGGCGCTGTGGCTGCGATCGGGAGATGGCCTGGCGACGCTGGCGACCGAGGTGCTGGCGTACTTGCGTGGCGCGGCGCTGGTGAGCGCCGGGCAGTCGGGTCCTCTGAGCTCCGATTACCCCGCCCGGGCCATGGTGGTGCCCACAGATCGCGAGACGCGCTGGTACGACTGGTACCGCTCTGGCAGCTCGTCCGACACGTACGCCGATGTCCTGCGCGCGTGTCGCTCCATCGATCTCGCTGTGCGGTACGTGGCGCTTGTGGATCGGGGCGTGCTGGTAGGGATGTGCTCGCGGATGGGGCCCGTGTCCGAATCCTCCGAGATGGCCGCGTCGGACCGCTTCGAAGAGACGGTTGTGAATCCGGCAGCACTCGCCTTGACGGCTGGTGCGGCGCGCATGGGCGCGTGGAGCGAGACGCCTGCACTCATCGTGCGCTATCCAGGGCTCTATGCGGTGGTGATATCTACGCAAACGGGACACATCACGTTTTCGGTTGATCGCGGCGCGGACCCTGTGCCGGTGGCAGACAGGGCGATGGCGTGGGTGGCAAGCGCAATGGTTGCCGCCAAGACCGCTGCCCCGTAGCAGCCGCTGGTGGGTCCGCGCGGCGTATTCCGGTGCCGCGCCCGGTCGCTATCGTGTGCCCAGACGGCGTAGCGCCGTGGCTGCGGCGGCCTGCGCCCATGGGTCGCCATCGCCCAGGCGATCACGTAGCGGGCGAATGGCCCGCTCGTCGCCCAGTTTGCCCAAGGCCTCCGCCGCCGCCGCGCGCACGCGCGCATCGCTATCTTCGAGCAAGCTGAGAAGCGTGGGCAACGCTCGCGCCTGGCGCGTGCCACCCAGGGCGGTGACGAGCGCCGCGCGTAGCTCTGAGTCCGCGGTGGCCAGGTGGAGCTCGATGCGCGGCACGACGTCGGGCGTGCCGATCTGTCCCAGCGCCTCCGCGGCGGCGACGCGAACCCGTCCATCGGGATCATCGAGCCGGGCGAGCAGCGGCTCATTCACGCCGCTGGCCCGAAGGGCGCCAAGCACACGCGCAGCGGCAGCCCGCTGGCGTGGGTCATCGCCATCCAGTGCCTCGAGCGCCGTCTCGATGGCCGCCGGTCCAGCGTGACTGAGGGCCTCGGTCGCTCGCGAGCGCAGTCGCTCGTCACCGCTGCTCAGCAGCGGCTGGAGCCGCGCCAGGGCCGTGGGGGTGGCGATCGCAAATGCCTGGTCGGTGGCATGGCGGAGCACGGGATCGGACTCGCGCAGGAACGCGATAAGGGCATCAATCGCACTCGGCGAAGAGAGCAGACCGAGCAGACTGATGGCCTGCGCACGGACGAGACGGCCCATGCTGGTGGAGGTGGCAATGCTCGTGAGGTGGCCGCCCAGGTCGATCAAGCTCTCGCGTTCGATGGCACTGAGCTCGTCGGCGAAATGCGCGCGGTCGTCCGCACGGAGCACGCTCGTCTGAACGCGATCGAAGACGTTGCGCAGGCGCTCTTGAATGTCTTCAATCCGCGCCGG
>CAYQFU010000005.1:53911-71909 GCA_964416775.1 uncultured Ktedonobacterales bacterium
GAATGTCTTCAATCCGCGCCGGGGCATCCTTCTCATGCGTCTTACTCGGAACCAGCGATGGGGCCAGCGCCTCGAGCGCGGTCGCGAGCGCGAGGGCCAGAAGCCGGAGGTGCTCTTCCGTAATGGCAGGGGAATGGTCTGGGGCGGCTGAGTCGTCGAGCGGCTCCGCGAGGCCCAGGAGCAGCGTGGCAAGCTCGCCACGATGTGCCGCGAAGCCCGCCCACAGCAGCAACGGCTCGCGCCAGCCGGGTTCAAGCAGTGTGGTCGCGAGCGGGTCATGTCCGGCGCTCTCGTGGTCGAGGGAGAGGGCGGCGCACGTGGCGGCGAGCGCGGCTTGAGTAAAGCGCACACCAGAACGCGCGGGCAGCCATTCGAGAATACCCGCGGCAACTGCCGCCACAATCAACCGATCTATCACATCGGGCGCAAGGTCCAGGGGCGGAAGGGTGCGACCTTCGGTTGGGGCCATCGTTGGGGCGTGGGCGAGCCAATCCGCCTGCGCCTGGCCAGCGCTCAACGTGTCGGGCACGGCGACATACGAGCGGCCAGAGCTACGCATGGCGTTCGCGAGATGCCCCAACAACATGCGCAGCTGCTCCAGATCCGCGCCCTGACGAGAGGCACGCTGGACGAGCATGTCGACGTAGGCATGGAGCAGTCGTCCGCGGCCCGGCGGCACGGGCAGGCCGGCGGTACTGAGCGCGATCAGAGCGGCCATGGTCGCGGGATGCGCGATCTGCGCCCCAAGGGCGCTGTTGGCTAAGCGCGCCGAAAGTTCCGCGTTCGCATCGCGAGAGCCGCCGGAGCGGCGCAGCGTGCGGCGCACGATGGCGTCCACATCGCGGGCGCTCATTCCCGTCACGACGACACGCGGCAGCACGGCGATGTCGTTGAGTTGGTCCGCCTGCTCCAGGTACACATTGAGGGCACAGGTCAGGACCACTCGCACGCCGGGATAGGCGGCGGACGTGAGCTGAGCAAGCTCAGCAGCAACAGCGCGCCGGTCGGCATCCGGCACTTCGTCAAGGCCATCGCACAGCAGCACCACATGCCAACGCTGCAACGCCGTGGCCAGCCGCTCCGCGATTTGGCGAGGACCGAACGCGGCCACCTGCTCCGCCAGAAACCCCATGCGTGGTCGGCCCGGCTCGACGGGGGCCGCGGCATAAGCCGCCAAAGGCACCATGATGGGCAAAGGGGCGTTGCCAAACGCAATGGGCCACAGGTAGCGCTTGCGCGACAGCTCGTAGGCGCACTGGCGCAGAGCGGTGGTCTTGCCGGAGCCGTCGTCGCCAAGCAACAGCGTGCCTGGGTTGCCGGGCAGGATCGTCGAGAGCGGCTGCTCCATGCCGATGCGCGGGCGGCCATCCGTCCCAAACGGCAGGCCCGAGCCGCTGAAACCGAGGCGCAGCAAGGGCGTGCGCTGGCTGAGGATGTCGCCGGTATAGCGATGCATGCGGGCGAGATACCGGGCAAGGTGAATCAGGCGAAAGGTCTGCCAGACGAGAAAGTACGCGACCACGGTCGTGAGCAGGGGCACGACGACCACCAATACCCCGGCCAGCGTGGGCACGAGCTCAACCTGGGTTGGGTCGCGCCTGACCTCGTCCAGCGCGAGCGAGAGTGTGTCGCGCGCGAAGTACCCGAACGCCACAAGGGTGAGCGCGCCCGCAGCCACCGCAAAGAGGGCCGGCCACACGTGACTGCCTCGTCGCCCGCGCGACGTGTCGGTTGGGGAGTGCGAGCGGGGGCTGCCAGTACCCGACTCAGGCATCACCGTATCACCCTCCAGCCACTCAAACCGCGCCACACCAGCCATCGTGTCCAGCGAGGCGCATCCTCCACTGTGGAAACGCGGGCCAATCGGCTCAGTAACGATCGGGTATGCCCCGGGAGGCGGCAACGCCCGCTCGCCTGAATTGGCGAGCGGGCGTGTCATGCAAAGCGCTCATCGCCGCGGGACGGCGGCCAGATCCGGTCGCGCCGCGACCAATGGACCGCGCCTAGCGCGCCGCGACCTCCGCGGTGTCGAGCGCGCGGGTGGCTGCCAGCGCCATGGCCTGCTGTTGCAGCGAGGCCACTCCCTGCGGAGCGGTGCCAGACTCCACGGCCAGCTGATAGTCGTGGCGGAGACCAGTCACGTACTCGGCCACCGAGTCATCCGCGACGAAGTAGTCGGGGTCCACGTCCAGCGCCTGGGCGAGCAACACGCAGGTGACGGGGTCAGCCTGCGCCTGGGCGCCCTGGGCAACCAGGGTGATCAAGTCATCCACAGATACGCGCCCACCCGTTCGGGCAGCCACGTCATGCAGCGACAGAGTCGTGCCGTCGTCCTGCAGGCGTGTGCGCATCAGCAGTCCAAAGCGGCGGTAGAACGTCCACCGCACGGCGGTGAACTGCGAGGTGGGCGTGTCAGGATGCTGCGTCACAGCGTTGCCTTCCTCCTGAGTGGGGTTGCCGGCGGGCACGAGCTGCGGCCTATCCGGCGCATTGACTTCCAGTGCGCATCCGCGGCGACAGGCCACGGCAAGCACACCCGCTGAGTATATCACACGCGTGACACGATCCTGCCTGTGGTAGCCACGCTTAGATCCCTCGGACTAGGACGTTCGGCGCGCTGGACGCGGGGGGTGGTTGCCACATGCCGGCAGGCCGTGTTAGCATGGTTGAGCCAAAGCGCAATGGAGGTTGTACCCTCATGCAATACGCCCGTGTTGAGATGCTCCTGAGTGGACGAGGGGGCTCGCAAGGCCTGCGCGTCGCGGGACCAGTGGCCGGTCAGATTCGGGGAGCAATCGTCAATGCATCCGATCTATCCGTAGCGTACTCCGTGCTCTCGCGCAAGCGCGCGCATCAACTCCCCTCTCTGGCCGCGGCCACCGCCGAGGCGGCGCGGGCTCCGCTGCCCGCAGGCGTCGAGACCATCACCGCCGCTACTCGGGTTCGTGGGCCGCAAGGCGTCCTGGGAGTGGTGTCACGGGTGTGGGTCGCCAGCGGGTCGGGGCGCATCACGCACGTACTGGTGCGGAGACATGGTGGATGGTTCGGCCGGGGTATGGAGTACGTGCTTCCGGTGGAGCTGATCGCAACGGTAGCCCGCGAAGGACTGACGGCGAAGATCGGCCAACGCGAGCTCGACGAGCTGCCCGTGTACCGGCCGGACGAGGCGATCGAGGCCGACGTGCAGCTCGCACTGGCGGCAGTGCTGGCTGACCCGCGGGCGCGGCGTGGCGTGAAAGTGCACCTCGACGACGGGCATGTGCTGCTGGCGGGCGAGGTAGACACAACCGTGCAGGCAGGCCTCGCCGAGCAGGCCGTCGCGGCTATCCCGGGCGTGCGCGGGCTCACCGTGGATCTGGTGGCGCAGGAGACACTGGCGGCTGGCGTCGAGGCGCGTATCGCCGCGTTGGGGGTGCTGAACGGACATCACCATGTACAGGTGCTCACGGAGCACGGTATCGTCTATCTAGAGGGCACGGTGAGCACGGCGAGCGCGCGGACCCAGGTCGAGCAAGCGGCGCTCGGTGCCGCTGGTGTGAAAGTCGTGGTCAACAACCTGCAGGTGGAAGGCCAACCACCGGACCGCGCCTCTGGCACGGGGCCGCTGGTGCGCAACCGCTGATCGCGCTGCCGCGAAAGCCGCCGCGTGTGGAAGGGCCAGGACGAGCGAATGGGCGAGCGCGGCGGCGAATGGGCGCAGTGGGTGGCGCTCTATCGGGCGCTGTTCGTGCAGCAAGATCGTGCGTACGCCTTGCAGTTGGCGCCAGCGGCGAGCCAAGAGCGAGCAGCCTATCGGGCGGTACGACGGCCCGTGAGCGATGCGGTAATCCTGGCGCACCTGAAGGGCGAGCAGACTGCTGCCTGGTACCAACTGGACGCGCACGACCGGGTCGGATGGGGCGCCTATGATTGCGACGCCACCGATCCTCACCAGGCGCGCGCGGCCCTGGTCGGGCTCTACGAGCTGGCGGTGGATGCGGGGCTGGCCGTCATCGTGGAACGCAGCCGCCGCGGTGGGCATCTGTGGGTGTTCGGCGAGCGACCGGGTGTGCCGGCCTGGCAGATGCTGCGGCTGCTGTCGGGTATGCTGCACGCGGCGCGAGCCAGCGGCGTGGTGCCGGCGGATGTGCCCATCGAGGTCTATCCGAAGCAGGTCGCGCGGGGACCGGACGGCCTGGGCAGCGCGCTGCGGGGACCACTGGGCGTGCACCGGCAGACAGGAGTCCGGTATCCGCTGATGGATGCTGCGACGTGGACTCCGGTGGGTGCCACGCTGCGTGCGCAACTGGACGTACTGGAGCGGGTGGATGCGATGCGGACACCCGCGACGGCGATCGCGGCCGCGCTCCAGCGATACGGGCGGCGCGAGGCGCGCTCGGAAACCCAGGCGACGGGACCGAGTGCGATGACCCGGAGCGCAGCGGCCGGTATGAGCGCGGCGGATGCCGCCATCGCTGAGGTCGCGTCTGGCGACGAGGCGGTGGCAGGACCGGAGGGCGGCGAGCCGCGCCGGGTGTCGCCTGCGACGCGGGAGATCGCCGCGCTAGTCAATGCGCGCTGCGACCTGCGCGCAGAGCTGGCTCATTGGACGGAGCTAGATGCGCAGGGACGTGGCAGTTGTCCGCTCCATCCCCCGGATTGGCATCCCTCGTTTGCCGTGGTGGGGACCCCTCCACATGCGCACTGGGTCTGTTTCCACGAGACCAATCCCCAGACAGGCCGATATCTGGGCGGTGATCTGGTGGCACTGGTGGCGCGGCTGCACGGGTTGAGCTACGGACGCGCGGCGTGGGAATTGGCGCGGGCACGGGGGCTGCTCGCGCCGGACACAGTCGCGCCGTGGCGCGGTCGCAACAAGGGGCAGCGCATCGGGCGGCGCTATGAAGCCCCAACGCGGGCATGGCTCTTCCACGATGCCGAGGTTGCATCTGTGCAGGACCAACATCTATGATGCAAAATGAGTGGACTACGTCGCATGGGCGCGGCGCGAGGGGAACAGGGAACGGCAATGGCTGAGAGCACGGCGAGTGGGGTGGCACGACGGGTCGAAGACGACGTATGGCTGATTGATACGCTCTACCTCGGTGAGCCGGGGGTGATCGCCAGCTACCTGCTGGAAGGCGCCGATGGATTGGCGCTGGTGGATGTGGGCTCAGCCGCGACCGTGGAGCATCTGCTCGCCGGCATCGTGGCCGCCGGGCACGATCCGCATGACATTCGGCACGTGGTGCTGACACATGTGCACCTGGACCACGCAGGCGCGACGGGCACGTTGACGCGTCTGTTGCCCGATGCGCGCGTCTATGTGCATCCGCTGGGCGCCCGCCATCTGATCGATCCCTCACGGCTTCTGGCCAGCGCGGCGCGTATCTATGGCGACGACATGGCGCGCATGTGGGGCACGACGGAGCCGGTGCCGGCGGAGCGGGTAATCGAGGTGGCCGATGGTGAGACGCTGTCGGTGGGAGGGCGGGAGCTGGTCGCACTGCACACACCAGGGCATGCCATCCATCATATCGCGTATCACGCTAGCGGCCGGGCCGCGCTCTTCGCGGGGGATGTGGCAGGGGTGCGGATGGAGGGGGTGCGCTACGTACGGCCGCCGACGCCTCCGCCTGACCTAAATCTAGAGGACTGGTCGGCCAGCATTGCACGCCTGCGCGCGCTCGGACTCGATCGCCTGTATCTGCCGCACTTTGGAGTCGCCACGCAGGTGGACGCACACTTGCGCGAGCTGGAAGAGCGGCTGTACGCCTGGGGGGAGCTGGTGCAGGTGGGGATGCGCGCGGGGAAGGACACGGAGGCGCTGGTGGCCGATCTCGTGGCGACGAGCGAGCCAGAGCTGGCCGCGGCGGCGGGCGGGAGAGATGTGGAGATGCGGCAGCGGTACGAGCGGGCGACGAATTACCGGATGACGGTGCAGGGGTACGAGCGGTACTGGCGGACGCGTCCGGCGTAAGCACCGGCCGTTTCTTCCTATAGCCGACGACTATGAAACCACACACGCATCTCAACCGCTACTTAGAGATGGGAACGGTAGCATTCGAGGCGATTCGAGGCGATAGGAGCGGGGCAAACATGGCACAACAGACCGCGCAGACAGATCCTCTCAACCCGTCGATCGCCGATGAGCTTGTTCGCGGGCGACATGGTGCGCCGTTCGACGTCCTCGGTCCTCACCGGCTCGCAGGTGAAGCGGGTGCGGGGTGGGTGGTGCGCGCCTTCCTTCCGGGGGCCCGCGCGGCATGGGTGGTGCCTGTGGCTGTGGAGGTGGGGCAGAATGAAGTCCGCATTCCCATGCGGCGCATTCACCCTGAGGGTCTGTTCAGCGCCCTACTTGCGGACGCCGAGAGAGTACCACCGTACATGCTCGAAGCGGAGTATGGTGATGGCTCGCGCCGGCGTGTGCGCGACACCTACGCATTTGGGCCTCTGCTCAGCGAATTCGACCTGTACCTGCTGGGTGAGGGCACCCACTACGAGACCTACGAGCGGTTGGGGGCGCATCCACGTGTGGTGGACGGCGTCGAGGGCGTGTCCTTCGCCGTCTGGGCGCCGAATGCGCAGCGCGTGAGTGTGGTGGGTGACTTCAACGGCTGGGATGCGCGTCTGTTGCCCATGCGGCTCAGGACGGGCGGTATTTGGGAGCTCTTCGTCCCTGATTTGCCGGTTGGCACGCTCTACAAGTACGCGGTGCTGTCGTGGAATCGGGGCTACCATGCGCTAAAGGCCGATCCGTACGCTTTCGCGGCCGAAGTGCGGCCGGGCACGGCGTCGCGCGTGTGGGACATTGGCGGCTATGAGTGGCGTGATGACCAGTGGATGCGCGAGCGGGCGGGAAGCAACCCGCTGGCCAGTCCCATGAGCATCTATGAGATGCACGCCGGCTCGTGGCGCCCCGACCCGGACTCGGGACCGAATCCGCGTGTGACGTACCGCGAGCTGGCACATCAGCTGGTGCCGTACCTGCTCGACATGGGTCACACGCACGTGGAGCTGCTTCCGATCGCCGAGCACCCGTTCGACGGGTCGTGGGGCTATCAGGTGACCGGGTACTTCGCGCCCACCAGCCGCTACGGCACGCCGCAGGACTTCATGTACTTCGTGGATTACTGCCACCAACACGGCATCGGCGTCATCCTGGATTGGGTACCGGCGCACTTCCCCAAAGACGAGCACGGGCTCAACTACTTCGACGGCTCGCATCTCTACGAGCACGCGGACCCACGCCTGGGCGAGCACCCTGACTGGGGGACGCTGGTCTTCAACTTCGGCCGGAATGAGGTCAGCAACTTCCTGCTCACCAACGCGCTGTTCTGGATGGACAAGTACCATGTGGACGGGCTGCGCGTGGATGCGGTGGCCTCGATGCTCTACCTCGATTACTCACGCAAAGCCGGGGAATGGATGCCCAACCGCTTCGGCGGGCGCGAGAACCTGGATGCGATCGCGTTCCTGCGCCGCTTCAACGAGCTGGTACATGAGCGCTTTCCAGGGGCGATGACGATCGCCGAGGAGTCCACCGCCTGGCCGCTGGTCTCGCGGCCGACGTATGTGGGCGGGCTGGGATTTACCTTCAAGTGGAACATGGGGTGGATGCACGACATTCTGGACTACATGTCGCACGATCCCATACATCGCCGCTTTCATCACAATGAGCTGACGTTCTCGCTCATGTATGCGTTCACCGAGAATTTCGTGCTGCCGTTCTCACACGACGAGGTGGTACATCTCAAGGGTTCGATGCTGACCAAGATGCCGGGCGACGTGTGGCAGAAATTCGCCAACTTGCGCGCGCTGTATGGATACATGTTCGGGCATCCCGGCAAGAAGCTGCTGTTCATGGGTGACGAATTCGGACAGTGGGCCGAGTGGAACTACGCCGCATGGCTCAGCTGGCATCTGCTCGGACCGGCAGGCGACCGTCCGTCGCCGCACGCGCAGCTGCAGCAGCTCGTGCGCGACTTGAACGCGCTGCTGCAGCAGTCGCCTGCGCTGTACGAAGTAGACTACGACGCTGAAGGTTTCGAGTGGATGGACAGTAACGACGCCGAGAACAGTATCATCTCGTTCGTGCGCTACTCTAAGGATCGCCGGGACGCCCTGCTTTTCGTCTCAAACTTCACGCCTGTGCCGCGCTACACGTATCGCGTTGGCGCGCCCTATCCAGGGCACTACGCGGAGGTGCTGAATACTGACGCGGCGCTCTACGGCGGCAGCAATGTGGGCAACCTCGGGGGTGTGGCCAGCGAGGCGGTGGCGGCGCACGGCCGGCCGCAGTCCGTGCCGCTGACGTTGCCGCCGCTGGCCACGGTCGTGTTTCGTTTGACCGTCCCGCCCACCGCGGGCGCTGAGGGCGTGGAAGCGGTGGAAGCGGTGGAAGCGGTGGAAGCGGTGGAAGCGACGGAGGAACCGCTCCAGCGGACGGAGATGGAGCCCAGCGACAGTGCCCCGCTGGCGGTGGGCTGGCCCGCCTCCGCCGCGCTGCCGGACGACGTGCCAGCGAGGCGCGGACGCGCGCCGAGACGGCGCGAGAGCATCGAGGCGCGCGAGCCCGCCAGCGGCACCGCTCCCATATCTGAGCGGGCTACTGGCGTAGATACGGACGTGGACGGGACCACTCCGCGCAAGCGGCGCTCCTCGCCACGCAGGGGGCGACCGTAGGGTGCGCGAAGGCGCGCGGGCGGCAATGCGATCGCGCCCGCCCATGTCGCGTCGTGCAGGCTCATTGCCTACTGGCGCGAGACAGTGGTGCTACCACCTTGCTTGGCTTCGAGGTAACGGGCAAGGATGAAGATCACGTCGGAGAGGCGATTCAGGTAGCGTACGACGTCGCCGTTCTGGATCACGTGGTCATGCAGGAGCCTCGCCGCCATACGCTCCGCACGGCGCACGATGGTGCGCGCCACGTCCAACGCGGCGCCATCGGCCGAGTCGCCGGGGATGACGAATTTCTCGGGGATCTCGACCTCTCCCTTGAGCGCCTCTTCGACCTGCTCCAGTCGCTGGACGTGCTCGGCGGTGATGCGCATGCCGACCGCGCCCAGATTCTCGGGAGGGGTGGCCAACTCGGCCATCAAAACGTACAGAGCTTTCTGCATGGTGATGATGACGTCTTTGGCCCGGTCGTCCCGCGTGAGGGCGCGCGCCAGGCCGAGGGCTGAGGTCGCTTCGTCCACCGTGCCGTACGTGTCGGGCCGTGGGTCGTACTTGGGCACGCGCTGATCACCCAGCAGGCTCGTGTAGCCGGTGTCGCCCGTACCGATGGTCACTTTGGCCATATCAGTCACGCTCCTGTCCAGATGCTTGCCAAAGGGTGCCGAACCGCTGGTCTCCCACCAACGATGTCCCATGTGCGACGCTATACGTCACGCGCCAGCGCGCGTCACGAGCGGCCACCCGCACTGGGGACAGCCTGAGGGCGGTTCATGGGCGCACAATCGATGTAGTATACGATCGGGCGCGAGGTCGTGGCATCGCTCGATGTGCGCCAGAGGCGTGCCGCGGGCGCAACGCGCGGAAGGGGAGACGATGCGGATTGGGGCTATTCCTACCAGCCCTATCGAGTGGCTGGCCGCGCGACTGAATCTCGTCCCGACGCCGGCAGTGGAGGCGCTGTTCGGCATGGTCCACAGCCGCGTGATCATGGCCGGCGTGCGCCTTGGCCTGTTTGCCGCGCTGGAGGAGGGACCTGTCACGTCCTCGGGGCTGGCGGCGAAGCTGGGCCTACAGCCGGAGGGAACGCGGCTCCTCTGCGATGGGCTGGTCGCGGCGCGCTACGTAGTCCGCGATAGACGCGGGCGCTACGGGCTGGGACGTGTGGCGCGCCGCTACCTTCGACCCGCGTCACCGCACTACGTCGGGCACTACATCGAATACAACTACGACCAGTGGGACTGGCTCTCGCACCTGGAAGACGCCATCAGAACGGGGCACGCGCTGAATATACATGACGTGTTGGGCCACAAGGACCCAGCGGATGTGCCGGGAAGCTGGTCACGTTATCTGGAGGGACTCGCCGATCTGGCCCGCGAGGCAGCGGGTGAGATCGCGGCGAAGATACCCGTTCCGGCGCGGCCGCGCGGCCAGCCGCGGATGGTGCTCGACGTAGGTGGGGGCCACGGGGTGTTCAGCGCGGCGTTGTGCCGGCGGTACGCCGATCTGCGGGCGGAAGTGCTCGATCTGCCGGAGGCGGCCACGGCTGGGGAGCCAATCGCGCGCCGCTATGCCGGGCCCGAAGCCGCGCAGCGCATCCGCTACCGCATAGGAGACGCCCTGGCTGGACCGCTGGGACCTGACGAGGCCTATGACGACGTGCTCGTCTTCCAACTGCTGCACCACTTACCGGAGGCGGAGATTCCAGAGCTCTTCGCACGAGCGCTGGCGGCGCTTCGGCCGGGAGGATGGGTCTGCGTCATCGACTTGCTCGAGCCCCTACCGGGCAAGGCTCCCGACGCGGCGACCGCCTACGCGTCGCTTCACTTCTATGTGACGTCGCACGGGCGCGGGTACACGGCGGACGATGTGGGGCGTTGGCTGCGACAGGCCGGCTGCGCGCGCGTACGGCGCATTCCCTTGCTGCGCCTGCCCGGCCAGCCGCTGGTCGCCGGACAGAAGAGGCCCTGAGCTGGGCATCAGCCTGCTCAGGTGTAAACGGAACGGGCATGCCGACCATGCCCGTCCTGACTGGAGCGCATGAGCCGTCCATGCCTGGCAGGCACTGCCGCGTTGACACACCCGCCCTCGTGCAGTATGGTACCCAAGAGAATGCACCGGCCACTGTTTGGCCATCGAAGGGAATGCGAACGATGTACGCAGCCAGACCGATCCTGGTCGTGGACGATACGGCTCCGTTTCGCGAGATGATCGTAGCGACGCTCGCTCCTCGCGGCTTTCGCTTGAGCACAGCGGCCAATGGTCGCGAGGCATTGAGCCGGCTGCGTGCGGCAGCGGAGCCACATCTGGTGCTGCTGGACATTGTGATGCCCCTGCTGGACGGTCTCGGCGTCTGTGCGGCGCTGCGCGAGGAAAAGGACCTGCGTGAACTCGGGCACCGCGTCATTCTGATGTCATCGGCCGACCGGCTGGATGCACGAGACATCCCGCCGACCGACGGCAAACTCGTCAAGCCGTTCACGCGGCAGCAGCTGATCGCCGCCGTGACGTCCGCAGCGTACGATTAGGGCTCTTGGCCGGAGCGACCATGCACGATGATCCGCTGGAGGGCGTCACGAATCCGGATGGTCCGACACCTGACGGTGGGGACGAGCCGGTAGCGCCTCCTGAAGACTGGCACGACGCCGCAGCAGCGAACGGTCTGGACATCATGCGCACCGCGCCGTTCGACGGCGGTGGATCCGACGAGCAGCCACCGCCGCTGGGACGCGCCTGGCACCAGGAGTTGCCCCGATGGCTGGCGACACTCGATAGTCCACGGACGCGGCGCGAGTACGAGAAAGCGGTGACGTACTTTTTCCGCACACCTGGTGTGCCTCAGGTGCTGGAGGACCTGACGTTTGACCTGCTGATCGCGTATCGTGGCAGCCTGGCCGTGCGCGCCGAGCGGCGGATAGGAGGGTCGCCGGCGCCCGCGGCAGGTGGGCGGATGCGGCACGCGGCTATCCAGAGCAGGCGTGACGCCATGCGGACCAGGCTCATGCCAGGCACGGGCGGCGTGGACGAGGACGCCGCCGACGAGGGAGATGACACGACAGCGGCGGGCGGTAGAATTGGGGATCTATCGGCGCTGGCACCGGCGACGGTCAATGTGCGCCTGACGGCGCTGCGCCAGTTCCTCGCGCATTGTAGCTTGTGGGGTGAGCTGCCACACCTCGCGCCGGAACGCATCCGCGCGGCCTTGCGCCGGCTGCGCATCGAGCGGAGGCGGCCGTACCAGGTTCTGGCGGAGCCCGAGTGGAACGCGTTCTTAGGGGCGGCGCGGGCGCCGCTCGCGCGCCCGGCGGCGTTGGGGACGCCAGAGCCCGACGTATCTGTACAACAGCAGCCCCTTGACGGCGGAGACGCGCCGGATGAGGGAGACGACGAGGGCCATGACGAGGGCCAGGCGCGGTCCTCTGGAGGACCGCTGTGGGGCGTGCCACGGGCGGTGCGCCGACGGCTCGCCGGCGAGCGCGAGCAGCAGGTGGTACACGGCAGCGCGGACGCGGATAGGGCTAATGCGGGCCGAGCCCGCGCACGTGCAGGGGCGCTGGCGCGGTCGCGGGCTGGGTTGACGGGCGCGCGGACCGCGCAGCGCGACCATGCGCTGCTGGCGCTGGCGCTCGCCACTGGACTGCGGGCGATCGAGCTGTGCGCGCTCGACGTCGGGGATCTCTCGCGCGAGTGGCATGCCGGCCAGGAGGAGTGGTGGCTGGTTCTGCCAGACGCCAAGACCAAGGGACAGCGGGGCGGGCGCACCCTGCCACTGGCGCCGGAGCTGGTCGAGACGCTGCTGACGTACGTGGGTGCGACGGGCCGGCATTGGGAAAGCGCTGCCGATCGCAACACACCGCTCTTCCTCTCGCGCCGGCACGCAGAGCCGGATGGCGCACCGCCCAGCCACGAGGACCGCTCGGCGCAGCTCAAGGCGCAGCTCAAGGCGCAGCTCAGTTGGCGCCGACTGTCGCCCGAGCAGGTGCGCAGGATCGTGGATCGCGTGGAGGCGCAGTGGATTGCGAACACGATGGGAGCGGGGGACGGAGACGGCCGGGCGATCTCACCGCACGCGCTGCGGCACAGCACAGCGGTTGCCCTGCTGGAAGGCAACGAACGCAGCGGGCGGCCACCAGCATCGGTGGAGCACGTACGGGGCTGGCTCGGGCACTTCGACATCCGCACGACCCAGGGATATCTGGCTCACCTCGACGCGCGGCGCAATCGGCGTCCATTCGCGCTGCAGACGGGCGAAGGGCAGACCAGGCCGACGAGCGAGACAGCCCATCGGGATGCGGCGCCGGGGGCGGACGAGCCGTAGGCTGTGCATCAATCCGGGTGGGACTCAGGGACCACCGCGGATGCGGGACCTACTGACGGAAGGCTGGCCCCAGATGGAGAGGTGGGCCGGCGGACCACTGCTGGCAGCAGCGTGGCACCAACGATCAGCAGCCCGCCGACGAGCACGCGCGCCGTCGGCACTTCGCCAAGCAGCACGAGGGCGAATAGGACGCCCCATACGGGTTCCAGGGCGGCGATGACGCTCGCGGTCTGCGCCGTGAGCGTGCGCATGCCGTCGATGAAGAGCGTGTGGGCAAGCGCGGTGCAGACGACACCCAGGATCAGTAACACCATCAGATCGCGCACGCTCAAGCCGGAGGCGGGCCGCACGAGGAGCAGCGTCGGCAGCAGGACAAGCGCGGCCACGCCCTCCTGATACAGGCTGATCACCGTGCTGGGATAGCCGCGGGTAAGTCGACGATTCCAGATGGAGAGCAGTGCGAACGTGGCGCCGGCCAGCACACCCCAGGCGGCGCCCACGGTGGAGCTGTTGCCCAGGCTCAGAGACGGGACCACGAAGTACATTCCCGGCACGATCAACAGCGCCGCGAGGACGTCTACGCGGCGCGGCCGCTCGCGCAGGAGCACCGGCTCTAGTGCGGTCGTGAAGAGCGGGAACGTCGAGAACGAGAGTAGCGCGATGGCCACGCTGGAGACGCGCACTGACTGAAAGAACGCGGTCCAGTGGACGGCGAGAATGATGCCCGAAACGGCTAGGGCGAGCGCATCGGCGGGACGGCGCGGCCGAAGTGAGACGTGCCGCAAGGCCAGGAGGCCGGCGAGCGCCAGACCACCGAACACGACGCGCCCGAGCACGATGTTGGTGGCGGGTAGGCTGGTCATCTTGCCCAATACGCCGGCCAGGCCGAAGAGCAGGACCGCTCCGTGCACGGTCAGCGTAGCCCCGACGGAGCGCGAACGCACGAGCGTCTCCTTACCCTTACTGTATGTCGCGACCGTACTTCATACATGACCGGCGCGTCCGCACCACCGATCCACCTCCCGTATTGTACCTGCATCTCACGCACCATTTTCGGCGTGCTCCGCCCATGCGACCGATATTATGTTAAATGCAATCTCGCTCGCAAATCGGTGTTTGCGTACCATTGCCATAATAGCAATTCTCTATCATCGCCCGCCCGCCATGAATAGGCATGTGTTTCATATAGGAAACACTAGGTGGCGGGGGGAGCGATAGGACGAAGATTGACTCGAATATTATGGCAATGGTACGCAAAGGCCACTTTGCGAGCGAGATTTTCATTTTACATAAGCGGCATTCCCGCGACTGAATAGTCTGCACAGAGCGCATA
The DNA here is from genome assembly GCA_964416775.1 of uncultured Ktedonobacterales bacterium. Classification (GTDB taxonomy): domain Bacteria; phylum Chloroflexota; class Ktedonobacteria; order Ktedonobacterales; family JADMIN01; genus CAYQFU01. The sequence goes on from CAYQFU010000005.1 coordinate 68,218, forward strand.
AGTAGCCAATCGGCCCGCGCTACGCACGTTGGGTTGAGCGGGAGGGTGAAGATCGTCAGGGGAAACACGATCGACTGGAATGGAGTGGGCGTGGCTCGCGCGCGGGTGGCTGGCGCGGGTGACTCTACACCGGATGCGGAGGCGGCACCCAACGTGCGTTCGCATGTGGAGAGACCTTATTGCGGACGTCGCTCGCTACCGCCACCGGCGCGGCGTGACCTCATCGCTGTGGGGTCCAGGCCTTGCGGAGGGTGTCGCGGATGCTCTCGTACTTCTCGCCCTGTCGAAACGCCTCGGCTATGGCCGGCGCGAACACCGTGCGATAGAAGTCCGGACCCATGCGCTGCACGACCTCGCGGTCGAAGAGCACGTCGGTCTGCGGCTCACCTCCCAGCACGTGCCACTCGCGCGCCCCGCCCTCCTCCCGCTGCTCGGCGCTCGTGCCCGGCTCACTCACTTTGTCTCGCGGTGTGTCAGCGCGCTGCCGCCGACCGCTCGCCACGACTTTCGCGACCCACAAGCCGTAGCCTTCGGCGTGCGCCTCGTCCATACCCTGCTGCAGACCCTTGAGCCGCTGGTACTCCGCGAATACATCGAAGCGACGGATCGGCATCCGTGGCTTGCGTGTGGAATCGTCCATCGCGTTGCTCCTGCTGTATGATGTGCGAGTCTCGGTCCTGGCGAAACCAAGCCTCATTGCAAACCCCGCGCCCTTACATGCGGGCATGTGGCGGGCCAGCGCGATGGGTGCGTTCGGCGAGGATGCGCTGCCTGGAGTGTGAGCGGGTCAGCTAGCCGGTCGCGCTGGGTGCGCGAGGACATACCTTGGCGCCAGATCCGCCCGCAACCATCCACCTCGCTTGATCGCCCGGGCGATGGCGCCTATACTGATGTGGACCCATACGCCGAGGACGCGACCAGACCTGGCGTGATGCGGCCGCTACAAAGTGGACACCGCGGCGCGGAAGAAGTGAGGAGCATGCGCTCAATGCAAGACGCGCGGGACCGGCAACACGCTCCCGCCGCGGGAGGCCAGGCGTCCACTGGTGCCGCCGCGGCGTCCTGGACGCTCGGGTGGGGGCAGCTGCTGCGCACGGCGCGCCAGGTGGCGGGATTGAGCCTCACCGAGCTGAGCGCGCGCACGGGGCTCTCGAAGGGCTATCTGTCGAAGCTCGAATCAGGGGCCGAGGGCGCCGCGAACCCATCGCGGGCGACGCTGGCCGCGCTGGCCCGCGCTCTGCCGAGCTTCCGCCCGGTCGCCCTCACGCTGGAACCGGGGCTTGGCGCCCAGGAATTGGAGTACACCGGCATCGTCTCCGTCGAGGCTGTCTATCCAGGCGCGGGCCAGGCCGCCCAGACCGTGGAGGACGTGAACGCCGCGCCGGTGCAGCTCGGCTGGCGCGAGCTGGAGACGCTGGCAGCATTGGTGGCGCTGGACGCCGCTGCTCTTCCCCAGCCTGTCACCACGCCGATACTGGCGCGAGCTGTCGGTCGCGATGTAGCGTCTGTTGTAGACGTGCTCGAAGGTCTGATCACCGCCGGCGTCGTGAAGACGCTGCCGCCCACCCGGCCTGGTGGACCGCCATCCTACGCGTGCTCGGAGCGCGCGGCCGCCCGGATCGGAGTGACGCGCGTCGGCGATCTGCTGGTGCTCGCTGGCGCGCTGCTCGCGGGTGGACCGCCGAGCACCAGCGCCCGCGTATCAGGCGTAACGGAAAGAGACCCGTCCGCCCGAAAGCGTCCGTAGTACTGTACCCTGGTATCGTATGTATTGTTGAGGACGGCTGCGCGTGCAGTCGTGGATGCAGGCGTGCGGACGTGACAGTGACGCGCATGCGTCGGGTGAGGGAGGACGCATGGTGTCCAGCTCCAATAATGACGAGACTCGTACCTCCGGCAGGGGGCCCCGTGTGGCCGCACACAAAGGAGCGGTCGTTGCCGCCGCCACAGCTGGCGCGCGGGTAAGCCTGGTTCCAGCGCTCACGGCGGCCACCGTGGGCGTGGCGGCCATGTTGCTTGCGCGAGCCGTGTTGGGCTTGGCGACCCCAGCGGAGCTGTTTGGCGATCGGCTCACGGTGCTGATCCCGCTCGACGTCTTCTCCGCTTTCTTGTCCGTGCTGGGGCACGATGCCAAATATCTGTTCTATGTCGGGCTGGTCATCGCGCAAGGGGTGGCGACCGCTCTTGGTATCGCCGTGTACTGGGGGATACGCTGCGCGTGGGCTGCCAGGGCGCGCGATCTCAATCAGTCGCAGCCGGCCAGTCCAAGCGCGCCGCTGGATACAGACATACTGGCTCAGGTGGCGCCAGGGCCCGCGGACATCATCGCGATTCCGCTAGTGTTCTGGCTCGTGTCGGCGGGGCTGGTCGCTCCGGCGATCGGAGGGGGCGTCTTCGGCAGCGGGCTGGTGGGTGGAGTGGCAGGCGTGGTGTTGGCAGAGGTGGTGCCGGCGGTGGTGACCAGCGCGAGCTTCGTGCCGCTGTTGCGCCGGGCATTGGAAGCCGCGAGAGGGGATCCCAATGAGGTGGCGCGACCGGCGCGACGGCGTGCGTTGCGCCAGCTCGGCATCGGCATTGTGGCAGTGGCGGCGGGCGCGGCGGCCTGGCGCTTCATCGCGTCTGGCATCGCCGGCCTGGGCCTGCCCTCCTTTGGCTCCGGCCGCCCAGCGCTCGACACGGGTACCGTGCCCGACTCCGTCTCGCCGCCGCCTGTGCCCACCTACGGGCCCTGGGCGACGGTGGCGGGCCAGACCTCGGAGCTGACGCCGACGGCACGCTTCTACTACGTCTCGAAGAACCTGGCGGGCGATCCTGTGGTGGACGGCCAGAAGTGGCGTCTTAGCATCGGCGGCCTGGTGAACCGGCCCATGACGCTCTCGCTCGACGACCTGCGCGCCATGCCTGCGGTACTGCAGGATCGGACGCTTGAGTGCATCAGCAACGATGTCGGCGGCGACCTCATCAGTACGGCGCACTGGACCGGCGTGCGATTGGCCGACCTGCTGAAGACCGCGGGCATCAAAGTAGGCGCGAGCGAGCTGGTGTTCCACTGCGCGGACGGATACAGCGACAGCCTGCATCTGTCCCAGGCGCTCGGCGAGCGAGCGCTGGTCGTCTACCTGATCAATGGGCAGCCGTTGCCCACGGCTCACGGCTACCCGGCGCGGCTGCTGGTACCGGGCTTGTATGGAATGAAAAACGGCAAGTGGGTGACGGATCTGGAGGTCGGAGCCGGCGGGTATCAGGGCTATTGGGAGCAACAGGGCTGGTCGCGCGAGGCGATGGTCAAGACGATGGCACGCATCGACGTCCCGGCGAATGGTGACCTGCTGCCGTTGCGGCCCACGTTCATCGCCGGAGTAGCGTTCGCCGGAGACCGCGGGATTGGCGAGGTGGACGTGAGCACCGACGGCGGCCGAACCTGGACCGCGGCGGCACTGAAACGACCGTTGGATGACCTGACGTGGGTCCTGTGGGAGCTGCCATGGACGCCGTCGTCAGGCACCTATGTGCTTGCCGCGCGGGCCATCGACCTGAGTGGGCGCGTTCAAACGCCCGTCGAAGCCGCACCGCTGCCGGATGGCGCGTCGGGCTACGACGCGATCACGGTGACCGCCCACTAGCGTCAGCCGCCCGGCGGCAAGGCAGTGAGTGATACGGAATCTGTTTGAACTGTTGCGCCCTCGACCGGC
>CAYQFU010000006.1:0-2962 GCA_964416775.1 uncultured Ktedonobacterales bacterium
TAGCACATCTTCCATGGCAGCCACGAACTCGGCTCCTACGCTGGGAATACACCAGTGCTCATGCTGCCAGGGTTTGAGCTGATTCTTTTCAACAGGGACCGAATGGTCTCGATGGCGATGTGCTCCACAAAGCCCAGCTCGACCGCTTTGCCTGCCAGCAGGCGCAGGGTCCAGTGGTCGTGGCCCTCTTGCGCGGGACTGCAGGCGATGACGATCAGGTGGGCTTGCTGGGCGCCGGTGAGGGCCGCACGCCGCCGCAGCTGCTGCCGGTCATGCAGCACCGCCTCCAGACCGCCCGTGAGATACCGCGTGCGGATGTTGGTAACGGTGTTGGGGTAGACAGCATACGCCTCGGCGATCTGGCCGGTGCTCCAACCCGCGTCCAGCTCGAGCACGATCTGCGCCCGCTTGCGCGTGCGAAAGTTGGCTTTGCCCCGATGCAAGAACACCGACAGACGCTCGTGGTCGGTCTGCGAGAGATGGACCGGTCAAAGGGTGGGCATGCTGCACCTCCTGAGCCACCAGGTTTTTGTTCAGCATACTCCCCTCCGCAAAACCTAAGTCGACTGAGTACTAATCCAGCTCACCACGCTGGCTCACGGCAGGATGGGCCGCCAATGCGCGCCGCCGTCGCCCGAGGACTCGACCCCAACCGGGTAGGAGAAGCCCACATACACGGTGCCGGCGCTACTGGGATCCACCGTCACGTTGCCCGGATGGCTGCTCGTCGCGGCCGTGGCTGCCCATGTATGTCCGCCGTCGCTCGTGGCGTAGATCGCCGTGCCGGCCAGCGCGTACGCGTGTGTCGGCGCCGTCGGGCAGGCCACCACCGCCGAGAACGTGTAGGTGTTGTTCGCCAGCGTGAAGGAGGCGCCGTCATTCGTCGAGACGTACATGCCCGCGTCGCCACTGGCGTAGATCGTCGCGCCGGCCACCGCGACCGAGAAGATGCCTCCCTGCACGCCTCCCGCCGGCTGCCACGTCACCCCACCGTTGTCGCTCGCGTACAGGCCCGTGCTCGCGCTCCATAGCAAGACACGGCCCGGCCGATTCGGATCGCCCATGACACCAGTGGGGCGGGCGTCCGGCAGCGGCGGCATGGCTTGCCAGTGAGCGCCGCCGTCGTTGGTAGCGTACAGGCCCTGGGCGCCCAGCGAGGGGATCAGCGTATACACCTGACTGGCGGAGGCGGAGCCAGCGCCGATGGAGAACATGGTGTGGGTGGGCAGCGCGCTCGCCGGTGCGGCCAGGCGCCAGCTCTGCCCGGCATCCTGGCTGACGTAGAGCCCCGGCGTGGCCTTGGGCGCCGTGTTGGCGCCATAGCCCGTCCGCGGGATCGCCAGCACGTACACCGTCCGCGCATCCACGGGGCTCTGCGCCAGCTTGAAGATCATCAACCCATCCATCGGCTGCCCGTTGCCCCCAGCCACCTCCGTCCAGCTGTGGCCGCCGTCGCTCGTACGGTAGAGGCCGATGTGCGTGGCGAGCAGCACGGTGTGCGCTGCGCCTTGTAGCGCCAGCAGATCGTGGACGTGATTCTGCGATCCACCGTACGCGGTGTCCTGCTGGCCCGTCTGATTGCATGCGCCAAGCAGCAGCACGAGCGCCAGCGCGGCCCATGCGAATCCTCTGCGTCGCCATCCGCGCCGCGCCAGCGCCATCGATCCCCGCTCACTCATCTTTTGCTCCTGGTGCGGTCGGAGCGCGACGCTGCCCGACGATGAAAAGGAGAGCTCCGCCCAGCACCAAAAGGCCCAGCACGGCATAGACAATGTATCCGGCGGCGGTCGCCTGCTGAGTGTTCAGCGTCGGCGGATACGCCCCGGTGATGACTCCTCGCGGCGCGCCGCCCACGGGAATGGTTGCCAGCGCATGGTGCGCGGCGACGTCGAACATCACCACGCGTCCTGTCGCGCGGTCCGTCACGAAGCCGTACGCGCCGTCGAACGTGATCGCCACGGCCGCTGGCCCAGCGCCAAGCGCCAGCGTGCGCGCCGGCTCTTTGGGCAGCGTGGGAGGCGTGCCCGGCCCGCCCGGCGAGGCGGGCGTCAGCACATCCACCACCCCCGCCGTCGCATCGGGCACATAGATCTGGCCCGTCGCCGCGTCGTAGTCCATCGCGCCCAGCGTGTCGCCTGCCGCTGTGAAGACGGTGCCCAGCAGCTGGTGCGTGGCCACGCTCAGCGCCAGCACGGTGCCCGCGCGCGTGCTGACGTACGCCACCCCGCCGGCGGCCGGCACCACCACGCCCAGCGGCCCGCCCGGCGCTGGGATCTGCGCGATGACCTTGCGCCGCACCAGGCTGATGACCGACACGCTGTTGCTATCGGTATTGGCGACGTACAGCTCGGCGTCGTCTGGGTTGGCGATGCCTGTGCTGGGGCCAGCCATGGCGACACCTGAGGGATGCGCTCCAACCTGGATGGTGGCAAGCGCGTGCCCGGCCGCGGGATCCAGGATCGTCAGGGTGTTGCCCGCCGTATCCGCCACGAAGAGATCGCCGCTACCGGGATCGATCGCCAGCGCGGTCGGCCCCTGTCCCGCCGGCAGGGTCGCGCTCACGCGCTGGGCGTGCGCGTCCACCACCGCGACATCATTTTTGGCTGCCTGCGTCACGTACGCGTAGCGGTTGTCAGCGCTGAGCACGACCGCCCCCGGATCGCCGCCGATCGCGACGTGCCCGGTCAGGCGCTGCGCTGCGATATCCATGATGACCAGGTCCGCGCCGCTGGAGCCTCCGCCGATGATATAGGCCAAATTGGGCGCACCACCGTCGGCATAGGCAGCGCCCGGCGCGCTCAGCCCCACCACGGCGACACCCAGCGAGAGCACTGCCGCGACCAGCATCCCAGCGCCGATCCGTCGATACCGCGGCCTGTTCATCCTCACCAACTTCCCCGATGTCCCCCGGCGCACCTGCGCTACATTCTCTTGTAGCACCCATCCATGCGTGCGTCAAGAA
>CAYQFU010000006.1:3062-18025 GCA_964416775.1 uncultured Ktedonobacterales bacterium
CATCAGGACGTGGTGGAAGGTGTTCCCGGCGGTCGGCGTCGCGTGCGACCAGACCAGACTCGTGCCGTCGGTGACCATGCTGGCGTAGAATACCAGCGGCGATTGCTCGGACGCGGCGCTGCCAACGAGCCGGCGCTGCTTCGTGGTCAGGTTCAGCGCCCAGACCTCCCAGTGCGTGTCGTTCGCGTCAGCTACGTCATAAATCGTCCAATCGCCGGCCGCGATCATCGCACGAATACCGCGCTCCACTCCGTCGGTGGACGGGGTGGGCACGGCCACCTGCTGGACCTGCTGGGCGGCATTGTCATAGTAGTAGAGCGCCCTGGCGCCGGCCCACCCAATGGGCTGACCGACCGTGCCGGGATTCCCGAAGAGCATGAACCCATGGGCGGTCGGAAAGACATAGCTCGCCATAAAGTTGTTCAACGTGATGGTATGGATCGCCGGGACGGTCACCGTCTCGGGCGTGGCGGTAGCGGTCGGGTTCGGCGTCGGAGTCCATGCCGCCGTAGTGGGCGAGCTTCCGGCACCGCATCCCGTCAGGAAGAGAGCAACGAGGCAGGTCGCCGCCCCGATCACGGGCCTAAGGCGATGGCGAAGGCGGTGGCGCGACACCATGATGAGTACTCCTGGAGAAGGTGCGAGAGCACCTGTCGCGACTGAAGGACGCAGGTGCTCTCACGGCATGCCATCGGCAACTGCTACCGACGGGAGATTACCACGTGATGTCGCCGCTCGCAGCCGAGGTCTTCAGGCCGCCCGCAGGCAGAATGGTAGACCTATAATCACAGCACGTCAAGTGCAATTTCCAGCGCGCCGCGGTGCGCACGAATTTCGTGAGGGCGATTCAGGACGTCTGGTGGTAATAGGTGCTGACCTCGCCGCAGCACCCGCTCACGAGCAGCGAGCGTAAGGTGGCAACCCGTTTGGGCGGGATACCGCCCGGCGTATGCTCGCGCCATTCTTGTGCGCAGTCCCCACGCTCTCACAGGCGCTCTCTGCTCTTGGCCAAACCGCTATCGTGGACTTCAAACAAACTGCGCGCTTGCCACCGATGACTTTCGCAATGTCCCTTACCCCGAGTCTGAACAGTTACCACTGGCACGGTCAATTGCGGGGGCCGGCTTAGCCGTGGTAGTATGGCGGCGATGCCCACGGTCGCGCGGCTGAGTGCCGGCTCCGTGGAATTGCGGCCTCTGTGAGGTGACCAGAGGCCCAGCGAAGGGATTGCGATGCACACCGTCTTGCAGCTTGCCGAGATTGCCACGCGTGAGCCTGCCATCCTCACCATCGGCTTCTTCGACGGCGTTCACCGCGGCCACCAGGCGCTGGTGCGCCGCGTGAGCGAGCGCGCCGCGCGTGAATCAGCTCAGGCGGTGCTCGTGACGTTCTGGCCGCATCCGCTGACGGTCCTGCGGCCGGACGAGCCGTTGTCGCTGCTGACGACGCTGGACGAAAAGCTGGAGCGATTGGGCGCGCTGGGGGGGCTGGATCTCGCCGTGGTGCTGCCGTTCACGACCGAGCTGTCGCGCCTCTCGCCGGAGCAATTTCTGGACGCGCTGTGCGAGCGTTTTGACGTCCGTGGGCTGGTGGAAGGCCCGGACTTCGCCTTTGGCTACAACCGCGTGGGCGACGTGAGCTGGCTCCGGCACGCGGGCGCCGCGCGCGGCTTCGACGTCGAGACACTGCAGGTGGATGCCGGCGGCGCGCGCATCAGCAGCACCCGCATTCGCGACCTGATCGCGCGCGGTGGGGTGATCGAGGCGACCGAATTACTCGGTTATCCGTATATGCTTACGGGCGAGGTGATCGAGGGCGACCAGCGCGGGCGCCTCCTCGGCTTCCCGACGGCGAATCTGCGCCTGGACCCTGTCAAGCTGCTGCCCGCCAACGGTGTCTACGCCGTGCGCGTGCGACTGCCAGCAGATGCTCGGCCCGAGCGGCCAGGTGTGGCGAACATCGGCGTACGCCCGACGATCGGCGAGGATAACCGGCGGCTGTTGGAGGTGCACCTGCTGGATGCGCAGCTCGATCTGTACGGCCAGCGGCTCACGGTCGAGATTGTCGCCCGTCTGCGTGACGAGCGGCGTTTTCCCGGGCTGGACGCACTCAAAGCGCAGATCGCGGTGGATGCCGATCAGGCACGCGCATTGCTGACCACCCACGACGGACCAGGCGGCCGCGATCCCGCCAGCTCGTCGGCATCGTCCGCGCAGGCGCTCGAGTGAGAGAAGGGGCCGTGTTCCAGGGATGGAGAGGCATGAGGTTTGCATTGCGCGGTACGGGCGGTGAAAGGATGAGGACATGAACGTCCTGGGCAAATTCGAATCGGCGATGCAAGGCATCGTCGAGGGGTCCTTCGGGCGCGTCTTCAAGTCGGGCCTGCATGAGGTGGAGGTCTCGAAAAAACTGGAGCGCGCGATGGACCAGAACCTGTCCATCTCGCTCGGCCGGCGCATCGCCCCCAACGTCTACGATGTCTACGTCAGCCAGAAAGACTACGATAAGTTCGGCGCCTACTCCCGCTCGTTGACGCTGCGGCTCCAGGAGGGCTTGATCGGTGTGGCGCGCGTGCGCAGTTATCTGCTGACCTCGCGCCCGATACTGCTGTTCCATGTCGATCCGCACATGATCATGGGCCAGATTCGTGTCGAGGCGCACCTGGCCGAGCCCCACACGGGCATGCCGGGCGCTGGCGGCCAGGACGGGGATGAGGGCGTGATCGAGGAGACGCGTGAGCTCTCGCCCGAAGAGGCCCAGCAGCTCGCCAGCGAGGTAGCGGACGCGCAAACCGCACGCGAAGCGATACCCCAGGCATGGGTGACGATGCGCCGCCCCAATGGTGGCGGCCAGGTGTATCAGCTCGATCGGCCCGTGATCCACATTGGGCGACATGTTAGCAATGAGATCGTCGTCAACGACCGCCGCGTATCTCGCTATCATGCCGAGATTCGCTTTGAGCGCGGCCAGTTCGTCCTCTATGATCTGGGCAGCCTCAACGGCGTCGGGGTGAATGGCGTGCTGACGCACCAGCCCACGACGCTCAAAAACAATGACCAGATCGCTGTCGGCAATCATGACTTCATCTTCCAGCGGAGGTAGCCACCGATGGATTTTGCCGCTGCGGCGCCTGCGGCACTCCCGCTCGACCAGTTTCTCCTGATTCTGCGTCTCGCCCTCGTGGCGCTGCTGTATCTGGTCATTCTGCAGATCGTCGCGGTGGCCAGACGCGACATGCGCCGCCTCGCCAAGGCGCCCACCGATAAGTCCGTGCTGGGCCACCTCGTGGTCATCGATAGCGGCTCCTCGCCGCTGCTCCCCGGCGCCAAGCTCGACCTGGGCTACCTGACCACCATTGGCCGGGGACCCACCAACAGTATCGTGCTGGACAGTACGTTTGTCTCGACAGAGCACACGAAGATCGAATACCGGAACCGCTCGCTCTGGGTGGAAGACATGGGCAGCCGCAACGGCACCACGGTCAACCGCGAGCCGGTCACGCAAGCGGTGGCGGTCAAGCCGGGAGATGTGCTCCAGGTCGGTGATGTCCGCTTCAAGCTCGCGGTCTGACGGAGGCCTCTCTCGATGATTCAAGCCAGCAAGGCGCTCACACCGCGCCCGTTGATCACGCGCGGCAAGTACCGCTGGACCGAGATGTATCTGCTCCTGCTGCCCGCCGGCTTTCTGCTGCTGGGGTTGGTCCAGCTCCTGCTCATCCGCGCGTCGCCGCTGCTCGTGACCCAGAAGACGCTCCCGCCGCTCGACGCGCTGACCCCCGCGCTCGGCCTGATCGCCGCGCTGGCCGGCGCGCACGTGCTGCTCTGCATCATTGCCCCGGACGCCGACCAGACCGTGCTGCCCATCGTGGGCACGCTCAGCAGCATCGGCGTGCTCATGTCCATGCGGCTGGGACCCGCCCTGCCCAATCCCGACCCCGTCCTGGGCTCCAAGCAGCTGGTGTGGGTCATCATCGGCCTGGCCGCGTGCGTGGGCACCGTCTACGCTACGAAGAGCCTGCGCTGGCTCCGCCTATACAAGTACACCTGGGCCGTGGCTGGGCTGGGATTGGTGGTCATTGCCCTTATACACGCGCACTCGTTCAATTTCAACGCCCCCGGGCGCGACGTGCTGGGCATCGGACCGTTCAACCTGCAGCCCTCTGAGCTGCTCAAGATCTGCCTGGTGATCTTCTTCGCCGGTTACCTCAGCGAGAACCGCGAGATGCTGACCGCTGGCGGCTTTGCCATCGGCCGCTGGACCCTGCCCCCGCCGAGGCAGCTTGGCCCGCTGCTGGTGATGCTGGGGCTCTCGCTCGTCATCTTCGTCGGGCTGCGCGAGCTGGGTCTGGCCATGCTCATCTTCGGGCTGTTCCTCTCCATGCTCTACGCTGCCAGCGGCCGGCTCGATTACATGCTCGCCAGCCTGGGACTCTTCGCGGTCGGCGCCTTCGTCTGTTACGAGCTGTTCAGCTACGTGCGCGATCGGGTCGCCATCGTCAGCACGGCCTTCAACCCGAACGTCGAGCCCTACCAGGGCTACCAGATCGTCCAGGGGCTCATCGCCTTCGGCGAGGGCGGCGTCCTGGGGCAGGGCCTGGGGTTGGGTCATCCCACGTTCGTGCCAGCCGTCCAGACGGACTACATCGCGGCGGCCTTCGGCGAGGAATTCGGCCTGGTCGGCCTGCTGGCGCTCCTCGGCCTGTTCTGCCTGTTGGTCTATCGCGGCATGCGCATCGCCGTCATGGCCCGCGACGGCTTCGCCCAGCTGCTCGCCTGTGGCCTCACCGCGGTCTTCGCGCTGCAAACGCTGGTCATTCTGGCTGGCAATCTCAAGCTGATGCCCCTGACGGGTGTCCCGCTGCCGTTCGTGGCCTATGGAGGAAGCTCAGTCATCGCCAACTTCATCATCATCGGCCTCTTACTCCGTCTGTCACGTGTGGACGCGTGAGGTCTGGATCTGGAGTCAGTCATGAGTGAGACGGGCGTGGCGCGTGCATTGCGGTGCGACAGACTTTACAATACGGCGAGAGCAATGCGAGGCAACGCCTGGCGGCTCGCCCCACGCGGGGTACTTATGGATCAGCATGGCTGTACGCGCGCCTCGGACTGTAGCGACTTGTGGGGATGGATCCCCGCTCCGCGCAGCGGAATCCGGGCGCTGAATCTGTCGCGCTAAAGGATTGGGGTTCCCTTGCGAGAACAGGCAACGGCTCCCTCAACAGTGAGCCCTGAAGCGAAACCGCATACGGCGGGGAACCGCCTCAGCTCGTTCCTGTGCTGGGGGGTCGTCTTCGCCGATATCGGCACCTCTGTCTACTACGTCCCAGGCATCTTGTTTGGTCAGTACGGGCGTCTCGCCGGCTTCTTCGTCATCCTGACCCTCAGCATCTTCGTCCTGCTGACCATCAAGTACACCGAAGTGACGGTGCGCTTCCCAGAAGGCGGCGGGGTGGTGACGGTGGCGGCGCGGGCCATCGGCCCGTGGGCTGGCGCGCTGGGCGGCATGCTGATTCTGGTGGACTACTTTCTCACCGCCTCGCTGAGCTCCCTCTCGGGCCTCACCTACTTCGAGGTCGTCTGGCACGCCGTAGCCGGCTGGGTCCTGTGGGCCACCGTGGGCGTCCTCGTGGTGCTCGGCTTGCTGAACTGGTGGGGTATCAAAGAGAGCGCGGCGGTAAGCGCGCTGTTCGCCGTCATTGCCTTCGTCACCGACCTCCTTGTGATCATCTTCGTGTTCGTGCGGTTCCCGCTGCCGGTGATTGGGCACACCTTCGTCGCGATGTTCTCGGCGCGCCAGCTCACCCCCACGGTCCTCATTACTGGCTATGCCGGCGCGTTCCTGGCGTTCTCGGGCCTGGAATCCATCTCGCAGCTGTCACCCGTGATGCGTGTGCCACGCTCGAAGGTGGCCACCTGGGCGATGATCCTGGTCATCTTCACGGTCGGCATTACCAGCCCTCTGCTCACCGTATTCTCCACGACGCTGCTATGTGCGCACCCCATCGTGCAGCACACGGCGACAGGACGCGTCCTCGTCTGTGTCACTCCCACCGGCGCGCAGGTGGACCCCAACCAGTTCATCTCCGCTCTCGGCGGCACGTTTGGCGGCCCCTGGCTGGGGATTCTGGTCGCCATTGCCGCCTCCGCCCTGCTGATCTTCGCCAGCAACACCGCCATCATCGGGTCGTATCACGTCTTCCTGGCCCTGACGCGCATGCACTTCTTCCCCCCGTTCATCGCCAAGCACAACAAGATACGCGATACGCCCCACTGGGCCATCATTTTCGCGACGGGCATTCCGATCGTGGTGCTCATCGCCGTGCAGGGGGCGATCGATCTGCTGGGCGACATGTACGCCTTTGGCTTGCTAGGCGCCTTTACCCTCACCTGTCTCGGCCTGGATATCGTGCGGCTGCGCGAGCGGCGCGGCGCCCTCTACGTTGGCCCCACAGAGGCCGAGGAGGAGGCCGAGCTGCGCGCCCAGCAAGCGGACGACGAGTACGCCCGCGCCCATATGAACCGAGCGCCTCTGTTCATGGGGCAGCTCGCCGCGGCCACGGATGCGCTACGGACCGTGAACGACAGACTCACGGCTTCGCTGCGCAGCGAAGCGGTCAGGCGCGTGACCATGCCAGTCGCAGCCGAGCTGCGCCGGCTGTGGCCCGACATCAAATTCGCGTTGGGCATTTTCACCACGATCGCCGTCGTGATCGGCTGGTTGACCAACATCGTCAACAAGCCGCTGGCCACGGAGTTCGGTGGCGGCGTGACGCTGATCGGCCTGGCCGTCGCCTGGGTGAATCACCAGCGCATGGAGCGGGCTGGCCGGCCAGCCGTCTACCCAACCTCCAACCTCATCCGCATTCCCAACTCGCTGCTAGTGGTGCTGCCCACCGGCAGCGGTGAGGCCACGCAACGCGCGCGCGCCAGTTTGGTACGCGCGGCCGCGGAGCAACTAGGCGACCGAACGCTCGTGTTCCTCTACATGTCGCCTACGCCGCCCCCGACGCCCAGCGACCTCATGGCAATCAACGACCCCTACACGCTCGATGTCGAGGCCCAGCAGGCGTTCTCACAGGCGATGTCCATCGCGCGGAGCGTGGGCATTCCAAGGAAGCGTCTGACCTTCGTCTACCGCGTGGGACCGCTCGCGAACGTGGCCGACGTTTGGCGCGTTATTCGCCCCGAAGCCACCGTGGCCCTGGCGGATCGGGGTCTCGCGCGCACGGTGCAGCCTGGCTACGTCCGCTTCCAGGACATGGACGGCACCCGCGTGGCCTTCTACGTCCACCGCATCACCCCGGGACCGTCCTCCCCGACGCATGCGGGCGCCGCATGGCCGCGTACAGGACGGGATGTCGCTGCCGCACCGGGCCGCGGCGCCGCACGCGCCGGCCGAACCACTCCGCCCCTGCCTGGCTCACCGGTGAGCCCCGGCAACGGTGGCCCAACCGCCACACCGGCCGTCGCGACGATGCCCGGCACTCCGCCAGTTCCGCCTAGCCAGACGCCCGCACCCTCCGCGCCCCCGCCACCTCCCGAGGCACGCGGTGAGCCCCCGGCGGCCGGCACCACGACGGGGGAGCCAGCCCCCGCCGCGCAACAGCCCGCCGCGGGGGCCCCCCCAGAGCCCGGCTCAGAGCTGGACACCGTGGTGCCGCCCGAAGCGCTGGCCGACGCGGATCGCTACGTGTGGACAGGTACGGAGCTCAAGCGGCGCGACGAGCTCGAGGATGACCCGCGCGAAGGGCGCAAACAGCAGCCCGCCAAGCCGCGCGAGCCGTGATGTCCCCCGCGCCATCTTTCCAGCGGCGCGGGGGGAAGTGGGCCGCCAGGCGAGTTTATCCAACCTGGCCCATCGGGCCCATGGTGGTCTGAGGCGGATTGCCCCCGCCGTTCCCTCCGGGCTCCATGCCGAGCAAGCGCATGGCATGCCAGGTGGCTGTTGCGGGGTCGTCGCCGAGGTAGACGCCGCTGACCTTGCGCTGCAGCTCTGGGTTCCGCGCGAAGACGGCCCCGCTATACGTGAAGATAGGCGTCGGCGCATCCATGTGGACGATGTCCTTGGCGATCCGCGCCAGCGCCCGCACGCGTTGCGGCGTCATGATCGAGACGCACACCAGGCGCGGCCGGCGCATGTTGACATCGTGCACCAGCGAGGGACCATCCACGTCCTGACCCAGAAATACGACGCGCAGTCCTGCTCGGCGCCAGAAGGTGGCCAGCATCAGCGCGCCGATGTCGTGCATCTCGCGCGGCCCACAGGCCACGATGGCAATCGGACCGTCGAACCGCTCCACCGTCGTCGCGAAGATGGAGAACAGGCGCATGCGCACGAAGTTGACGGCGTACCGTTCCTCCGGAATGGTCATCTCATGGCGCGCCCACAGCTCATTCGCGCGTGTCAGCGCCGGCTGCAGCAGCCCCACGGCCACCGACTCCACCGAGCGCACGGCCAGCGCCTCGTCCACCAAACGGTTGGCGGTGTGCGTATCGAAGGTGACCCACGCGCGGATCAACTGCGGCACGAAGCTGCGCAGCTCGCGCGCGGTGGCCCCGGGCGGCATGAGCCAGCGGCCGCCACTGGCGCCTGGTCCTACGCGCTGCCCTGCGATTGGCCCCCCGGTGGTGCGCAGGGGACCCGACATGCTGCCAGGCACCGGAGACGAGTACACCCCGGACTGTCCCGACCACGTTCCCGTGGGGGGACCATTGAGTGACCCGCTGTTCCGGCCGGCGCTGAGCGGCCCTGACAGACTTCCCGATCGCGGAGCAGGCGCCCCCGTGGCACCTTGGACACCATACCCGCCGCGCAACGGGCCGGTCAACTCGCCGCGCATGATCGAGCCCGTCGGGCCACCGGTCATCGGCCCAGTCGCCGGGCCACTCGCGAAGCGTCCCAGGGTGCTCGTCGATCTGCCGATCATCGGCTGCTGGCTCAATGGCCCGCTGGTGACCACCGGGCGTGCGACAGGTCCGCTCGCGTCGCTTGCTCCCGCCGCGCCAGCGGAACCTGGCACATCACTCTGGGGAGGCTGTGCGGCGATCAGGCGATCGGCGGCCTCCGCTGGCGTCAGACCCGCCAGAATCTGGTCACGCAGCCAGATGGATGCCACCAGATCGCGCTCTGAGTAATGCCGGACGGTGCCGCCCGTGCCATCTCCTACGCGTTGCGGCTTGGGGATGTTGAGCTGCTGCTCCCACGCCCACAACGTCATGGGTCGAACGCCCACCAGCTGCACCACGGTCGCCAGGTCGTATTGCGGCTCGTCCGGATACTCGGCAAGAATTGGGGGCTCGCCTCGTCCCGATCGGCCAAGCGGACCGCTCCCGGTAAAACCGCCATAGGTGTTTGAGCTCATGGTGAACGCCTCCTCGCCTATATGGCTTCGCCGCCCAAGGGGACTTGGACGTGCGTGACCGGCGCCGACCGGTGGGTTCCCGGCGCGCTCAGCCATAATGGGAGGATTATACCTTCATAGTGGCTGTTTGTGAAGTGCCAGTAGATCGAGGAGTGCACAAACTCAGCGCGAGTGCGGCTACAGCGGTAGTTAGCGCGGGTCCCTGGACGAGCGAAGGGTATTGAGCGTGACAATGATGTCACGCCATTCGCTTTGAGCCTGCGCCGCCCAGGCGCTCGCCCCAGCGGGCGCGTCGCCCGCGCGTGACGGATTCGGCTCACCGCGACGGAACAGCCCCGCCAGACCGGACCGTCGCGCCGCACCGCCTGAGCTTGCCGGCGATTCCAGCAGCTGGCTCCGCAGGCGCTCCACATCGGACAGCTGAGCCTGTGCCCACACCAGGTCGCTCTCGATCGAGTGGTCCTCCGTGGCATCGAGCCGGCGCAACAATGCGATGCCGGAGAGCAGGCCGGGCATCTCTGTGCTGAGGTCCGAGAGATGATGCGGCACGATATGGCCCTGGAACGTGGCGGCCAACTCGTAGAGCCCACCGTACAGCGTTGTGAGTGGCAGCACGCCCGCGGGCGGCAGCGTGCGCAGCGCGTGGAGCACCAGCGCCAGCTGTTCTCCGATCGCCTCCACGTTGGCGGTCAACCGCGCGTTCACGACATGCCGATAGGCGTACCCGCAGCGGCGCAGCCGCAGCTCCAGCGCCTCGCCGGCCGGCGTGCTGTCATCCAGCGCCGGCCACCACACGCCCGCGACGCTCTCCTCGATCGTACCATGCTCCCCGACGCGCAAATCGGGACGCGCGAGCTCCAGCGCCGCCAGGTACGCTTGCGTCGCCAGCTCGAAAGACTCCGCCGCGTCCACCAGTCTCCGGCCGGACGCTTCGAGTCGCAATAGGAAAAGATCGCCCTGTGCCCTTGTGCAGGGGTGCTGAGGCGGTCTCGCAGTGAATTCGCCCACCAGCGCCAGAAAATACTCCGCCTCGACTCCCAGCACGCCCAACGCCTGGGTCAGCACGTCGCGCGCTTCGGCCGGCACCGCCGGCACGCGCAGGCCCGGATACAGGCGGTCATCCCAGCGCTCGATGCGCTCTCGGCTCGTGGCCTGTGGCATGGTCACCTCCTACGTTCCCTCATGAAGGCACTTCGAGGCATCCTCAGCTCGTCCGTTGACGGCAGAAGCGATTGTACGCTTCCCCAGCGCCGCTGGCAATGCCGCAGGACCCACGCAACAACGTGCTCTTTTGACACCGATCGTCCACGCTGACTACAATTTCAATGCGGGTGCCGCGGCCCAGCGACGGAGCGGTGGGGGGGTGAGGGCGCGCTCCCAACGAAAGTAGCACGTAATGACCATTCTGAATGCGGTGCGGGAGCTGCGGGCGAACATGCCGCGCCTGCGCGACCATCTCTCCACGTGGGTGGGGAATGGTAGCATGCCCGGGCCTGACAGTGACGCGGAGACGCTGCTCGCGGCGCTGTGCGCCGGCGAGCCGGAGAGCTTCCTGCCCCGGTTCGAGGCTTCCGCGCGCCACCTGGCCGAGCAAGGTGGCCGCCTCGACGTATGTATGAACGACATCCATCGCTGCGCCGAAGCCCTGGCCCGCGCCATCGAGGACATCTTCGCCCCAGAGCCCGTCGCCATGGCGGCCGCTCAGGAACGGCTCGGACGCCTGGTCGCCGAGGTGGATGCCGCATTGGTGCGCGGCTTCCAATCCGTGGCCGACCGCAACGCAGCCGCGGAAGCTGAGCGGGCCCAACGAGCGACCGCCAGTCTCCAGGCGCTGCAGCGCATCAACGCGGCAACCAACTCCTCACTTGACCTGAGCGAGACCTTGCAGACCGCCGCTCGCACCGTCGCCGATGAGATGCACGCCGACCTCTGCTCGATCTACCTCTTCGACGACGTCACACGCGAGCTGCAGCTCCGCGCCACGAATGGCCCGCGTCCCAAGGGCGGAGCGCATTTCACCCAGCGGCTGGGCGAGGGGTACACCGGGTGGGTGGCCGAGCACGGCCACCCGCTGGTGGTGCGCGATGCCCTGGCCGATCCGCAGTTCGCGCATGAGAGCGCCGCCTATTCGACGCCCTACCGCGGCCTGCTTTCTATGCCGATCATCTTCTTCACCGTCGAGAAGCTGGTAGGTGTGATCAGCGTGCAAACGCTGGATCCCCGTGAGTTCAGCGCGGAGGAGGTGAGCTTTCTGGAGGTGGTCGCCGGACAGCTCGCCATGAACATCGAGAACGGCCGGCTCTACGAGCAAACCGACGAGACGCTGCGCCGCAAGGTGCATGAGCTCAGCACCCTCCATCGCGTCTCCGCGCTGGTAGCTTCCACCCTCGAGCTCAAGGACGTGCTGCAGAACATCGTCATCCAGGCGGTACAGCTCAGCGGCGCCGATCGCTCCATCATCTTCGATCTCGACCGCGCCATGCAGCGGCTGCGGCCGATGGCTTCCCATGGCTTTGAGGGCGTCGGACTTCCAGCCTCGGGCATCGTCATGGTCGGGCAGTGCTGCGCCGGGCGCGCCGTGCAGACGGGCGAGCCGAGCCTCTGCCTGGACTGCATGCGCACCGATGAGGGCTGCTTCTTCCGCGATTCACCCGAGGCCGTTGACGACCTCCACTCCGTCCTCTGCGTGCCATTGGTGAGCACGCATGGCTCGCAGGGCGCGCTCTGCGTGTACAGCAGCCAGCGCTATCTGCTCAGCCCACATCAGCTCCAGCTCGTCGTCACCTTCGCCAACGTCGCGGCCATCGCGATGGAGAACGCGCGTCTGTTCGAACAGACACGCGAGGGCCTCAAGACCAAGGGTGTGCTCTTGCGCGAGATGCACCATCGCGTCAAGAACAACCTGCAGCAAGTCGCCTCCATCCTCTCCATGCAACGCCGCCGGGCCAAAGCGCCGCAGGTCGAGCGCATCCTTGCCGAGAGCGTCGGCCGTATCCAGGGCATCGCCGCCACCCACGACCTGCTTTCGCGCGAGCAGCTGGGGATGGCCTCCGTGGACGACATCGCGCGCAAGATCGTGGGCATCGTCCAGGGCAATCTCGTGCCCCCGCAGCTGCGCCTGGAGATGCAGGTCGCCGCGTGCCCCGCTCACGTCCCCAGCGAACAGGCGACCACCCTCGCCATCGTGCTCAACGAGCTGATCGCCAACGCCATCGAGCACGGCTTCGGGGGACGCACCCGCGGCCACATTACGATCAGCTGCGAGCGCACCGATGGCAGCATCGTCGTACGCGTGGCCGATGACGGCGAAGGTCCTGGGCCTGACTTCAATCTCGCGAGCAGCGAAGGACTTGGCCTCCAACTCGTGCGCAGCCTCGTCGCGTCGGATTTGCGCGGCACCTTCACGCTGCGCCGCGTCGCCCAGCCCACCACCCCCCATCCCGAGCGCGGCGGCGATGCCGATCAGGCCAGCATGAGTGAGTGGACCGTCGCCGAGGTGACGTTCCCCGCCGTGCTAGCCGACGACGATGAAGCCGTGGAAGCCATCACCAGCGACGAGATATAGCCGCCGATACCTCATCCCTGAGGCGGCGCGCCCTCCGGCCAGCCCCAGCCCGGCTGGCCCTCCGCTGGCGCCGCACCGCCCGCGTCGGCATCGGCTGGCGGCGGCGCGTACACTGGCGGAGGAGAGGCATACATCCCCGGCGGAGGAGGATACATCCCCGGCGGTGGCGGCACAGGTCCCAGCGAGGGATCGCTTCCCGGCGCGTAGTAGGTCGCGGGATAGCCCGGTGGGGGAGGATAGGCGCCCAGGGGAAGAGGAGGATAGGGCATGCCATACGGGTACGGCATGTACTGCCCGCCGTACGCATACGCCTTGAACCGCTCGCGGTACTGCCTCTGCCCCACGAGCCCACCCAACGCCCCCAGGCCCGCCCCCAGACCGGCCGTGAATACCAGCCCACACAGCAGACTCGCCCCCATGATGGCGTAGACGGCGGTGGGATCGTTCGCGAAGGGATTGGGCTGGCCACCCGGCCCCAACCCACCCAACGCGTTCGGGTCGACGACATAGCGCACGAGCGTGACGATGCCGCCGATGAGTGCGGCCACGATGCCGGTCAGCATCCCGCATACACTGCCCGCACCCACGGTGCCGGTCTGCCGCGTGGTGAGCATCCCGGCGACAAAATAGACGCCCAGACTGAGAAGACCGCCGACACAGCTCAGCAGACTGGTCGCTCCCAGCCCGATCTGAGTCGTGGGCACGAGTGCACTCAGGGCGTTGAAGACACCCAGGCCCGCGCCGAACATCAGAGCGAACGGAAAGATTGGGTTGGGACGCGACTCTGGCATGAGCTGCTCCTTGTCGAGCGTCGTGGCCACAGCGTCCCGCCTCGCTCGGGAGCGCCCGCGGGCATGCGCCACAGGCCCAGTCCGCGGTTCAAGCACAGACGAGACGCATGCGCTCCTGCGAGAATCGCGTGCGCCGATCATACCAGCCTGTCGACCGGCTGTCTACTGGCCGGGTGGTGGTGGTGAATATCCACCAGGGGTGTGCTGGTACAGCGGATCTTGCCGCGTGGGCGCGCCATGGCGCGCGCGACCGACCAGGCCGCCCAGCGCACCGAGCCCCGCGCCGAACCCCGCCGCCAGCAGTACGGCGATGGCCAGCAGGATGACCGCGAGGATCAGGATCGCCGCCGGGCCAAAGCCCGCCCGCGTCAGGCCGTTGGCTTCAGCGTACGCATGCAGATTGCCCGCGATGACCAGGACGCTGATGAATCCGCCCACCGCCGTCCCGACGCTGCCCGCGATGAGCCCCGCGATGGCCGCTGACGAGACGTTCCCCGTTTCGCGCGCCGTGAGGGTTCCAGCGCCGAAATAGAGGGCCAGATAGATCAGAAACGCGAGGTATCCCCAGAGTGAGGCGAATTGCGCCCCCACCCCGAGCAACGACATCGCGCTTTGCAGCACATACACCGCGGCCACGCCGGCGCCGAGCCTCAGACCCCACCTGGCCGCCGGATTCCCCTTCGTTACCTGCGACATGTTCTCTCCTTGCCGGTGAGTGCGCTCCGAACGCGCCACCACCACCAGCGCGCATGTGTTCTCTTCATGCTACCCGCCCGGGCGCCGGCTGGCAAGGCGTTACCGATCCGGTACCGGACTTCGCCGTCAAACGTTCGGCGGACGCACGAACCAGTTCTGCAACTGGATCATCAGAGCCATGTCGCCTTGAATCTGCAGCCGTCCGCTCATCACCGCGTCCAGTGCGGTCAGCTCGCTGCGCAAGATGGCGAGCCAATCATCTGAGCTCACATTGACCGTCGCGTTCGCGCCCTGCGCCGGCCCTTGCCGATAGTCGAACGCGCCGTCGCGGACGGTTACCGTCCACGTGCCCGGCTCGCGCCCGCTGAAATCGAACTGGATCGTCTTGTCGACTCCCTGCGCCCGCCCTGGCTGAAATGCCGACCGCATGGTGGCGAATGCATCTGGAATGCTCGCGAAAGACGGCTCCGCCATAGACCGCTCCTCTCTGCCAGGCAATACACGATGCCCCGCGTTCCGCGCCCGCGTCTCCGCGTCTCCGCGTCTCCGC
>CAYQFU010000006.1:18125-22195 GCA_964416775.1 uncultured Ktedonobacterales bacterium
CCGCGTCTCCGCGTCTCCGCGTCTCCGCATGGCCCGCGCGCACCCTTCATATCTCATCGTGGCAGCACCCACCTTGCAGGGGCGCCCCGCCGGATGCCGGTGGTCGGCTGCGTCCGAGGGTTCTATCAGATGCCGACGCCAGCGCAGGCGCGCGCACCAGCCCGAACGCACGGTCCGCCGGTGGGCAGGACAAACCCGCATCACCATAGCACAAACCCGCGGCCACCGCGCCCTCTCGGCTTACACGCGCCCAAGCTCCCCTCTGCCGCTGCAGCAGGGGAGAGGTCAGGGGTGTGGGCCAGGAGCCTCATCGCCCATCGGGCATGCGCAGGGCGAGCTCATAGTAGCGCTGCAGCTCACGCTCCACGCGCTGGTGGACCTCCGCGGCGCTGCGCCCCGTCAGCAGCGGCAGCCCCTCGTCGATATGCGCGATGGGCCAGATATGGAACCAGGCTTCGTGGGCGATGGACTCGGCCACCTCCGCGCGCAGCATCACATCGCCGGCGTTCGCTGCCGGAATGATCACGCCGTAGTCGCCCTCCGGCCGCTCGCCCGCGGCACGGCGTGCCCGGCAGATCGCCCAGAATCCTTCGATCTTGTCGTTCGCACTGCCGATCACCTGCAGCTCGCCATATTGGCCCACCGCGCCCGTCACGGCCAGCGCGGCACGGATGGGCACGCCTGAGAGCGCCGAGAGCAGCGCGAAGAGCTCGGCCGCCGACGCGCTGGGACCACTCACGTACCCGTGATTCTCCTCGAAGCGCAGACGCGCCACGACGTTGATGGAACGCTGGCGTCCGTAGCGCCAGGCCAGGTATCCCGCCATCGTCAGCGCCCCGCTGATGTGGCTTGAGTCCGCCGACTCGGCCTCCCGCTCGATATCTACCAGCCGTTCGCGGCCAGGGCTGACCGTCGCCGTCACGCGGAACGGCGTGGCGAAACGCCCTTCCACAGGGTTCAGGAGGGACACGCTCAACCCATTGATCTGGCCGATGGCGGCGCCCGCCGTCGGGACGATCTCCCTGCCCATGAGGATCGCCTCGCGCGCCTCGCGCGCGGCCGCGCCCTGTTGTATGCGCCGCGCGGCCAGCGCCGCCTCCACATGCGCCGCGCTCGTCACGAGTCCCGCCAGCGAATCCGCCTCAGCCTCCGCGCTGCCGTGCGCGCTCGCCCCCTCCGCCTGCGCATGCCGTCCCGCCTCCACCGCGATGTCGCGCAGCGTCAGCAGGTCGGTCGTCACATGCGAGCGATTGCGGTCACTGGCGCGTCGTGCCCCCTCCTCGATGAGACAGGCCACCGCCATGTGATCGAATGGCGGGATCGTATACCGCCGTGCGACTCCGTCGGCCAGCGCGGCATAGGCCGCCTCCGTCTCCGGCGTCCATGCGGCGCTGTCGTCGAAGCGTGCCTTGTAGCGGAATAGCCGCCCGAAGTCCTCCGCGCGCTCCAGCTGCCGAAACGGCGCGTACGACCCAATCAATGCCACGCGCACGGCGAGTGGGACCGCCGGCTCACCGGTGCCGCGCATGTGGATGCTGCCTGTGCGCAACGCGGCGCGCAGCGTGGCCCATTCACTGTTCGTCTGCTCGCGGTCGACGAGATCGGCGGCGGGCAGTACCAGCACGCCACCATTGGCGCGCAGCAGCGAGCGCCCCAGATCCATCCGCGCCAGCGTCGCCACGATCACCGGCGCCCCAATGCCCTCGCTGCCTGGGATCGCCGCCGGCCGGCCAGCGGGCGCGTCCACTTCGACCACTTGCGGCGTGACGGACGTGCCGACCAACGCACTCAGTGCCGCCGCCAGACGCTCCAGGTATCCTCGCGCCTCCGGCAGTCCCTCGGCCGCAAGTGCGCGCAGGTGACGCTCGATGAGCTGATGCCGCGCGCCTTCGTCGTCCAGCTCTTCCCCTCCCTCGCTCCGGGCGCGCTCGCGGGGCTTCTCCCAATGCATCAGCACCTGGCGCAGCGCCGTGCCGAGCGCCTCCGCAAACGAGACGCCCGCACCGTACGGCAGCGCCAGCAACAGGGTGTGCCCCAACGCCGAGGGGTCGGGCACATAGCAATAGTCCGGCGCTGGGGGGCGCTGCGCCATGGCCCGGCGGGCCAGCGCCACCACCACGCTCGTGCGCCCGCGCCCAGATGGTCCGACAACGCACAGATGCGCGTCAGGCGGGCCGCCTTCGATCCACGTGCGCACGACCGCGACGGCCTCCGGCTGCAGCTGGGGGGCGAGCGTATCGGCGAGCCAATCCTCTGCCGACGTATCCTCGCCGCTCTCCGCGAGCCCGAAGGTCTGCCTGGCGGGCGCGCCGCTGGTCGTGGCATACGACCGCAGCAATGCCGCTCGCTGCTCCCCCGAGAGCCGCGGCCAGTCCGCGCGGCGCATGAGGTCGTCGAGCGTGCTCAACGCCTGCGGACTCCCCGCACCCGCATGATCCTTCGCCGGCATGACAGCCTCGGTCTCAGTCCGCCGTCCCCACTTGCGCCACCCCGTTGCCATCCAACGCCTCCCTGTCCCCGATCGTCACACGCCCGATGCGCTCGCCAGCCTGTCGTCACGTCCAACTGTATAACGCACGACATCGGCCCTGGGTTTGCACGAAAACACCCAGACGCTCGCTCGTATAATATGGCCCCTTGCCAGACACATACATAGCGGGTAGACGAAATGTGCGGTGTCTATGAGCCGGCTGGAGCAGCCGGACAGGCTTGCAGGATGGTGATGGCGCGCGTGCGCGTCACGGCATGCGGATGAGCAGCGCTTTCAAGTAGCGGTCCTCAGGGAAGCCAGGCAGCGTGGGGTGATCGAGACTGACGGTGAACGAGCCGATCACTTGCGTCCGCCGCCGGGCGTGCAGCAGCGCGCCGTGCACCACACTCTCGAACTCCCCCATGTCAATGACTCCCGAGCACGAGCAGGTCAGCAAATAGCCTCCTGGCGCGACCACCCGCGCCGCCAGCGCATTCAAGGTCTCGTAGCCATAGAGCGCGCGATGCTTGCTTTCCATGCTCTTGGCGTATGCCGGCGGATCGACCACCACGATGTCGAAGCGCGCGTCGTCCGCTACGCGCGTTTTGAGATAGGCCACCACATCCTCGGCAAGGAATTCATGACCCTCCAGCGCGTGCCCATTGAGCGCGTAGTTCTGCCGCGCCAGGTCTAGCGCCGACTTGGACGCGTCCACGTTCACCGTGCGCAGCCGAGGGTTGGCCGCCAGCCCGGCCAACGCGAACGAGCCCGAGTACGAAAAGAGATTCAGCAGCGTCCCCGCCTGGCCGGCGCACTCGCGGATGCGCGCCCGCTTGTCCCGTTGGTCCAGGAAGAAGCCCGTCTTCTGGCCGTGGTACGGATCCACCAGGTAGCGGATGCCTGCCTCCTCCACGGTAATGGTCTCCGGGATCGCGCCCCACACTACCTCCGCCTCGCCCACGGGCAGCCCCTCGCGGCCGCGCACGCCGATGTCGTTGCGCAGCAAGATGCCCTCCGGCCGGACCGCGCGCCGCAGCGCCGCGATCACCGCCTCGCGCTGCCGCTCCATCCCCGCCGTGTGGATCTGCGCCACCAGATAGCGCTCGAAGCGGTCCACGATCAGGCCGGGCAGATAGTCGCCCTCCGCGTGGACGAGGCGGTAGGCGTTGGTTCCCTGTCGCTCCAGCAGCGCGCGCAGCTCCGCCGCCTGCTGTACGCGCGTGTCGAAGAATGCCTGGTCAACAGGCTCATCCGGGTCCCACGTCAGCACGCGGAACGCCAGGCTGTTCCGCGGATTGATGTAGCCGCGGGCGACGAATTCGCCGCGCGCCGACATCAGATCCACGATGTCTCCCGGTTGGATCGTCGCCGGGACCTCCTGGAGCGCGCCGGAAAAGACCCAGGGGTGCCCCGAAATGATGGGTCGGTCACGGCCGGGCTTGAGCTGCAGCGTCGGGTAAGGCATTGGCAATATCATTGGCAATATCCTGGTGGTTCGGGGCGCGCCGCGAGAGGACGCGGCGCGCAGCGGTGTGAGCACTGGTGATGCGTTCACTGTACCACCTCCCGTAATGACCCGCCGCGCCGCTCGCCACAAATA
>CAYQFU010000006.1:22205-44277 GCA_964416775.1 uncultured Ktedonobacterales bacterium
GCGTTCGGAGGCCGCGCTCCGGCAGAGTGAGTCTACCTACTGCACTCTATCACGCTCGGGCCTTTTGGTGGCCGCATCTCGCCCGGTCCGCATGTGATACACTGCATGGTGTCGGGCCCATAGCTCAGCGGCAGAGCAGCCGGCTCATAACCGGTTAGTCGCAGGTTCGAACCCTGCTGGGCCCACCAGAGTCCCGCAACGGCGGTGCTCGACGCTCCGCCACCGAAGGCGATCTCCCGCCTGGCGCCTGCGCGCCGCTCATGTGCCGGCTGGTGCCGGACCTGTGCTATCATGATCCGGCCCTTCGCATGCGCCCACCCGCGGCCGTGGTCCGCGGGTGCGAAACCTGCGACTTCACGCCAGCAAAGCGCGCGCGGTCGCACGCGTATGGGCGGAAGAGACCGACGGACGCGAGGTGATCCATGCAATTCTACGATCGAGCGAAGATATACATCCGTGCGGGTGACGGCGGCAACGGCTCCGTCCACTTCCGCCGCGCGAAGTATGAGCCCCTCGGCGGGCCAGACGGCGGGGACGGCGGGCGCGGCGGCAGCGTCTATCTGGAAGCTGACCCCGGCATGAACACGCTGGTGGACTTCCACTATCACCCGCACCACAAAGCCGCCCCAGGCGGCAGCGGCGGCGGCCAGCAGAAGCACGGCGCCAAGGGCGACGACCTCTATCTCAAGGTTCCCGCGGGCACCGTCGTCCGCAACGCCGAGACGGGCGAGCTCGTCGCGGACCTTACCGACCCTGGCCAGCAGGTGATGGTCGCACGCGGCGGGCGCGGCGGGCTGGGCAACGTCCATTTCGCCACCTCGACGCGCCAGGCCCCGCGCGAGGCGCAGCGCGGCGAGCCGGGCGAAGAAGTTACCCTCGCGCTGGAGCTCAAGCTGATTGCCGACGTGGGTCTGGTCGGCTTCCCCAACGCCGGCAAGTCCACGCTGCTCTCCGTCGTCAGCGCCGCGCGCCCCAAGATCGCCGACTATCCCTTCACGACCCTCGTGCCCAACCTCGGCGTCGTCGAGATCGGCGACGTCAGCCGCGGACAGGGGACGACTTTCGTCATGGCCGACATCCCCGGGCTGATCGAAGGCGCCGCCGAGGGAGTCGGGCTGGGCCACGAGTTCCTGCGTCACGTCGAGCGCACGCGCCTGCTGCTGCATCTCGTCGACGGTGGGTCCACCGAGCGCGCGCCATGGGACGAGTTCGAGGCGATCAATCGCGAGCTGGCCGAGTATAGCTCAGTGCTGGCTTCACGTCCGCAGATCGTCGTCTTCACCAAGATGGACCTGCCCGACGCCCGCGCGCGCTGGCCGGAGCTGAAGCAGCATGCCGACGAGGCGGGCCTGCCTGCCTTCGCGATCTCAGCCGCCACTCGTGAGGGCGTCGCCGACCTGATCAACGAAACCGCGCGCCGGCTGCAGGAAATCCGCACTGAGGAGGCCGAGCGCGCCGCGCGCGACATCGAGGCCGCGCCGGCCGGACCCGTGCTGCGCCCCGAGCCGGAAGACGCCTTCACCGTCGAGCGCACGCCCCAGGGCTTCCGCGTGCGCGGCAAGCGCATCGAGCGGCTGGCCGCCATGACCGACCCGGAAAACGAAGAGGGCATGGCGCGGCTGGAGGGGCATCTACGCCGCCTTGGCGTGACGACCGCCCTGGAGCAAGCGGGAGTGCAGCCGGGCGACATGGTCACCTTCGGCAAGGTCACGCTGGAGTGGGGCGAGGCGATGTAGCCACGGCGGCGCGAGCGCCGGGACTGGCAGCCCCATCAGGCCGTCCAGCTCTGCCCCACGTCTTTCAGCAGCGTCAGCGTCAGATCGAAGCCGGCCACCTCGCCCGCGTGTAGCGCCAGGTCGCGCTCATTGTGGCGCGCCAGGTCCCATGCCCCGATGCTCCGGTCGCGCCCGCTGATGACCTGCAGCCGCACCGCCTGCGGGTCGAGCAGCGCGCCCTGGCTCGCCAGGAACTCCGCGACACTGCTCAGCACCTGCGCCTGCCCCGTCCAGTTCAGCTTGTCGGTGGGGTTGTCCGCCTCGTTGGCCTCAGATTGGGCGCGCGCCGCCCAGACCCGCAGCCGGTCAATCGCCTGCTCTCTCGTCACACCGCGCTCCTCGTCGCCATAATGCGCTCGCTTCGTGATTCCGTGCCGCTCAGTGATCGTCCCCGACCGCTCTCTCGCCTCTGCCACAGAGCGAGGCAACCCGGCCGGAACACACACCACGGCGCACCGTCGTAGAGTATAGCATGGGAGCGCGGCCAGCCGCGCCTCCTGGCAGCGCCGCCACCCATCCCTCCCGCTCGCGTTGACACCCACCCGCCGGCCCGCCTATACTCGGCCTCGGAGCGGTGATAGGAGCGAGGCACACGGTGGGCCACATCTCGACGAGCGACACTTCGGCGGCGAGCGCCACATCAACCGCCACGGCTCAGCATGCGCTCCCAGCCATCGTCCTGCTGGCCTTCGTGCTGGTCGGGCTCGCGGGCTTCATGGCGTGGGAAGTTCCCCATATCAGCCACGTCACCGCCGCCCGCACCGACTTCATCGAGACCCTCTACGGCCTACGCGCCTTCGAGGCCGGCCGTGACCCCTACGGGAACCAGGTGTCGGCGCACGTCGACGCGCTCATGGCTGGCCACCCGCTGCCGCCACCCCCCGGCGGCCACTACGAGCA
This sequence comes from uncultured Ktedonobacterales bacterium, assembly GCA_964416775.1. Classification (GTDB taxonomy): domain Bacteria; phylum Chloroflexota; class Ktedonobacteria; order Ktedonobacterales; family JADMIN01; genus CAYQFU01. Next base: position 24,881 of record CAYQFU010000006.1, read on the forward strand.
CCCCTTCCTCTACGTGTTGCCACCCTCGCTGATCTACCTGCCCGTCACCCCGCTGCCCGACGAGACGGCCATCATCGTCGTCCGCGCGGCTACCGTCGCGCTGTACCTGGTCGCGCTGCTGGCCCTCGTCTGGCGCTTCGCCGGCGCGCTGCCCGCGGCGGCGCGCATCCTGCTGCTGCTGCTCGGTCTGGCATGGTGGCCGTTCCTCAGCGTGATCCTGCCCATCACGCAGCAGACCGGCACCATCTTCGCGCTGCTCGTGCTGGCGGTGTTGGCGGCTGAGCGGGGCCACTGGGGCTGGGCCGGCCTTGCCGCCTACATCAGCCTGCTCAAGCCCACCGAGAGCGGCCCCATCGTGCTCCTGCTTGCCCTCTGGGCGCTGCGCTCGCCCACTGCCAGGCGCCCCTTCCTCGTGGGCCTGCTCGGCGCTGCCATCCCCACCTGCGTCGTCGCCTTCGCCGTCCGACCCTCCTGGCCCCTGGACTGGCTGCGCGTGCTCGCCATGCTCCGCGCCGGCCACTTCGATTACAACGTCGACCTGCTCAGCACGCTCTCGCAGCGGCTGGCCCTGCCGTCCGCGCTGCTCTGGGTGGCGGCGCTCGTCGCGGCGGGCGCCTGGATCGTCGGAGCGTGGCGCGCCGCTGGCGCGGCGGCGGTGGATGGCGACCCCGGCGCGTCACGGTTGTGGTGGTGGATCGGCCTCTCCTGCGCGCTGACGCTGCTGCTGGTGCCGCGCACCGGCGCCTATGACGTGGTCATCGCGCTGGTGCCGTGGTTCGTCGCGCTCCATGCCGCGAGCACGTCGCCGCTCACCCGTCGGCGGCTGGCCTACGCCGCGCTGGTGGCGCTGCTGGCCAGCGCCGGGACACTGGCATACCGCGACCACGCCGCGCTGGAGCTGCCCGGCATGGCGCTCGGTGTGCTGGTCGCGCTGTGGCTCTGCCGTCCGCGCGCCGCTCGCCCACCCGCGGAGGCGGTCGTTCCCGCCGTGTAGGGACCTCCACCAGACGCTGGGCTGGAGGGGACGCATTGGTTCAACCTGATTCGGTCTGACGCACCGGCGAGGAGGCGATACGTGGCCCAGCGAGTCGCCCTTCGCGCGCCAACGATGGCGCGGGCACATCTGGCAGCGCTCGCCACGCCGCGGGCCATCGCCGTGCTCCTCTTTGCCAGTGCGCTTTGCCTGCGCCTGGCCCTCGCCGCGCAAATGGCCTTTCCCCCGCTGGGCGACGCCGCGTACTATATCGCCGTGGCGCACAGCCTCTACGCTGGCCGCGGCTTCACCGCCGGCATTGTCTGGCACTACCAGCCGCCGCCGCCTTCCGCTGTCGGCCCCAGCAATGACTACTGGGGTCCGCTGCCCTCCATCGTCGAGTGGCTGAGCATGCTGGTCTTCGGCGACCACCTCTTTGTCGCACTGCTGCCCGGAACGGTCGCCGGCGCGCTGCTGGTGACGCTCACCTATCTGGGCGGCCGGCGCGTCCTCTGCGAGTGGCTGCTGGCCCGCGGAGCCCCCGCGGACCATGCCAAGTCTGCCGCCAACTGGCTGGCGCTGGGCGCGGCCGTCCTGTTGGCCATTGACGCCGAGCTGACCTACCAGTCCGTCATGGGCGACAGCGGCATGCTCTACGGCCTCGCCGGATTCTGCGCCGTGCTCCTCTGGGACCGCGCGCTGCGTCCCATACCGAGCACGACGCCACCACCCGCCGGCGTCAAGTCAACTGGCCGTGGCGCCGCGCGCGCCGTGGTGGCTGAGCGGCGCGTGGACGTGGACGCACCAACACGCGGGGGGCGGCGGCCTTCGACCAGCCCCGTGCTGGATCGCGTCTGGGGCTGGCCTGGCGCCTCCACCGCCGCCTGGGCCGCTGGCGCGCTGCTCGGCTGCGCCTATCTCACGCGCGGCTCGTTCATCTTTCTGGCACTGACGCTGGCTGCGTGGTGGGTCTGGCGCTGGCGCGCACGGCCGGCGCCGGCCGCCGGCCCGTCACGCACCGCCCTGCTGGGTAGCGCCGCCGCGCTCGCCCTGGGCGCGCTGGTCGTCGTAGCGCCGTGGCTCATCCGCCAGCAGCTCGTCTTCGGCCACTTGTTCTCGCCGGAAGCCATCCATAATGCCCTTGCCTTCAGCATTGACGACTTCGCCGACTACGGCACCACCCCCACGCTTGCCACCATGCTCGCTCACGGCCCGGCCGCCCTGCTCGGCCTGCGTGCCGACGCGCTGTGGAACGACTGGCACCACGTCGCCGACTACCTCTTCTACCCCACGGCTGTGCCCGCCGTCGCCGGCCTGCTGCTGCTCGCCCGCCGCCAGGCAACGGCACGCTTGGGCCTGCTCAGTGCGGCCGTGCTCATGCTCGGGTTCACCCTGCTCTTCCCTGCCGTAACGCTCTTTGGCGGCTTCTACCACTCCGTGGCGAGCGTCGCACCCTTCCTGGCATGGGGCTATCTCGCCGCCATCTACGCCGTCGCGGCGTGGGCGCGCCCACGCCTGCCACTCCACCTCTCGCTGGCCCCAGCGCTCGCCGCCATCCCCATCCTCCTGCAGGCCACGCTGCTGGCGCTCGCCTTCCCCGCGATCGGCGCCGGCTCCGCCCACGACCGCCAGACCTTCGCGACCATCAGTCAATGGCTCCATGCCCACCACACCAGCGTCGTCATGACCAACCAGTCGTCGTCGCTGAACTATGCCAGCGGCATCCCCGCTATCGAGCTGCCCGCCGCGCAGAGCCCCGCGGTCGCCTACGCCTGCGCCCAGCGCTACGGCGCGCAGTACCTCGTCCTCTTCGGCCCCGCCGGCAACTATCCCGCCGCCCTGCGCGATCCGCCCAACCCACACTTCATCCTGGTAGCTCAGGCCCCAGACTACGCGGTCTACCACATCGTGCCGTAGACACGGCTGCCCTGAGACTCATGCCAGTCGGGGCTGGTCCCTGGGGTGTCGCCGCACGCCCATCGGGCCGCCCGGCCGGCGCAGCTACATCGGCTCACTCGGCCGCGCGATCACACGTACTTGCCGGGGTGTGGCACGGTCACGCCTTCGCGCACCTCGCGCAGCGGATCGAGCAGCCCGCGCTCCTTGTCCACAGAGAGACCAAGCGCGCCGCCCTCGCCGTGGCGCAGGTACGGCAGCACATTGCCCACCAGCCGCTCGCCGCGCACCAATCGCTCCAGGTTCTGGCTGGCTTGCTGCGCCAGCAGGTGGATGCCTTCGATCGGGTCTTCTAGCGGCGCCAGCTCGCCCGCGAGCGCGCCCGAGGCGTCGCGGGCGAATAGGTGCCACGGATCGGTCGGCTCGACCAGCTTCACCAGCCCGAGCGTATCCGGCGCCACCAGCGGTCGTGGCAGCGGCAGCGCCGCCGGCGCGGGCCAGCCCGTCTGCGCATGCATCATCGCACCCGCATGCTCTGACCACAGCATCAGCCGCAGCCCGCGGGCGAACTCCGAGTCGAGCACCGCCAGGTTGAGCTCGGCGTCGTGGCTGACGCCGCGGCTGTTGAGATTGGCCGAGCCGAGCGTCGCCCATTTATCGTCTACCACGGCGACCTTCGCGTGGACGTAGATCGGTCGGTACCGCATATGTCCCTGCTCGGGGTGCGGCGCGGAACAGGCCAGGCAGAAGAAGTTTAGCCGCCCCTCTGCTTCGGCTTGTGGCGCACGCTTGCGCAGCCATGTAATCGTGCCGTCCGTAAAGCCGCGGCCCACGTTCGGATGGTCCGGTAGCACCAGCGCGATGGTCACGCCGCGCTCCGCCGCCGCCGCGAGCTCGTCGAGCAGCTCGCGCATGAAGTGGCTGGGCCATCCCAGCCGAGCGACATCCACCCCCGCGAAGTTCTCCAGCCACAGATATTGGCTCTCCAGGTAGATGAAGCGTCGCGCCCGGCGCACCGCAAGCGTATAGGCCTGGGCAATGCCGAAGATGCCCGCCGGCGCGAAGCGATAGGTGAGCGACGGGATCGTACGCACCACCTGTACACGCGCCGTGGGACCCGGCAGCTCCGGTCCCGCCCCGGGCGGCAACTTCCCCTTCTCCTCCTGGCGCAACGCCCGCAGCCCGGCGTGTCGTCCACCCGTGACATACATCCAGGCCAGGTGACCCAGGGGCGGCCACATGCGACGCCACCAGGGCCGTCCCGCGTCGTCCCATCGCTGGCGAAGGTTACGCTCCACGTCCTGGACGGGAGCGCCCGTCAGCAATATGTGCGCGTCGTGCCAGGGGTGCGGGGCGGGGCCGAGCTCGGTGCGGCGCACAGGGGACTCGAAGGGGTGCGCGGGCGTGTCCCAGCGATCGAAGTCCCCGTTGTGCTGCACCGTCAGATCCACGCCGCCGACGAATGCCGTGTGCCCGTCGACAACGGAGCACTTCTGGTGGAGCGACTGCGCCACATGGGCAATGGACCGGCTATTCTTGTCCAGCCGGCACCGCACGCCGCACTCCTGCAGCATTCGCTGGTTGTCGCGCGCATTGTTGATCAGGTGCACCATCCCGCCGGGATTGTAGGGGTCCCAGAGCAGCACACGGACGTCCACGCCCCGGTGCGCCGCAAAGCCCAGCACGTCCAGCAGAGTCAGCTTGCCCGATTTCCACAACGCGATGGCCTCGGCGTCTAAGCCCGCCCCGCGCAGGCGCTCCTCCAGCGCGATCTGCTCGGGCGAGCCATCCGGCCCCGCACGGTGATCGTGTCCGCGCACCATCAGCAGTTTGGGATGCAGGTCCCAGTCAGCCAGCCAGATGTGATGCTTCGCGGCGAGGAATGCCGCGCACATCCCCAGCATCGCCGCCCGCCCGTCCACCAGCGGCACCAGCGACTCCGCGACGCGCACGGGCGCATCGCCGCGCGCCCACCATGCCTGGTCCGCGACCTCCCCGGTCGGGATGTGTCCCGCATGCCGTGTTGGCATCCCCAGCGCCATGTGCTCGCACTCTCCTTCGTCTCCCCGTCTCCGCCTGCGCTTGCGCGACTTTGGCCGGGCAGCCACGAAGAGTATACCACTGGCTCCTCGCGCCCGACCCGCGTCGCCGCCGCACCTACTCGGAGAACGTCAGGTGGCGAGCATCTACTACACCGCTCACAGACTCGACGCCAAAGGAGTCGCGCAGGCCCGTCACGAAGTCGCTCCGCACGGCTTCCGCCGTCTCCTCGCCGACCTCGCCCAGCACTTCCGAGACCAGCACCACCTCGCGCGTGGTCGGAGCGATCAGCCCAGCCCGCGACTGCCGCCAGACGAAGTGCCGCGTGAGGATGGTCGCGCCGTCGGCGTAGGCCACCTCGCCCGCCGCCACAGCCTCGGCCTCCCCCGCGTCCAGCGCCGTGAAATGGTCTCCCAAGCGGGTCAGCCGAAGCTCCAGCGGATCCGCGATGTCGGCCAGGTCGAAGCCGCCCGCCGGCACGGTGTGGCGCAGTGAGATGCTGTTGTACCAGTCCACCAGCGAATTGATATGGAACGGCTCGCCCCCTTTGAGCGCGCGACGCAGCAGCGCCTCGATGGAGCTGGGGAACAGCTTGCCCGAGACGCCCATCGCCGTGAACCGCTCACGCCAGGGCCGCACCCGCGGATGCGACTGGGCGTTGCCGTACGCCGCTCCCGCTCGTCCCGCCTCCTCCCACGCCGTCTGCCACCGCGCCTCGACGTCCGGTCGCTGCGTCTGGTTGTCGAGCCCGCGCGCCACCGCCACCACCACTCGCGTGCCTGGGAAGCGCTCGAACACGCGTGGGTCGGCCTCGAATCGCATGTCTCCATCCTTTGCCTGTGCTGCCCAAACCGCCGGCACGACGAGGCCGGGCGGACTGGTGTGTCCACCCGGCGCTGGCTTTGCACGAACACGGCTACTTCACGTGCTGCCGGAAGAACGCCAACGTTCTCTGCCAGGCGTCCCGCGCGGCCTCCGCGTTGTATGGCGTGTTCGGCTCGTCCTTGCGGCTGTCGTTGAAGAAGGCGTGATCCGTGCCAGGGTAGATCTTGAAGTCGGTCTGGACGCCCGCCGCTCTCAGGTCGGCTTCCAGCTGGTGCGCGACCTTCGGCGTCAACCAGTCGTCATTGCCGGCGAAGTTCCCCATGACGGGGCCGCGCACCTTGCTGAGATCGGGATGGACCTTGTCATGGCCGCCGTAGAAGTCCACCACGGCGCCAATGTCTGGGCTGATCGAGGCGGCGTAGAGTGCCAGCGCACCGCCCATGCAGAATCCCACCACTCCGATGGTCTGGCTGGTCACCTGCGGCAGCCCCTTGAGATACGCCGCCGCGCCGCGCATGTCGTTGCCCGCCAGGTCGATATTCATCGCCATCGAGAGCTTGTCCGCTTCGTCCGGCTCTCGCGTCGTCACGCCATGGAACAGGTCGGGCGCCAGCGCCACGAATCCTTCGCGCGCGAAGCGATCGACCACATCCTTGATGTGCGGCACCATGCCCCACCACTCCTGGATCACGACCACGCCTGGCCCAGATCCTCCACCCGGCGTTGCCAGATAGCCCTGCGCCGTGCCGCCGTTGCTCGCGAACTGGACCAACTCTCCCATGCTCGCCTGCTCCTTTCGCTCTCCGGCCCGCGCCGCGATCGCCCAGCGCTGCCCGTGAGCCGGCTCCTTTCAGGTCCGGGACGCTCTCACGCCTGGCGGCGCGGCCAGAGGCCAGCGATCCGCGTCGCGGTCGCCAGCGCGCCCCAGTCCAGTCAGCAAGAATACACAAGCCGCGTGCAGAGTGTGCCACACGCGGCTCGTCCTACTCAAGTCCCGCTCCGTTAGCGCGGCCAGCGATACCCCGCCGACTGGTAGATGAGGTCAATGGCGGCGGCGTTCTCCACCGCATCCTGCGGCTCGATCTCCAGTGGCTTCCCCTCCCGTACGCACGTGGCGAAGTGCTCCACCTGCAGCCGGTATTGGTCCACCCCGGCGATCCGGTGCTCCACCGTCTCGTCGTCGCTTAGCACGCGCACCACCGTGTCGTTGAATGCGGGCGTGAAGGGCGCCTCGACGACGATGCGCCCGGCCTGGCCGACGATCTCCACCCGCTGCTGCCGCGGCCACTGGAAGCTGCAGTCGAACACCCCCAGCCGGTCGTCGCCAAAATCCAGCACCGCGGCCACGCCCAGCTCCACCTCCGCCTCGTCCGGCACCACCACACGTGCCACGGCCGATCGCGGCGGTCCGCCGAATACCATGCGGCAGTAGTTGAGCGGATAGCATCCCACGTCCATCAGCGATCCGCCCCCCAGTGCGGCCTGCAATCGGATGTCGCGCGGCCGCGCGGCGATATCGAATGCGAAGGACCCGCGCACCAGCCGCACCGGCCCGATGCGTCCGGCTGCCAGTTGCTCCTGCACCCAGCGCGTCTGTGGATGGAAGCGGTACATGAACGCCTCCAGCAGCAGCACCCCCGCCGCACGGCAGGCGTCGACGATGCGCCGCGCCTCGGCCGCCGTCAGCGCCAGCGGCTTCTCACACAGCACGTGCTTGCCGGCCTCCGCGGCGCGAATGCTCCACTCCGCGTGCATCCCATTCGGCAGCGGGATGTAGACCGCCTCCACCTCAGGGTCCGCCAGCAGCTCTTCATAGCTGCCGTACGCCCGCGCCTGCGACCGGCTCTCCGCTGCCAGCGCCTGCGCGCGCTCGCGCGCGCGGCTGGCCACTGCCACCAGCCGCCCGTTGGAGGACGCCTGGATGGCCGGAATCACCGCCCGCGCGCCGATCTTGCCCGTACCCAGCACGCCCCAGCCCACCGGCTTCTCAGATGCCCGCGCCTGCTCCGCCTGCTCCGCCTGCTCCGCCATATCGCCCGTTCCATCCTTCCCGTTCATCCGCCGGATACGCAGCTGATCATGCCCCGGCACCGATGGATGGTATCACCTGAGGCGAAACTCGCGCACACATTACGGGCGCAGCGTCAGGAAATCGCGCCCGGTCTTGCCGATGGCGTCCGGTGTGAATGGCATCGCTTCATAGCGCCCCTGATCCCATAGCGGCAACAAATCGCTGTAGTGCGGCGAGAACGGCTGGCCCGACTCCCCCGCTGGGATCACCCACACCGAATTGTCCAGGTTGGAGAGATCGATGATCTCGCGCATAGACGGAATCGTGTGTTGCGCGTAGCTCGGCGGATCGGCGCTGAAGCCGCCGTCGCCGCCTACGTCCACCGTCGTGCTGTCGCCTGGCCGCGCCACGGGCGGGATGCCGAACACCAGGTTGAGCGGCGAGACGCTCGCCAGTGGGTGTGCGAAGGTGGCCTGATGCAGCGCGCCCCAGCTCCAATGGCTGGCGTCGGGACCTTGCAGTGCGCGCAGCTGCCGCATGGCGTCGGCCAGCGCGCGCGCGACGGCCCCATCCCGCGCCGCGGCCGCCTGGTCGTTCGTGCTGGCGCCGAAGAACGGCGCCTGTGGTGCCCGAAGCAGATCGGTGAGCGCCAGCACGATGTTGCTGGCCGACGTCGTCCCCTGGTAGACGGCGTACAGCTTCTTGCCCACTACTGGCTCGAACGTCTCGCGTGCCAGCGTGCCCAACGCCACCTCATACAGCGCCGCCGCGCCGCTGTCGCGCGTCATCTGGTCGTTCCACCCGCTGAGGATGCCCGCCGCGGCCGCCGCGTCACCGCCAGCCGGCTGCCCCGCCGCCACGAACAGCGGCACCAGCTGCGACGCCGGCACCGAGTACACGTCGTTTTGCACGCCCTCGATGGCCGCCACGGTCAGGTCCGATGCCTGGTCCAGCAGATTGGTGATGCGCCGCGCTCGGTAGCCCGCGTCCCACTGCGTCGTCACGTACGCGGCGTACGCGTCCGGCACGATCTGGTTGTTGGCGGTGACGATGATGTGCGTCGGCGGATTGAAGAGCGAGGGCATCTGCGCGAACGGCACGCAGCCCTGCCACTCGTGGTCGGCCACATCGCCCGCGACGGGCAGCAGCTGGTTGTCGGCGGAGCGGATCGGCAGACATCCCGACATCTGGTAGCCGATATTGCCTGACCGGTCGGCAAACACGAAGTTCTGACTGATCGAGATGTTCGCCACCGCCGCGCGGAACGAGCTCCAGTCCGTGGCGTGGTCCAGCTGGAAGAAGCCCGCGAAGCTATATCCCGGCTGCAGCGCGGTCCACTGCAGCGCCACCGGCGTGGAGTACCCTTTCAGGTCCGAGACCACGTCGTTCAGCAGCGGGCCGTGCTGGGTGGAACGCACGGTGATGGTGACGGGTGTCGTCTCGCCGCGAATCTTGAACGTCTCCTGGCGTATGAGCAGCGGCTTCCAGCCGCCCGCGAAGAGATACTGGCCGGGATGTCCGCTGGGATCGAGATGCTCCAGGTACAGGTCCGTATTGTCGGCGTCCACGTTGGTCACCCCCCAGGCGATCGTGGCCGTGTGTCCGACGATGACGCCCGGCACGCCGGGGAACGAGAAGCCCTCCACCTCCAGGTCTGGCGCGCGCAACCCGATCTGATACCAGATCGCCGGCTCGTTGATGCCCAGGTGCGGATCGTTCGCCAGCAGCGGCTTGCCCGACGCCGTCACCGTCCCATCCACCACCCAGTCGTTGCTGCCCAGCGCATCCGAGATGCTTCCCAGCAGGGCATGCACGTCGCCCGCGCTCGCCAGCACACCCGCCGGCAGCCCCGCGAACGCGGCGCGCTGTCCCTGCGAGACCGACGCGACGGCCTGCCCTGCGTCGCTCGCGCCGAGCACGTGCGTCGGCGGCGTCAGCGGCGCCGCATCGCCTCCCGCCGTCATCAGCGTTGGATTCGACTTCGGATACGGCGGATAGAGCGCGTCCACGGTCGTCTCGCTTACCTGGCCCAAGAGCAGCGCGCGCGCGTACTTCGTCTGCCAGGTGCTGTCCAGGGAGAGCGCGACCACGCGGCCGTACGCCACCGTATCGACCGGGGTCCACGGTTGGGGCGTCAACCCCAGGATGGTGAATTCCAGCGGCAGGTTGTTCTGGTGCTCGCGCAGAAAGGCGTTCACCCCGTCAGCGTACGCGATCAGCGTGGCCTGGGTCTGCGTGTCCATGCCCGCGTACTCGGACCGTGCGGATGCGTACAGGTCGAGCGTGCGCAGAAACTCGTCGGTATGCAGCAGGCTGTCGCCCGATCCGCGGCCAAACGCCTCGGAGAGCCGCCCCGCCGCGATGCGCCGGTTGACCTCCATCTGGAAGAGCCGGTCCTGGGCGGTGACGTACCCCTGCGCGAAGAAGAGGTCGTGCTGGCTCGACGCGGAGATGTATGGCACGCCCCAGCGGTCGCGCACAACGCTCACCGGCTGGCTCAGCCCGGCCACCGTGAGCGTCCCTGCCGTCTGCGCCAGCGTGCGCTGCACGTACAACACGGCTGCCCCGCCCAGCACGGGAACCAGCACGATGACCGCCAGCAGCCCCCACAACAGCAGCGTGCCCGCGCAACCCAGACACCCCCGCCGCTTGCGCGCCGGCCGAGCCGGCTCGGCCGCGCGCGCGGCAACGTCGCTCGCGGGCCGCACCGCACTCGGCGCCTTCGCTGAACTCTGCGCCGGACTCTGCGCCGGACTCTGCGCCGGACTCTGCGCCTGGCCTTGGCCCTGCCGCTCGTGTTCGCCCTCGGTCTGCTTCTCCGCCTGGCTGTCGGACATCGCACTCATCTCCTCGCCGCATCATCGTGCACCGGCCCGCGCGTAGCACACGCCTGCACGTATCCCTGAGTCTACCAGCCTCACGCCTATCGGACAAGGCCCCCTGCCAGCCTCGAGCGACCTGCCCGCGCGATTACCGCAACGCGCCGATCCTTCGTCGGCGGCAGCTAGGCCAGGCTGGCATCATGTGAGGCAAGGAGCGGTGCCCGCTCCTGCGAGGTTGGCGCAACCAGGCGAAACACCCTGGCGGGCGGTCCGCTGCGGGACGGGTCACAGACTGCCGGGCAGCGCACTAGCGGCGTGCGCATCGGTGTTCCCACCATGCTCAACCCGAGCATAGTCACCGAGCCCATTGCCCCCTGGGTCTGATAATCAAGGGCCTTACCGGCCCTATGCCCGCCGCGATGCGCCCGAACGATGAGCTGGAGCGGATTCCATCGTGCGGAATGCGGCATGTGGGCGTATGACATTCGTCACATGAAAGATATGTCTTTTCGCACCAACGCAGGTACGTCTCCATCCGTATAATGGGTATTGTGAGGCGGTGAGAAGCCGCGACGACATGCGGCGAGCCCACACTATAGGAGAAAAGCGGCGCGAGCCTCGCACGAGGAGCGTAGAAGATGGCAAACAAGGCAGCGAATCCTGATCCCGACGACCTGCGCAAGGATCTGCTGGCCGCGCTGGCCGCGGGCCGTGAGCTTGGCCCGGAGATGGATGCCTCGATCGTAGACGCCCACCTGCGTCGCCACTACGGCGACGCCGCTAAGCCCAAGCCGGCGGCTACACCGGCCGTCGTCGAACAGAGGCCGTTCCAGCCCGCCGCCTATCTGCCAGGGCTCATGATGGTGCTCGGCATGGCGGCGTATATCACCATCCTGATCGTCACCCACGGCGCCTTCTGGTGGCTCTTCTGGCCGTTCATGGCCTGGGGCTGGGGCTGGTGGGGCTGGGGCGGCCGGCGCCGCTACGGGGCGCGCGACGCCCGCTGGCAGTATCGCCGGTACCGCCGCTATGGCGACTGGGGTGATGACCCGTACGAGGTCGGCTACAATGCCCAGGCCGGCGGTCGTGCCAGCAGCTCGGCCCCGCGTGACTACGTCTAACTCTCTCTACGCCGATCCAAACCTGTGTGCCAGTCCGTCCGACCTTCGAGGCGCGGTGGCGGCCAAGAGCCGTGCCGCGCCTCTTGTGTGCGCCCTCAATCCGCCCTCAATCGGCGAGCGGCGGATGCACGAAGAGCTCTGGGGATGACTCGCGTGGCATTACCACCGTCAGCGCCCGCGGGCACACGGCGAATGTCATGGGCAGGAAGCCGATCACCTCGCCATCGACCTGCACCGGCATCGGCGTATCGGACTCGATACGCATCGTCCGCACCCGCTCGTAGTGGGCATGCGGCCCAAGTGACGGCCGGCGCAGCGCCGCCCGCACGATCACCTGCGCCCGATGGCGCAGCCGGTGCCCACCCACGAACACCACGTCGAGCCAGCCATCGTCCGCGACCGCTTGCTGCGTGAACGTGAACGCACCCGCGAAGAGCCGCGTGTTCCCCACCAGGATCTCTACCGCATGCCGCCCTCGCCGTTTCGTCCCGTGATACACCCACACCCGTGCTGGCCGCTGCGTGACACTGAGCAGCCCACCCGTGGCGACGTAGTCCAGCAGCTTCAAGCCCACCCGCCGCAGAACGCGGTGTTCCACCCGCCGCGCCGCCTCCGCGTCGATCCCGATCCCCGCCATCAGCAGGAAGTAGCGCGTGCCAGCACGCCCCAGGTCAATGCGCCTGCGCACCCCTTCGAGCAGCACCGCTCGCGCCCCCGCGAGATCCAGCGGGATGCCGGCCTCGCGCGCCCAGACGTTCACCGTGCCCAGCGGCAGCACGCCAAGCGCGGTCGTGTGCCCCGCCAGCGACTGGATCACCTCGTTGATGGTGCCGTCTCCTCCAGCCGCCACCACCATGCGCATCCCCGCCCGCACGGCCTGGTCCGCTAGGAAGCGGGCGCTGCCCGCGCCGTCCGTCAGCCGCAGCTCCGTGGGCAGCCCGTGGCGCGAGAGCCAGGCCGCCGTCTCTTCCAGCTCATGCACGCGCATGCCGCCATGCAAACCGCCCGAGACCGGATTGACGATGATGCGCGCCTGCGCGGCCGGCGGCGGCTGCACCGCCGGGCGTTCGCGCGGTGTCCCACGCGACCGGACGCGGGCAGCAGGGGTCACGAAGAACAGCGCCGAGAGGGGCGCCGGCAGCCGTCGCAGCATGCCCCACACGCCCGTTGCTGCCGCGTGTGCACGCTCGCGCAGCGCGGGCGCACGCGGCGCGCTCTCGCCCCCCTCCGCGCCGCGCACTTGCGCCGCGGGGCTCAGCGCCTCTGGCGACGCGTCGTCGCGCCGGTGCTCGCTCAGGCGCGCTGCCAGCGCCTTTCCTGCGCGCATCAGCTGGCGCGCGCGGTCGCCCCAGGCTCTGGCCGCCGCATCGCTCCGCGGACTGTCTTGCCGGTCCATACCGTCTCCCATGCTGGACGCTCGGCGTGCGCGCGATCCACCGTCCCTGGCACGCGCCCCTCGTCCCTACGGTTTCCCTGACTCTCGCGTCGCATTGTCGATGCCAAATGTTCAGCTTACACGCGGCACCCGCGCGAGCAGCTCCGCCACCACTTCATAATGTATCGTGCCCAGGCGAGCGGCAACCTCCTCCGCCGTCAGCGCGTCGTCGCCCTGCCGGCCGATCAACACCACCTCGTCGCCAACGCGGACGCCAGGAATGTGCGTCACATCAATCATACACTGATCCATGCAGACGCGGCCGAGCAGCGGTGCGCGCCGCCCGCGCACCAGCACCTCGCCCCAGTTCGCCGGCGCCCGCCGGAAGCCGTCCGCGTAGCCCACCGGCAGCGTGGCCACCCGCGTCGGCGCGCTCGTCACGAACGTCGCGCCGTAGCTGATGCCTTCGCCCGCGGGCACCTCCTTCACCAGTGCCACCTGCGTCTTGAACGACAGCGCGGCACGGAAGCCCTCGGGAAGCCGTACGTCCTCCGACGGCGCCAGACCGTAGACCGCGATGCCCGGCCGCACGAGCGTGTAGCGCGCCTCGGGCAGCGCCAGCAGCGCCGCGCTGTTGGCCGCGTGTACCACCGGCGGTCGCAGCCCGCGCGCGTCCAACGCCACCAGCACCCGCTCGAAGCGGTCCAGCTGGCGCCGGGCGTACGTCTGGTCCGCGCTATCCGCCGTCGCCAGGTGGGTGAACACGCCCTCCACGCGCAGCCCAGGCATGCCCCGCAGCTCTTCGAACAAAGCCACGATGCCCGGCACGTCCTCAGCGCGCAGCCCCAACCGCCCCATCCCCGTGTCGACCTTGACGTGGACGGGCACCTCGCGCCCCAGGTCGGTCCCCGCGCGCGCCAGCGCCCGCGACGATTCCGCGTCCGACACTGTCGCGCGCAGATCCAGTCGCACCGCCTCCCGGGCCTGCCATGGCGCGATAAAGCCGAAGACCAGAATCGGGGCCGCGATGCCCGCTTCACGCAGCGGTTTCGCCTCGCTCACAGTCGCCACGCCCAGCCACTCCGCTCCATTGCGCAACACCGTGCGCGCCACGCCCAGCGCACCGTGTCCGTAGGCGTCCGCCTTCAGACTCACCAGCACAGCCACGCCCGGCCCCACGATCTCCTTGAGGAGTCGCGCATTGTGCCCGATGGCGGTCAGGTCCACCTCCAGCCACGTCGGTCGGTCCGGCCGCATCATGACCACACGCTGCCACGCCTGCGTCTGCCGATCCAGCAGCTCCTGCGCGCGCTCCGGGTGCGCCAGCAGCTGCTCGCTCACGCGCTCCATGCGCAGCTCCTCGGACCCCTTCACCAGCACCACCGATCCGCGGCACGCGCCCGCGGCGCTCTTCTCCACCGGAGCCCCACGGGCGAAGTCGAGCGCCGCCCGCGCCGCGTCTTCGTGCGTGCGCGTCACGGCGATGCGCTCGGGCGCCATACCGGCTCGCCGCGCCTCGTCCGCGATCGTCTCCGCCCGCGACCCGACCGTCACCAAATGCGTCGCCGCGCGCGCCACCTGGCTCCCCACCTCGCGGTGCGCCGCCTCCTCCTCGTCGCCCAACCGCAACATGTCGCCCAGCACGGCGACGCGTGCCGCCGACGCGCCGCGCGTCCTCCCGATCGCCGCCAGCGCGTCGAGTCCGGCCCGCACGCTGGCCGGGACCGCATTGTGCGAATCGTCGAGCAGTGCGATGCCCTCGCGCCCCTCCAGCCAGTTCAGCCGCCCAGGCAGCGGACGCAGCTCCGCCAGCAAGCGCAGCGCATCGCCCCGCGTCACCCCCAGCGCCTCGCCCACCGTCAGCGCCGCCAGCACCGCGTATGCCCAGTGGTCGCCGTGCAGGTGCCGGAATACCACCTCCCTGCCGTTCCGGTCGCTTGTATGGTCCGCGTGCGCGATCGGCCGCAGTGTCAGCGCCAGGTCCGGTGCCTCTCCCAACGGTACCACCGCGAAGCGTACTGGATGGCGCGGATCGAGCATCTCGGGCGACGCGCCGGCGGGCACTGGTCCAAAGAAGCGCACCTGGGCACCCGTATCCGACCCCATGGCCCGCGCCGCCGGATCGGCGTCATTCAGCACCGCGAACCCATCCGGCGGCAGCGCGCGTGGAAGTTGGCTCAATTCCGCCGCCAGCGACCCAACGCTCATGAAATACTGCAGGTGCGTCGCACTGACGTTGGTCACTACGCCGATGTCCGGCCGCGCGATCTCGCACAGCGCCTGAATCTCGCCTGGATGGTCGCAGGCCATCTCCAGGACGGCGAAGGCGTGGCCTGGCTCCAGCCCGCCGAGCGAGAGCGGCAGGCCCAGCAGATCGTTGTAATTGCGCCACGACCGGAAGGTCGGTCGCGCGTGCCCCAGCACGTCCGCGATGGCCTCCTTGGTCGTCGTCTTGCCCGTGCTGCCAGTGACGGCGATCACCGTCGGGTGCCAGGCGCGCAGCACGTGCGCCGCATAGCGCCGCACCGCCTCGCGCGTCTCCTCGACCGCCACCACCGCCATGCCCGCCGCTTCCAGCCTACCCAGCAGTCCCGGCGCCGTCTCCTCCGCCGCGCGCAGCCGGTCCGCCTCCACCAGCACGGCTCCCGCGCCGCGCTCCGCGACCGCATCGAGGTAGTCGTGCCCATCACGATGCGGTCCCCGCACGGCTACGAAGCATTCCCCCGGCGCCACCTGCCGCGAGTCGTGCGTGAAGCCCGGGAAGCTTGCCCGCGCACCCGGCGCGAGCAACTGCCCGCCTGTCGCCGTCACCAGGTCGTCCAGATAGATCATGCCAATCCTCTTTGCCAGGGGTTTGCCGGGTGCCGCGCGTCGCAGGCGTGGGGTAGCGGCCGCCCGCCATTCATCCCAGCGGGTCGCTTCAGTCTATAGAGCCCCCGCCCTCGCGTCAAGCCGACGAGCTTGCAAGCCCTCGCCTGCGCGCGCCTGTCCCACGCGCGCGCCCTGCGCCTCTCTGTGCGCGGCGGGAGGGATTGGGAGAGGGGGAGACCTGCGTGGTACAACGTCTCCAGATGGGTGCGTCAGCGCACGCAGTCAGGAGGCGCATGATGGCGATACAACACGAGCAACACGAGCAACACGAGCGCGGTGACATCGAGCACTTCGAGCGCTGGTCCCGCACCTATGACGATTCCCTTCTACAGCGACTCTTTTTCGAGCGCGTCCACCGCATCGTCCTCGATCGGGCTGCCGGGCTTGGGGAGCCAGGCACAGTGCTGGACATCGGCTGTGGCACGGGGCGCCTGTTGCGTGCGGCGCAGCTACGCTGGCCAGCCGCGCGGCTGATCGGCGTGGATCCCACAGCGGGCATGCTGCGCGTGGCGCGCGAGCGCACACCCGGCGCCACCTTCCACGAAGGCAAGGCCGAAGCCCTGCCCCTGCCCGATGCCTCCGTAGACCTGGCGCTCAGCACCACCTCGTTTCACCACTGGAACGATCACGTCGCCGGTGTGCGCGAAGTGCGCCGTGTGCTTCGGCCTGGTGGCCACTTCATTCTGGCGGACTTTAGCCTGCCGCGCTGGCTCAAGCCGCTGATCCGCCACTCCGCGGCGCCCGACAGGGCTGGCCGGCAAGCCATCTTCACCCAGGCCGGCCTGCTCGTGCTCTCTCAGGACACGGTGCTCGGCCGCAACGTGCTCGTCACCGTCGCCGCGCGACCTACGGACAACATCGGCGGCTAGGCGCTTATGCCGAACGGTGTGCTCAATCCGCATTGTCGACCGTATTTGACCGGTCGTGCTCGTTTCCGACGTGGGCTCTTCGAGCACCAGAATGCTCCTAAAGCTCTGCCGACCCCGGAGCGCCGTCTAATTGTCTGCACCGCTCAAGCGTGTACTCCATGAGGCTGAGCGTATCGCTTATCTCCTGACTACTCGGGGTATCCTGGCAACCAGGGTCCTTGCGCCAGGTCACGGCGCGCTCGATGAGCGCGGCCCATCGCTCGTCCAGTGTCTGGTGCGCCCAGCGTACCGCCACCGGCTTGGAGACGACCGTACCGTGGAGGACGGTATACAGCATCCGGCAGAGCGTGCGAACGGTATAGACCTGCGACCCGCGCTGCTGTAAGGCGACGCGATCGAGGCGTGCCGGTTCCAACCATGATTGCGCGAGCGCGGCCATCACGCGCCGCAGGTCCTGCGGCATAATGGGGTCGATCAGTGGGCGCGGGTCAGGACCTGCGACAATCACCCCGTGTTCGCGCACGACGTACCAGTGGATGATCCAACTGCTGCCCAGCTGTTCCTTGACCAGGGTGGCGGTGACTCCCCGCTCGATACGCGGGACCCAGGGTGGGGCCGGAGCGCCGCGCCGCAGCACCGCCTGGGGAAGGTACACAGCCTCGACCTCTGTCGCCCACGGCGAGGCGCCGGCATTGAAGCGCGCGTGCATGTCGCGGAGCGCCACGAAGAGCCGCTCGGACAACGGAGCGTCCGTCGTGACCACGAAGTCAATATCGCTGCTCAGCGGATCGAAGTCTCCAAGCGCGAGAGACCCATCCAGATACATCCCACGGAAGTGAGCGCCCAGGATCATGCGTATTCGTGCCAGGAAATCGCGCAGCACGGCGTCGACATCGGCATAGGGAGTCAGATGATGTGGCGCGCTCATGGTTCCCCCGTTGCAGAGGCATGATGGGGATCACTCCGTACGTGGCGCGAAACCTCGACACACATTCCGGCCACTCAGCATCCTCTATCACATCCAGGCAGTCCGCGCCCATCCGTGAGGGCGTCCGATAGACGCCCGCCGCCAACGATGCCGCACGCCCCGTCGTGCATCATTCCGGCTGCCGCGCCACCCGCTCGCGCCGGCCGAACAGCCCTCCGAACAGCATGACCGAGAGCCCGTAACACCCGGCACCAGCCACGAACGGCAGCGCGAAGAGATTGCTCTGCAGCCAGCGCCCACCCAGCACGGGCGTCGCCGACGAAGCCAGCCCCCACATCCCATACGCCGCGCTCGAGGCCGTCGCGCGCTCGCTCGGCTCGACCACCGTCATCGCGTACGCCTGCTGGATCGGCCACGATGCGGTCATGGTCGCCTGTCGCCAGACGTAGAGCAGCGCCGCCAGCGGAAACGCGGGTACCAGCGCCATCGCCAGCAGCAGCGCCGCCGATGCGCCCTGCAGTCCCACCACCGCGCGCACCGAGCCCAGCCGGCCCGCGATGCGTGGCGCCAGCAGCGTGCCCGCGATCGAGAGCGCCTCCGCCGCGGCGTACCAGGGCCCAAGCGCCGCCTCGTCCGCGTGGAAGCGCAGGAAGAACCACAGCGGCAGCAATTGCGTGATGAAGCCCAGTCCCAGTCCCAGCATCCCCAGCACCAGCGCCAGATAGCCGATCTCGCGCCGCGAGTGCCGCGGCAGCCAGTGGTGGCGGGCTGCCGGCCCGCCAGCGTTGCCGTCTCCCGCGACGGAGAGCGCGACCGCTCCCTCGCCACGTTGCCCGGGGCGCACCCGCCGTACGCCTGGCTCGTGGATCGGCAGCAGCACCAACACCGCCACCAGCGCCAACGCCAGCGCGACGATGAACACGATGTGATACGAGGCCATCGTGTCGAGACCGGCCCATCGTTGCAGCAGCGCCGGCAGCCCCGCGCCCACGGACCCCACCGTCAGTGCCAGCGCCCACCCCGACTCATTCAGGCTGAACGCGCGCGTACGATGTGCCTCCGTCACCAGCGAGGCCAGCAGGGCG
Source organism: uncultured Ktedonobacterales bacterium (assembly GCA_964416775.1). Taxonomy (GTDB): domain Bacteria; phylum Chloroflexota; class Ktedonobacteria; order Ktedonobacterales; family JADMIN01; genus CAYQFU01. The sequence goes on from CAYQFU010000006.1 coordinate 43,697, forward strand.
TTGAAGGCGGACGTTGCCAGCGCCCCTCCCAGGCCGCCCGCCAGCCCCACTCCACCCACCGCGCTCGCCACCGTCAGCACGCGCGAATCCGTGCTTGTCAGGAACAGCACGTACGAGACCGCCGGCATGAGCGCGCCCAGCACCAGGAACGGCTTGCGGCTGAAGCGATCGGCCAGCAGCCCAAACACAAAGAGCAACACCGCGCTCACCAGGCCCGACACCGTGAACAGCAGGCCGATGCCCTCCGCGCCGAAGTGGATGCGCTTGAGATAGATCGGCAACACGATTGTCAGCGTGCCGACCGGAATCGAGCCGAGGATCGTCGAGAGAATCAGCAGTAGCGCGTCGCGCGACAGCCCGCTCGTCGTTCGCCGCCACAGCGCACCCGGTCGCGCCAGGGCCGCCACACGCTTCATCTCGATCGCCCGCACCCTGCCCTCCGCTCTGGTCGCTCAAGCGGCGCCGCATCGCATCGCTCCAGCATAACCTACCACACCGGCGCTCTTGAGCGACTCGCACCACGCCGTCAGACAGGTATACGGCGCCGTGCTCCGAACGCCGCGAGCGTCAGCCCAAGCCCC
>CAYQFU010000006.1:44377-67590 GCA_964416775.1 uncultured Ktedonobacterales bacterium
TCAGACAGGTATACGGCGCCGTGCTCCGAACGCCGCGAGCGTCAGCCCAAGCCCCATCGCACACCAGATGACGCACGCCAGCCACACCCCGTCCACGATGCCGGTCTGCACACCAGCCGTCAGCGCGTGCACAGGCTCGACTATCAGGCAGTAGGCGCCCCGAGGACATGGCCGCTGCGTTGCCACCTGCGTCAGCGCCCGGCCGAAGGGGATGCAGTAGCCGCATAGCAGCCCGTACAGCGCACCCGTCGTCGCGCTCGCCAGAACACTTTGGCTCGCGGCCCGTCCAGCCACGACGCCGCATGCGCCCGCAACTAGCGACAGCCACGCCAGCACCGCGTAGTCCGCGGCCAATCCCCGCAATGCCAGGGCGGTGCCCAGCGGCACCGCCAGCGCGCCACCGCCGAGGCCCAGCGCAACCACAAGCGCGCAGCGCCGCGCCAGGCTTCCCAGCCCTTCTACTCTCGGCGCGACGGCGCTCCCATTGCTGCCGAGCGCACAGCCGAGCCAGCACCCGACCCCCACCACCACAGCCAGCGCCAGGATGATCCAACTCGGGTAGCCGCCTGATCCAAGCGCTGCCTGCTCAATCACCACCGCTACCAGGCCTGGAATCGCGCCACCCACGACGAAGCCGCCAACCCGCATCAGCTCCTGTGTCATGCCATCGCCTCCCTGACCCTCACTAGTCACGCACCCGTCTCGGCAGGCGCGCTCTTGACGTACGCCATGCTCGCGCTCCCATACGGCACCTCGTGAATGATCTCAGGTAGCAACCGGCTCTCCGTGCCACCAGGCGTGCCCACATGCCGGCCACGTATCCCATTACTGGCGCGACGTGTCACCCCTTTGCTACCGTTTCAGTAACCACCCCGCGTATGTACCTGGGATGCGCCGCCTGGGCCGCCGGCATTACGGCGCATAAACTGTCCCCATTGTCGAAGGAACCACTCACCATGCCTGACGACGAGATAGACCTCGAACGGTTCGGTCCTGGCCTGGCTGTCGGCCAGCCCGCGCCCGACGCCATCCTGCGCGACGAAGACGGCAAAGAGACCGCGCTTTCGGCCTACTGGCGTCAGCGCCCGACCGTCATCGTCTTCGTTCGCCACTTCGGCTGACCCCACTGCCGAGAGCAGCTGGCGCAGTTGCGCCGCACGCACGCACGCTTCGAGGCCGCGGGCCTGGGCATCCTCGCCGTCGGCATGGGCACCCCCGCGCGCAGCATGGAGTTTCGTAAGGAGCACAACCTGCCGTTCCCCCTGCTGAGCGATCCTCGCCGCGACGCCTACAAGCTCTACGGCCTGCTGCGCCTCGACTTCCGGCGCGAGCGCAGCATGTCCGGCACCGTGGCACTCGCATCGGCCGCGATTCGCTACGGCGGGGCACGCACACCCGACCAGGATATGGCCCAGCTCGGCGGCGTCTTCATCGTGGACACTGCTGGCGTCATCCGCTACGCCCATCGCGCACGCATGATGCACGACAACCCCTCCCCGGACGACCTGCTGCGCGCCGCCGCGCAGCTCCCGCACCAAAGTGATCCGCCTCCCACCCCCACCGCCTGATCGCGCTCCCTCTGACTGACTGCTCACTGTCCGCGCTGGAGCGCCATTGCGATGCCGCTTCGGCGCGTGCTATGCTGTGGGCGCGGGGCCGTAGCTCAGTGGCAGAGCAGGGGCCTTTTAAGCCTCGAGTCGTGGGTTCGAATCCCACCGGCCTCACCTGCCCACCATTTGGTGGGCCTTTTCTTTAGCCTGATAAGGCGCTCCTCAACCTCGGTGGCACGAACCGGGTCCTCGCGCCCGACCTCGACTCCCTCCAGCCCATCCGCATCCGCTTGCCGCAGCCCCTGCTTCGGGGTTGTCCCACCCTCCCGCTCCTCTTCCACCTCTTCCACCTCTTCCACCTCCGTTGGCCCACTTCTTGGGGAGCACATCAGCGTAGGGAACACGCACATCCCGTGCGCCGGACCAGGCACGGCTGGACGGTCCCGCGGGCGCCCATCGGACTGCCTGGCAGGCAGCACGAGACGGATCTGGACATGAGCAAGTGGAGTTCGAGGAAACAAGCCTTTAAGCGTGTCGCGCTCATTCTGAGTCCAGAGTCTGGCGGCCACGACAATATGCAACGTGTCAGTGCGATCGTGAGCACCTTGCACCAGCACGGCGTTCAGCCGCAGGTATTTGTGACCACCCCCCAGGAGGCGCACGAGCTGGCGCGTCAGGCCGTCAGGCGCGGCGCCACGCTGATCATCGCGGGCGGCGGAGATGGGACCATCGAAGCGGTGGCGCGCGCCCTGATTCACACGGCGACGACGCTGGGTCTGCTGCGCATGGGCACGTACAACAACGTGTGCGACAGTCTGCACATTCCCGACGATCTCGACCAGGCGGTGGAGACCATTGTCGATGGGGAAACGCAAGGCATAGACGTGGGTCAGGTTGGCGACTTCTATTTTCTGGAAGAGGTCGGTGTCGGTCTGGAAGCCGCGCTGTTTCCAATCGGCGACCGCCTGAAAGACGGCGGCCTGGCGGCCCTTCCGGCGGTGTGGTGTGGGTTGCGCATCTTGAAAGGCTTCAGGGTGCCCACTCTGGCGATCAGCCTGGACGGGCAGCACCCGATGCGTCTTCGCGCCCTGCAGATTAGCGTCTCCAACACGCCGCACTATGGCATGAACTTCTGGGTGGCACCCGAGGCCGCGCTGAACGACGGATGGCTCGACGTCGTGTATCTGGACACCCCTTCCAAATGGGCCGACCTGCGCTACTTCAGGGCGATCACGCGCGGCCCACAGGCCGCGGAAGGCAGGCTGCGCGTCTACCAGGCCGGGCGGATTGAGATCACGAGCGACACGCCGCTGCCCGTGCATGCGGACGACGTCCCACTGGGGCATACTCCGGTGACCATCAAGGCCGTCCCTGGTGCGCTGCGCGTGCGGGTCCCGACGGCGACGCAGCTCGAGCGGTTCGCGCGCGCGTCCGCGGCCCCCGGCCGGGCGCAGCCTGCGCTTCCCAGCGTCATCAGCCGCGCGCGGCCGACCCGCCAGGCAATCGTCGTGTCTTTGGCGGCGGCCGTTGTGCTGAGCTTTGGGGTGGCGCAGTTGTGGCGCCATCGCGTGGGCTGATTGTAACGCGCCCAATCACCGCTGCGCCGCGCCCTTACAGTCCCGCTCCTCCATATCTCCCGCATCCGCTTCGACGCGGGCCACCCCACGTTCGTGCCGGCGCATCCATCTCCGCGCGTGGACTCTGAGCCTCGGCCGCACCACGCGCCACGCCACATACACCAGCACGAGCAGCCCCAGGATTAGCCATCCCGACCGTGCGATAAACACTTCCAGGCGCTTTCGCTCGCCCCCTACCAGATAGCCTGCCAAGGAAAGGCCGCCGCTCCAGAGCAGCGCAGCCATCGCCTCGAACCTCAAAAAGCGGCGGTAAGGCATGTGGCTCATCCCGGCGCCCAGCGCCACAAACGAGCGCAGTTGCCCCACCAGGTGTGACACCAGGATCGCCTTGCCCCCATGCCGATGCAAAAACGCGCGCGCCAGCCGCAGCCGGCCCGCCAGCCGCAACCGCCGCCCCAGCTGTGCCGTCTGCCAGCCCTGCACGAAATGTCCCAGAACCAGTCGTCCAAGCGCATAGTCTAGGTGGTAGCCCAGCACCGTGCCACACCACGTCAGCAGGATCACCACTGGCAGACTCAGTTTCCCCTCGCGGGCGTAGAACCCTCCGAGCAGCGCCAGCATGTTTCCCGGAAGAAACAAGCCGAGGAGCGCCGTGTTTTCCCCCAGCGCGCCCCAAAAAACCAGCGCGTAGCCATAGCGTCCGTACAGCGACGCCAGCGTGTCTAACCAGTCGTGAATCGGCGCCATCCGGCAGCACCCGCTCTCCAGGCTGCTCGCACTGGTCACCCCACCGGCTCCCACCGGGAGCATACCCGCCGCACGTGAAACGAGCATGAATCCTTCCTGTGCCGTGGCTGGGAGAGCGACCTGACTCCGACTCCACATGCTGGACTTGTAACCTTCAGGCGTAATTCAGGTTCGATTCAGCGTGTATTCAGATCAGGGTGCTAGAGTGCTTGATGTGCGGCGGATGCCTGAGCTCGCAAGACCTCTCCATCCCGGCAAAGCGAGGACGCCCCCTCCGGCGTCCTCGCGCACGCCAAGCACGCGCGCCCGGCCGCTGGGCCTGGGCCGGCGGTCGAGAGTGGCGACACACGCGCCCTGCGCCACGCTTGGAAGGGCGAACGGGATGCCGCCATCGTCGACGTTGACGATGAGCAATGCAGAGGAGATCGGTGACATGCGGAAAGCTCGTGATCCAGAGTTGGCCACGCCCCCCGTGGAGAAGCCACGTCGCGCGCGCAAGCCGGGTCCCCGGCCTGGCAGTGAGGAAGCCCGCCGCGGCGGTCTCGCCGCCCGCGAGAAGTACGGCGTGGACTATTACCGCCGCATCGGTGCCAGAGGCGGCTATGCCCTGCGCGATCGGCGTGGCCTGGCCTTCTATAGTGAGATTGGCCGGCAGGGCGGCGAGGCCACTCGGCGCAGTCGTGGCACCGAACACTATGTGCAGATTGGCCGCCTGGGCGGCCAGCGGCGCCACAAGCACGCGGACTCCGCTGGGTCGAGCGACACGCCGGCCGCCGCGGAGTAAATCCGCGTCACGGTCGCCACTTCCGGCTGGCGGCGATGTGAGCCTGCGGATGTAGCCGCCACCTCATCACCGCGACACAGGAATAGGGCAGGGAATGGGGCAGGGACCCATATGGGTGTCCCTGCCCCATTTTCCCGCTCGATGTGCAGGATGAGCGGCCCTACGCGCCGTGCGAGAGCCCGAGGTGCCGCCCGACCGGCCTCACTATTCGCGCACGTCACGCCGCCACGTCAGCACGATTGCCACCGCGGCGAACACGACGGCGTATCCGAGCACTACCAGCAGCGCATGCGTGCTCGTGATGCTCACGAAGGGCTTGAACCCAACGCTTGCCGCCGTCTTGGTGATCGATTGAACGCCTTTCGCCGTCTGGACCGTCACGACGCGGTTCGGCACGATCAGCGTTGGCAGCGTGTTCAGGATGGGTCCTAGCAAGTATGCCGTGACTTTGAGCCAGAAGTCGCTGTGCGTGAATTCGTTCACGAGGACCAGCACGAGCGCACCCAGATTGTCCGCCGCGAACCATCCCAGACCCATCCCCAGCCCGAAGGCCAGCGACCGGCCCACCACCGTCACCGCCACGCCCAGCAGCAGCGTCACGCCCATGCTTATCGCGACACTGAGCGCATAGAGCCACATATCCGACCAGTACTGCGGCGTCACCGCTTGCAACACGTTCAGTCTGCCGGCCACGACCGTGACGTACACGCTCATCAGCACGCCATTCAGCAGGATGCCGCCCAACAGCAGCGTCAGGCCTGTGATGGCCAGCGCCAGGATCTTCGCGCTCAGCAGCTGCAAGCGGCCCACGCCGCGCCCCAACAGGATGCGAATCGTCCCCTGCTGGTACTCGATCCCGATCACCAGCGCCGCCAGGATCAGCATGTACACGCCGCCGAACACGCGCACCACCGCCATCCCGGTCTCAGAAATATTGTAGATCGCTGACAGCGGATCGGCGCGTATGACGCTCGGATAGTCTTGTCGCGTCTGATAGATCAGGTACGGTCCCGCGATGAAGCAGACCAGCAATGCCGACATCACCCAGACCAGCCGCTGCCGCGTGATCTTGAACAGCTCTCCGCGCAACACGCCCCCAAATCGCGGGGTTGCCGTCCGCTCTGTCGTGCTGGTCGGCGCCGCGGGCGCCAGTGAAATGCTCATCGTACCTCTCCGTTTTCCGCATTGGTGAGCCGTAAGAATACTTGCTCCAGGTCTTCCACATGCTCCGTGATCGTCTCGGGCGCGAAGCCCGCATGCACCAGGAACAGGTTCAGGTCGCGTCCGTGCCCGCCCGGCGCCGGGGTCACTAGGGCGCCCGGCCCCTCCAGCCGCGCGCTCTGGCCCCACGGCTGCTCGCGCACGAGCGCCAGCGCCTCCTGCCCGTGCGCCGGCTCCAGCCGCACGGCGAACTCTCCGTGGCCGCGAATCAGCGCGTCTACGGTCGCTTCCGTCACGAGCCGCCCCAGATTGATAATGGCCACCCGCGTGCAAATCTGGCGCACCTCCGTCAGCACGTGGCTCGAGATGAACACCGTCTTGCCCTGCGCCGCCAACTGCCGCATCAGGTCGCGCATCTCCACGATGCCCGCCGGGTCCAGCCCGTTCGCCGGCTCGTCCAGCACCAGCACATCCGGATCGTGGAGCAGGGCGATGGCCACGCCGAGCCGCTGTTTCATGCCCAGCGAATACGTCCTGACCCGGTCCTTCTGCCGCCCGCGTAGCCCCACCTGCTCCAGCACGGCATCGAGCCGCGTCTCCGGGACGCCGCCTAGGACGGCGGCGACAGCACGCAGGTTATCGCGCCCCGAGAGCGAGAGGTACAGCGCGGGCGTCTCGATCAACGCGCCCACCCGCGGCAAAATCTGCGCTCGGTGCGTCGCAACGTCCCGCCCCAGAATCTCGACACCGCCCGTCGTCGGCGCGATCAGCCCCAGCGCCATACGGATCGTCGTCGTCTTGCCCGCGCCGTTGGGGCCCAGGAAGCCGAAGATCTCTCCGCGCCGCACCTCCAGGTTGAGGTCGTTCACCGCCAGCCGCTGGCCGTAGCGCTTGGACAGCTGCCGAGTACGCAGCACCACCTCGCCCGCCCGTGGGCTGGATACGTCGGCCGGCCTCCCAACCAATACCGTCTCCGCCATCGTCGTCCTACCTCTCAAGTTCATCGCTATCGCCGCGCGCTCTTCAGCCGCCGTACGCGCCGTCGCGGCCCGCGCCTCGGCACGCCCACAAGCATAGCGGCCGCGTGTCGCGCCCCTATCGCGCGAGTGTCGCAACATTGTCGCAACAACTGCCCCGCGCCCCCGAACGAGTTGCTGAGCCATGCGCTGCCCCAGCGCGCGACATATAATGGGAGCGATTGGGACACGGCATGCTCGTCCGCCTGCCCGCGGGCGTGCCATGAGGGGAGAGCGTGGCGGATGGCGACAGTGCTGCTGGTGGAAGACGCGCAGGACCTGGCGCGGCTGATCGTGCGCGAATTGGAGACGGCCGGCTACGACGTCCTGCATGCTGCCGACGGCGTGGCGGGGCTAGATCAGCACGCCCGCGAGCAGCCCGACCTCGTCATTCTCGATTGGATGCTGCCCAAACTCGACGGGCTGGAGGTCCTCCGCCGTTTGCGCCAGGCGGCACCTACGCCCGTCCTCATGCTCACGGCCCGCGGTGAAGAGACCGACCGGGTCGTCGGCCTGGAGCTCGGCGCCGACGACTACCTCACCAAGCCCTTCGCCATGCGCGAGCTCATTGCTCGCGTCCGCGCGCTGCTGCGCCGCGCCGAGCTGATCCGCCAGACCCTCACGGCTGACCGCGACGATGCTGGCGAAGCCCTGTATCACGGCCCGCTCCGCCTCGATCCTCAGGCCCATCTGGCGCTGCTCGACGCCGAGCCGCTCGACCTGAGCCCCACCGAGTTCGCTCTGCTCCACCTGCTGCTGCGCAGTCCTGGCCGCGCCTTCAGTCGCTCCTACCTGCTCGACACCATCTGGCGCGAACAATACATCGGCGGCGACCGCTCCGTGGACAACGTCGTCCTGCGCCTGCGTAAGAAGTTGGGACCCGTCGGCGAGGAGATCGAGACGGTCTGGGGCGTCGGCTACCGGCTGCGGCCCACCCAGGGAGGACACGACGATGCGTAGCCGCTGGCGCTCCCTCTGGCTCCAGTCCGGCCGCATGCGTGCCGCCGGGGAAACACTCTGCATCGCCGCGGCCTGCTGGCTCGTGGGCTATCTTACCTCCGCGCACACCTGGGGACAGAGCTTCCTGCAGACTCATGCGACCCTCGTGTTGCTCGACGGCCCCATCTGCGCGCTCTGGTGCGCCGCGCGCATGCGTCTTGGCTCTGGACTCCGCTGGCGACAGATCGTCTTCGATGGCCTCATTGGCGCCGTCCTCGGCGTCATCCCTACGATCCTCTTGATCTCCACCGCCATGGCCCGCTTCGCGCCGGATGGGGGCATCCCCCTGATGGTGACCGTCCTGGGCGGCAGATACCCGTTCACGTGGGTGGCTGCCCTGGTTTGGGTCGCCTTCAGCGCTGAGTTCATCGCCTTCCGCCTGGGCGTGCGCCTCTGGCTCTACTGGGACCACCTGCGCCGCACCAAACTGCGCTGGGCGCTCACCCACGCCCACCTGATCGTCGTGCTCCTCGGCGTGGGCATGTTCAGCCTGCTGGCGCTGGTCGTTCGCATTCACTCGCCCCGCGACACCCTGCTCGGCATCCTCCCAGTGGTAGTCGTCTTCTCCGTCGTGGCCGTGGTCGGGCTCGCGATTGTCCTCCCTCCCTCCGCCCTGTTCTCGTATCTGTTCGCCAGGCGCACCATTCGCCGCATCGCGGCGCTCGCCGCGGCCACGGGCGCCCTGCGCGCCGGCGAGTACGCCGCGCGCGTGCCCGTGGATGGCGAGGACGAGGTGGCCCAGCTCGAGCACAACTTCAACGCGATGGCGGCCGACCTCGAGCGCGCCGTGCGCGACCTGCAGGCTGAGCGCGACACCGTCTCCCATCTCCTCGAATCCCGGCGCGCCCTCATTGCCAACGTCTCCCACGAGCTGCGCACACCGGTAGCCACTCTGCGCGGCTATCTCGAAGCGGCGCGCGCCCACTGGGACGACGCTCCCCCGCCTACCCTGCGCCACGATCTCGAGGTGATGGAGCGCGAGTCCATCCGCCTGCAGGCGCTCATCGACGACCTATTCACCGTGGCCCGTGCTGACGTCGGCCAGCTGGAGCTCCGTTGCGAGCCAGTGGATGTCGGCCCCGTGGCCAGGCGCGTGGTCGAGACAACCGCGCCGCTCGCATGGCAGAGCGGCCGCGTCACCGTCCTCGCCGACGCGCCGCCCGATCTGCCGCTCGCGCTCGCCGATGCCAGCCGGCTCGAGCAGATCTTGCGCAATCTGCTCCACAACGCCGTCCGGCACACGCCGCCCGGCGGCATCGTCGCCGTGGAAGTCACGGCTGATGCCGATACCGTCTCTCTGAGCGTGAACGACACCGGCGAGGGGATCGGGTCCGAGGACCTGCCCCATATCTTCGAGCGCTTCTACCGCGCCAGCAACGCGCGCGACCGCGGCGATGGCGGCGCTGGCCTGGGGCTGGCGCTCGCCCGCGAGCTGGCCGCGGCCATGGGCGGCACGGTTACCGTCGCCAGCACTCCCGACCAGGGCAGCAGCTTCACCGTCCGGGTGCCGCGCGCCTGCCCTGTCGGGGGGCTCAGCCGCGCGGCTACGCATGCATCGCCGGACCACCACACACCGCCCTTCGGCGCTGGTCACAGTGAGGTGCAGGTCGTCCCGTCTTCTGCCCGCGACTCGTCGTAGGTCAGCTGGGCCGACAACACGTCGAGCAGATCGAGCAGGTCGAGCAGATCGAACGGCTTGGGCAGCAATGCGTCCGCCTGTAAAGACTCGCCGGCCTGCAGCCGCTCGGACGCCGACATCACGATCACTTTGTGCCGCTTGTGGAACTCCGGGTCGCGATCCAGCTCCCGCAGCACCTGGTAGCCATCGAGCACCGGCATCATCAGGTCCAGCATCACGAGCCCCGGCTTCTGTGCCCCGCGCAGAATAGAAAGCGCCTCGCGGCCGTCGCAGGCGCTCACCACCGTGTATCCTTCGCTCTGGAGCAGGTCGCACAGAAAGCGCCGAATCTCAGCGTCATCGTCTACGACCAGAACCGCTCTCATGGTTTGCCTGCCTCCTCGGCACCCGCTCCAGACAACGCGGTGTCACCGTTCATACCCAGGCGTCCATGCAAGGCGCATGCCCTCATAGGCGCATGCCCTCATGGGCACAGTGCCCGGCCACCCCTGGCCGATCGCCCTCCACACGCGGACAATGGAGCGCCCGCCATGCTCTCAGCATGCACGCGGGGCACCCCCCGATGTGAGGGATGCCCCGCGAGAGAAGGCGCTGTCCCCTACGTGAGAGGTCAGAGCCGCCGAACACCGTCAATTGTAGCCGTCGCGCAGCCCCTTTGCGTTCGTGCTCGAGCGCCAGCCGCCGGACCAGCGCTGCCGCTCCTCGTCCTCGCGCTCGCGCTCTATACGCTCTTGCAACCGCACGAGGTTTTGGGCCTCCTCGACAGTGAACCCGTGGTCCAGTAAGGCATCGATCAGCAGATCTTCATACTGACGCATGGTGACACCTCCCCGGGTCTCTAATACATGGGCCCAACAGGGAAAGGAAGGCAGACCAGTCCGCTCACCTACGGTTCGCGCCGTGAAGTGAGCCGGGCTGGACTTACGTCCAGGTCACCTCAGGCGCGAGTGGCCGCATGTGCGCTGGATCCTGAGCTCCCCGCCCCGATCCAGTGGGCGCCACTTTCGCGCATCGCGTGTTCTCCACCTGCCAGCGGCTGATGCATACAGCTCGAAACACCTGCGCCATCAAATCGCTACTGCCGCGTCATACGGGGCGTCTTCGACCAAAGCACGACGCGTGCCATGTCCCGTCCGAGGAGCCGGTGGCCTGCCGTGGCATCAATCCTCACTACTTACTATAACGTGCCGGGGACAGGTCTGGGCACGGTTCACGGACCATCGGCGCGCATCGCGTGTGCACGATGCGCGCAAAGCTTGGAGGCCGCGTCACATCGATCGCTCTGACGCACCTACTGCCATGATGCCGCGATGTCGCCAAACTCACGCCCCGGTGACATCCCATACACATGCTTCATTTGATGAAGCACGGGGCCAGTGCTGAGTCCTGCGGAGAGAACGCATAGTCATCCGCTCTCGCACCCGTATGCCGCCGCCTCATTGCTCCAGTCGCGTGGCTCTGAGGACCACCCGCGGCAGCAGCGCGAGATCCACCTCGCCGATGCGTTCGGGCCCCAGCTCCACCACCGCCGCCCGCAACCGCCGCGCCTCGCCGATCAGTCGCGCCACGTCCACGCCCATGCATTCCGGCACGAACGCCTCCAGGTAGTCGGCTCCGCTCTGTAGCTTGACGATGGCGCCCTTATAGTTGTGCCGCACCAGGTGATAGCAGCCGACACCAACCTGTAAAATGCCCTTGTAGAGCGTGCGTACGGGCCCAGGCTCCACATTCCAGATACCTTCTAGCGTTTCGTGGCACTCGAAGTACTCGCGCGCGTTGAATTGCTCGATCCCATGGCGCAGCTCGCGCGATGGCGGATCCGCGCATGTGGCCGCGCGCGTCCCTTGCGGCATGCGCGCCAACCGCGCTCGCAGCCGCGGGTTGAGCGGCGCCTGAAGCGCCCGCTCGTCCACGCGCTCGTGTGTCTCAGCGTCCTGCCGCTCTCTCGGGCCGCCCCCGCTCGCGCTCGGCTGCGCCAGGTATCCGCCCTCGCCATCACTCATGTGACACGCCCTCTCCCGCACGCGCGCCAGGCGCGCTTGTGTCCGCGCCGGCTGCCCTCTCCGTCACGGCGGAGAGCTCTCGCGTGAGGCGACATTATCGCATGCGCTGTTCCGTCTGTCGCAGCCGGCGGCTGAGCACCGCCAACAGCTTGATCGCGATATCCGGCGCCTCGCGCAGCGCCGCCCGGAAGTCCCACACCGGCAGCACCAGCGTGCGAGAAGGCTCTACGGCGGTGGCCGTGGCCGAGCGCGGCAAATCGTCCAGCAGCGACATCTCGCCCACCACATCGCCACGGCTCAGGAGCGCGAGCTCGCGCTCCTCGCCGCCCTCCTGGCGCTGCGTCACTCGCACGCTACCGCTCACGACGATGAACAGCCCCACTCCCGTCTCACCCTGCCGCAGCAGAGCCGCACCCGCGGGGTAATCACGCTCGCGACAGCTCGCGGCCAGCAGCTGCAGCTCCCGCTTGGCCAGGTCTTTGAACAACGGCACCTGAGCCAGAGTCTCCTCGTACTCGTTACCCACGAACGATGCACTCCTTCCGCGGTACACGTCTGGTGCCACATCCAACCAGCGGCTCGTCCCACAGGCGGCGGGCAACACGCGCGAAAGGCCGCGCGCACGATCCAGCGCTCGTCCCGCCGCGGCCCAGCCCACTGCCTCAACACGACCCTCGTGCGTTATTCCCGGCGTGTCCAGGGGAAGCTGGGATCCGCACCCGGATCGCTCATCTCCGGCAGGCCATCGATCGGCGGGAGCCCGCGCCCGCCCTGCCACTGGCCTGGACCACCGAAGCTCGGCGCGTTGCCCTGCTCGAGCCGGCCCTGGCCGGCGCCCGGAACAGGTACGCCCCATCCTCCGCCGCCGCTCGTCGGTCCCAGGTTCGCACCCGTCGCCTGCCCGAAGCCGCCCTCACCCCCAGGACCGCCCGGCATAGGCATGTTCCACGTGCTGCCGCCGGGACCACGATTCGGGCCGGAATTAGGGGCCGGCAGATTCCATGCGTTGCCCGGCGCCGCCCCCGCCATGGGCCCACTCGGGGGCGGACCGAACGGCGATCCGCCGCCGAAGCCCGATGATGGCAACATGCCGGACCTATCGGTATTCCCTCCGGTCGACGGCATGGCCCATCCCGGCTGCTGCCCCTGCCACGGCCCATTGCCTCCGGCAACCACCATGCCGCCGCCGCGCGGGCCGGCCATGCCCATGCTCGCGTCGCTGGCTGGTCGTGCGCCGAGCCGGCCAAGCCGATCACTGGGCCTCCGGGCGGCGCTTTCCATCGTGCCGCCGTTCGTTCTCATACCCGCACCAGCTCCGCTCAGCTCTGGCCGCGATCCGCGCAGGCGGCCGCTCTTGCGCCCCCGGGTGGGCATCACAGCCTGCACTGTGCCGCCCATGCCCAGGCTCTCACTCGCGCCAGCCGCTGTCGTGCGCCCGGCGGCTTCGCTCCCCTCCGCCGCCACGTCCGGCGCGACAGATGCCAGCGCGCGCCGGTTCACGCCTACCAGCAGCCGCAGCTGCTGCACCACATGTTCCAGCCGCTCGGCGTTTTCCGTCGTCTGCTGGCTATCACCGGCGACCTGCTCGGCCACCTCCATCACGGCTTGCATGGCGCCAGTCATACGCTCGTAGGTTGCCGCCTGCTGCCGGCTGGCGTTACTGATGTCACGCACCGAGCGCGTGATATAGGCGATGATCGAGTCGATCTGCGAAGGTGAAATCTCCGAGCGCCGCTGCAGCACCTGATTGCCCATCTGGGCCAGCTGCTCCGACCGCCGCGAAATGTCCGTCGCGGTCTCCGAGAGGCTCTGCAACGCCTGGTTGATCGCGTTGATCGCCCACACCTGCTGTGTCGAACCACTCGCCTGCTGTGCCGCGATAGCGCTGAACCGTTCTGACGCCGAGCTGACCTGTCGCGCCGCGCGCTGCAGCGTGCCTACGATGCCCGTCGCCACGAAGATTGCCAGCACCACACCCGCCACCATAATGATGGTGCCAATGATGACCAGCTCGATCGTCGTGCTTGCCACCACGCCCGTCACCTGGTCGTAGCGCACGCCCACGAACAGCACGCCGATCAGCTGCCCCTGAGGGCTCAGGATCGGCTGATAATCCGCGATGTAGGTCGTCCCTTGAATGGTCACAACGGGGAGTGCACCCGTATTGCCGTTGGGCCACTCATGCGCTCCCGGCATCCATTGCTTCGATTGCGCATCGTAGCGCAGGCCCATATTCGTCACCGCGACGGATTCCAGGGGGAATGCCGTCGTCTTCGCTTGGATGTCGTCCACCGCGCGCGGTCCAAGCGTGGCATTCGCAGCGCCACTCTTGGTGAACGTGGAGGAAATGCGCTTGCATACGGCGTTTCCATTGGCGTCAAGGAGTGCATTGCCGCTCTTGTCCGTGCACTGGTACACCGACACCACGCCCGCGATCAGCTGCTGCACCAGATCCACGTAGTCGTTGTCGCCGTTCAGCGCGTATTTGCCATATGGCGCATTGGGGTCGTCGCCGTGGAAGGTCCCGTTCGATCCCGGCGAGTCCACCACCATGTGCCCATCGGAGGAGATGGACACGTTCTGACCAAAGTTCGTGCTCAATACCAGGCTGGCGATCTTCATGTGCTCTCGCTGTTGATCGCGAGCCTGGCCTTCGACGTAGCTCTTGACCGCGATTTCTGTGACGAAGAGCGTCGCGACCGTGCTGAGCACAGCGGCCAGAAGCACGATGATGATGAGCTGCGGGCGAATGCCCAGACGCCACCTGTTCGGACCCATTACGCTCATCCTCCTGCGTTCGCCCGGGTCCGGCGCCCATGCAACCGACCCACCAAACAAAACGGGGCACCCTCGCCCCTGTTCCGCTGTGCTATTCCAAGCATCTCACTACTCGATCAACCCCAACATCTTCAGGTTGCCCAGCACCGCCTTCACCTCCGCCTCGGACCGGCGCGTCAGCCGCGCCAGATCGGTGACGCTGCGTCGACCATCCACCAGTAACAACACCATCCGCTCGCGGCGGTCCAGAGGCAGCGGATCGGTTAGATCCAAGCGCGAGGTGCGACGAGGCATCAGCGATTGCGCTCCGACCGCCGGACCAGGCACGCTGGATTGCGGGCCAGAGGGATAACTGGACCCCGTTCCGCCTAGCCCCCCGTTGCCTCCCGGGAGCGCGCCGGTATGCCCATAGTTGCTGAGCGGCATAGAGGGAGCCGTAAACGGCCGCGCGGGATACGACGGGGAGGACGCGGGGCCGTACTGAGGCCAGGAGGCGCTGCTCGGTAAGCTGGGCATGCTGCCTGGACTGGGCGGCGGCGGCGAAGGACGCCCGGACCACCCCGAGTCACCGCTGGGCCAACGGCCATACCCGGCATCCACCGATTCGTCCGCCGGCTCCAGGCTCCCGTCGTCCGCAAGCTGTGCGTCCTCAAAGGCGTAGGCGCTCTCACCCCAGTTCGACAGGACATTCATGGCAGCCGCCCCTGTCAATTGACCGAGCAGCGCCGCCGTAGGCTGGCCGTCGACAAATTGGATCTGCCCCATCTCACGGGTGGCGCCGTGGCCGCGGACCACGCGCAGAATGCCCGTCTGTCGGCCGAGAGTAATCAGCTGGATCACATTCGCTAGCCGGCTGGTCGAGAGGTATTGTGCTGGCATCCTCTGCTCCTTGCGCGGGTTGCATGACATCCACCCTGTCACTGCTGGCGCCACGTCCGGCGTCGAATCAGACCCTACGGTTGTTATGCGTCTGACCCACTCCCGGCATGAACCATCACTCCAGCCAGGACAGTGCCCCACCATGACAGCGTGCGCTCCGGCCGCAGCCACGGCCGGTTACGCTCCACTACACTTCCCCACACCCTCGCTTGTGCTCGATGAAGACCGTCACGGTCCACCCTGCTGGCTCCCGCGCCAGTGCGGTGCCTGGCCTATCCACTCGGTAGCGCGCCCACATCCACCAGGCCGCGACGAATGGCATGAAACGAATCAGCGCTCGTTCCATGACCTCATGCGCTCGTCACTCACCTCTTGCATGTGAGCTTACCGTACCATACCTGTCAACCCACGAAACGCTTTCGCGGCTAGATTACCTGCATGCGTGGCTGCGTCATCCGCGCGTGGCCGAGGCCGATTCGCCACTGGGCGCGCTGGCTGCCGGGGCCACGTCAGCTGTTGCGCCAGCACCGTTCTCCTCGCCATTGGGCGGCAGCGGCTCCTGCTGCGCTGGCTCCTGCGCCTCCAGCTCGGCCAGGCGGCGGCGCAGCTGCGCCGCCAGCTCGCGATACTCCAGCGCCCGCTGCTCGTCCCAGCGCGGCAGTCGTGCCAGCGCGCCTCCGCCCACGGCCCGCTCGATCAGCCCCGCATAGAACTCGTACGCTTTGATCTGCGTTTGCAGGATCTCTTTCTCGTCCACCAGCTTCCTCCGTGTCGGCGGCAGCCATTCAGATTCGAAGTCGACTCAGCCTCCTCACGCCGCGGAAGGCGTGCCGGTGAAGTCTGTGCGATCTCACCCAGCCTAACACAGCTAACCAGCGCGGTCAAGCATCAATCGCTGCCGAATTCCCGTGTTCGCGTCAATATTCCTCCCGGTCAAACCCGCACCCGGCCCCGTGAAGCATGCACCCTCGCTCCAGACGCCCAGGCAAGCGCCTCGACCGCTGCGGCAGATCTGACGTGTCCCGCAGTCACTCGCGTCTGCGTGCTAACGGGCACAAACAGTGCCAATTCATGCCGACGATCGATCACTATGACGACCGACTCCGCGCACCGGTCGCTCAACACGCAAAATCGCCGTCATAATTCCCATGCGCGTACTGCGTCAGCCAGACACTTCCGCCACCAAACGCCTGCGCGGACCTGCAGAACGCCGCCGGACTGGACGACGGCGCGCCCCCCGCCCAGTTCGGCACGCCCGGACTATAGCTGCCGGCGATCACTGCCCACTGGTACGGCGTCGAATAGATTCCCGCCACCAGGCCCTGCCTGTTGAGATACGTGAGCGCGCCCCTGATCACCTGCGCGTTCAGGGACGTATTCCTTGACCACGTGTTCTCCATCTCGACGTCCAGCCACCACGTCGTCGGACCCACGCCCTGCGCCTGGGCGTAGCGCAACGCACTCCGCGCCGCCCAATAGCCATAGTCGTATGCCTGGCATGCCGTGTCGTTGCGCGCGCATCTGCCGCGTGTCAGCCCGTAGTTCAGGTTCATGTACACGGACGGCGCGCTCGCAGTGGCCCGCCGCGCCCAGGCGTACTCGCTGGCCAGGCAGGGATTCCGCGTGTACGCCTTGCCGCCTGTCACCCCCACGATGCCGAAGTCAAACCGCGTCGCCGGATACGCGCCCTCGCACTGCGGCCACGATATGTCGTAGCCCCTCGTGCTCGACTGATATATGCTCGACTGATACATGCCCGACGGATGGATGCCCGACGGATAGATGCCCGACGCCAGCGCCCTGTGCGACACTCCCAGCAGCGCCAAATGCGGCATTCCGAGCAGCGCCAAGTGCGACACTCCTAGCACCGCCAGCGCGAGCGCCAGCAGCGCGGCGCCCGCCACCAGCCCCGCCCGAGGAAGCCTTCGCCCCATGTCGCGGCTGCTCCCCTCTGGTTCCCTCTGGTTTTGCCTCTCATTCGTGGCCCGACGCTATCATATGCGCGAGCCAGAATGCAAGACCCGACGCCGGCCCCCAGCATGCGCGTCCGCCGCATCACACCGCACCGTCCCTACCTCCCGCCCGGCCCCACCTGCCGCGGGCAGCGCTTCCCCCCCCTGTGCTACAGTGCTGGCAGCCATCCATCCACCAAACCCTACCCACGGAGGCCATCCAACATGAGTGCCGCGGTACTGCTCCAGACCGCTCTGCCCCTGCCCCGCTTCGGCACTGGCAAGGTGCGCGACACATACGACCTGGGCGATCGCCTGCTGATGGTCACCACCGACCGCATCTCGGCGTTCGACTGCGT
This sequence comes from uncultured Ktedonobacterales bacterium, assembly GCA_964416775.1. Taxonomy (GTDB): domain Bacteria; phylum Chloroflexota; class Ktedonobacteria; order Ktedonobacterales; family JADMIN01; genus CAYQFU01. Next base: position 61,822 of record CAYQFU010000006.1, read on the forward strand.
CTTCCCCAACGGCATCCCTCGCAAAGGCGAAGTCCTCACGCGCCTCTCCACCTTCTGGTTCGCCCGCACCCGCGCCCTCATCCCCAATCACCTCATCAGCACTGACCCGCGCGACCTCCCGCCGGAGGTCGTCGCCTACCGCGACCAGATCGCCGGACGCTGCATGCTCGTGCGCAAGGCCCGCCGCCTCGATTTCGAGTGCGTCGCCCGCGGCTACCTGGCCGGCAGCGCCTGGCAGGACTACCATGCCACTGGTGCCGTCTGTGGCGTGCGTCTGCCCGCCGGTCTGCGCCACGCCGACCGGCTCCCCGAGCCGATCTTCACCCCTGCCACCAAAGAGGAAAGCGGCCATGACCGCAACATCTCCCTGGACGAGATGAAGAACACGCTCGGCGAAGACCTCGGCCAGAGCCTGGCCGACGCTACCCTCGCCATCTACCACGAGGCCGCCGAGTACGCCCTGGACCGCGGCATCATCATCGCCGACACGAAGATGGAGTTCGGCATGCTCGACGGCGAGCTCATCCTCATCGACGAGCTGCTGACCCCCGACTCCTCCCGCTTCTGGGCGCTCGGCGAGTATGCGCCAGGTAGCTCGCCCCCCAGCTTCGACAAGCAGTTCCTCCGCGACTACGTCGTCGCCACCGGGTGGAACAAGCAGCCTCCCGCGCCCTCCTTGCCCCCCGAAGTCGTCGCCGGCACCGCCGAACGCTACCGCGAAGCCTTTGAGTGGCTCACTGGCGAATCCCTCGGGGGCTGAGTCGCCCTGATGTGTAACGCTCCGCGAACGTATCGGTGCACGCGCGCCGCGTCGCCTGTCGCCAGCCCCTGGTTGCACAAGCGGACCGCGCGTTATCATGTGTGCGATACCTCTTCAGCCCCGTCATAAGAAGGAGCATGATTCCCATGGCTACCGATGTCAGTCTCAGCGAGACTCCCATGCTCAAGGTCGGCGACCAGGCGCCCGACTTTACCCTCAAGACCGCGGACGGCAAGACCTTCACCCTCAGCGAGCTGCGCGGCCAGAAGAACGTCGTCCTCGCCTTCTTTCCCTACGCCTTCAGCGGCACCTGCTCCGCCCAGATGCCCTCCTACGAGGCCGAGCTGGAGCGCTTCCAGTCCTATGATACCGAAGTCGTCGGCATCAGCATGGACGCCACCCACTCGCTGAGGACGTGGGCGAAGCAGATTGGCGTCACCTTCCCCCTGCTCTCGGACTTCTATCCTCAGGGCAGCGTCGTGGACGCCTATGGCGTGCGCCACGCCGCCGGCATGCCCGAGCGCGCCCTCTTCATCATCGACAAGCAGGGCATCATTCGCTGGATTCACGTCCACCGGCCTACTGCCGAGGTGCCGGACGCCGAGGAAATGTTCGAGCTGCTGCGCAAGCTCGGCTGACCCGCCCGCGCCACGCGACCGCGGCCTCGTCTCCGCCTGGACCTGGGCGGATGGGGCCGCGCGCGGCGCTTCGTCGCCTGAGGACTACTCTGCCATGCCTATGTCCCGCCGCTGCATTCCCTATACCCCGCGCGCCCGTGAGCTGCGCGGCACGGTCTTCGCGCTCGTGACGACAGCGGGCGTGCATCTGCGCGACCAGGAGCCCTTCGATACGGACGGCGACAACTCCTGGCGTGTCATCCCTGGCGACGCGCGGAGCGACGACCTCATGGTCACCCACGTGCATTACGATCACCGCCACGCCGACCAGGACATCAACTGTGTGTTCCCGCTCGATCGCCTGCGCGAGCTGGCGGAGGAGCGCGTCATCGCCGGCGTAGGCGATCGCCATCTTGGCTTCATGGGCTACTCGCAGCGCATCCGCGACCTCTATGAACGCGCCGCCCCCGAGATGGCGCGCCTCGTCGAGCGCTCCAATGCCGACGCCGTCATCCTGACTGCCGGCTGCCCGCTCTGCCATCGCACCGTCGTCGCCATCCAGCGCGAGATCGAGATGCTCGGCCTGCCCACCATCCTCATTTCCCTCGTGCCGCGCAACTCCCGCGAGATGGGTCCTCCGCGTGCCATCTATCCCGCCGGCTTCCTGCTGGGCGACTGCCTCGGCCCACCCAACCAGCCCGAGCTCCAGCGTCGCGTATTGCGCGACGCCTTGCGCCGCTGGGAGGCCCGCGAAGAGCCCGGCACCATCTGGGAGCTGCACTACCCCGAATATGTCGCCGATCCCGCTATTCCCAACGGCGGCGAGATCCTGTATTCCGATTAACGCCAGCTTCGGCTTCTCCGCCGCCGGAACGCTCGGCCGGCCCGAGCTGGGTATCCTCCTCCTCGCCGCGGCCTGGATGGCTGCTCTCATCCGCGTCGCCGAGGTCTGGCTCGCCCGTCGCGACCTCCTGCCGCGCTGAGCGTCACCTGCCAGTCGCCTGCCACACTTAGCGCACAGCATCGTCAATATGACGATCCATGTCATGAATGCCGGCGTACACTCTGGATGTCCCATGCGGTAGGCGACGCTCACACCAGGAGATGACTATGCGCTACGGCTTCATCATTCCACGCGGAGACCTCACGACCATTCTCGACCTGGCCGGCGATGCTGAGGCTGCCGGCTGGGATGGCGTGTTCTACTGGGACGGCATCTACATCGAAGGCGCCGGCCCCATGTACGATCCCTGGGTCGTCCTCGGCGCCATCGCCCAGCGCACCACACGCGTCCGTATCGGCGCCATCCTCACGCCGCCCTCCCGCCGCCGCCCGTGGAAGCTGGCCCGCGAAACCGTCACCGTGGACCACCTCTCCCACGGCCGCCTCATCCTCCCCGTCGGCTTGGGCGCCCTCGACGACGGCGGCTTCGCCAGAGTCGGCGAGCCGACCGACCGCAAGACCCGCGCGGCCCTGCTGGACGAAAGCCTGGCGATCCTCACTGGCCTGTGGACCGGCCAACCATTCAGCTACCAGGGCGAGCACTACCACCTGGACGAGATGACCTTCCTGCCTCCACCCGTGCAAGCGCCTCGCATCCCCATCTGGGTTGTCGGCGTCTGGCCCTCCCCGAAATCCATGGCCCGCGTGCTGCGCTACGACGGCCTGCTACCCTCCGTGCGCGGTCCCGACGGCACGTTCACCGACGTCACTCCCGACGACATCCGCGCCATGTCGGCCTATATCGCCGAGCATCGCCCCACCACCGCACCCCCCTTCGACATCGTCATGGAAGGCGAGACCCCCGGCGACGACCCGGCTGCCGCCGCGGCCATCGTGCGCCCCTTCGCGGATGCCGGCGCCACCTGGTGGACCGAGAGCCGCTGGGACTTCTCGGTTCCCATGGATGCCATCCGCACGCGCGTGCGCCAGGGCCCGCCACGCATCGAGTAACGCCGTGTGGCTCTTCAGCACTTGCCCGTCTACACCTTCACCCCGACGCGCCGCCGCCGCCACACCACCAGCCCCACGACCACCGCGACCACCAGCACCGCCGCCACCACGCCGCCGATCCCCAGCGCGTTCACCACCGCGCCGAGCAGCTGCAGATGCCGGCCCAGCACATACCCCAGCAGCCCGTAGAGGCCGGCCCAGATCACTACCGCCGAGGCATCCCACACAAAGAATACGCGCCACCGCATCCCATTCAGCCCTGCCAAAAACGACACATACGTCCGCAGAATCGCCACGTACCGCCCGAAAAACACCGTCTTGTTCCCATGCCGCGCGAAATACCGCTGCGCCGGCGCGAGCCGCTTCTCCGTCAGCCCGACGTAGTGTCCGTAGCGCCGTACCAGCGCCAGCCCGCCGAAGCGCCCGATGCTATACCCGGTATTATCCCCGAGTATCGCCCCACAGATGGCCGCCGCGATCACCCCCACGATGTTCAGGGGATTCCCGGTCCCCGCATAGACCGCCGCCGCGATGAGCGACGTCTCTCCTGGAAACGGCACTCCCATCCCTTCCAGTGCCACTGCCACCAGCACCGCCCAGTATCCATACATCGCGATCGCCTGATGCACCCACGCCGGGATCGTCATCCGCGCACCCGCCTCTCAGACCAATTCTGCACGCCAGGTCCCATGGGCTATCTACCCGGCCATACTCCCGTCCCGCTGGCGACTGGTGCCACAGCTCGCGATGGCCGTCATTCCCTTTCCCTCAGCTGAACGACTCGTCTAGCAGAAGGAGCAGCAGCCCCGCACCCCCCATCGCCTCCAGAGCCAGTCCCGCGGCCACGTACCCTACATACCGCCGCGGCCAGGCGTATACCCCGCCGTCGCCATGCACCTCGCCCATCACCGTGCCGTGACCGTCGTAAATCTGTCCGCTCGCGTCTACCATGCCAATAAGTCGTCTGCCAGCACTGTAGACCCGCCCGTCTGGCGCCACTCCTCCCACCGGCGTGCCCCGCACCCCAAACACACGTCCGTCCCGCTCAATATCTCCCACCACTTGCGCCAGGTCGTTGAACACATTCGGCATCTTGGTCTGCCTACCTCGCTCACCTGTCGGGGGTGGCTTCGCCCACTGTGCAGGTCCCGTGATCCTTCCCACCAACTAGTCTACCAACGACGGCAAGCGGGCATGACGCACCTGGTTGCTCCCACGGGTGTGCGTCACATGCTGGCGCTCGGCGCGGCGGGGTGGTCGGGCGGGGGCTGCGCGACGTGACGGGGTGGGTGTCAGGACACACCAGGCCGCGTGCGCTCGCCACACGCTGACGCACACCCTCGATGCGCTCGATCCCTCCAATCCTCCAATCTTCCTCTTGTCAGCCATGTTACGATAGCCGCATGCATGGTGAAAGGACGCCAAGCACGGGCGTAGAGCGTATGCCAAGCCTCCCAGCTTGGCGCTTCGCCGCAATACTGTCCGAGCAGAAGGAGAGGCATTATCGATGCTTTGGCCGCGGTGGTTCCAGCGTAGCGGGCGCGCAGCGACGTCGACGCAAGGTAAGCGAGCTGAGAAAGGTTACATCTTTGGCGAGGGCGAGCATGAGATCGCGCGCCTGGACATGCAGCACTATATGTTTCGCTGGGAGTTCGGCGGCGACTACCTGGCGCCCGTGCGTCCCACGGCAATTCTCGACGTCGCGTGCGGCACTGGGCGCTGGGCAATGGATATGGGGCGCAAGTTTCCACAGGCCGCGGTAGTGGCGTTCGATACCAACCGCGAGTTGGTGGGCCGCGCGCTCGTCGACGCGGAGTTGCCTCCCAACTGTACCTTTCTGGTCGCGGATGCCCTACAGCGCTTCCCATTTGCGGATGCCAACTTCGATTTCGTTATGGCGCGTGCGAACTCTGCCTACATTCCCGTAGCGCAATGGACCGCGGTGGTGGGGGAGATGGCCCGGGTGATACGGCCAAACGGCTGGGTTGAGCTGCGCGACTTCGGTCTTGTACGCAGCGACAGTCCGGCACTGACGACGCTGACGACGCTCTTTGCCCAGATGGCCGCAAAGCGCCCCATCTACCCGGGCGCCGGGCCGCACCTGGCCGAATTTCTGCGCCAGGCAGGACTGCGCGATGTCAAGGCACGATCGGTGACAGTCCGCGTAGGACGCCGGTCGAGCCGTGGCGGCCGGCTGATGCTCACCGACTACCTCAGTGTGTTGGAACGTGTCACACCGCTGATCGCGCAAGTGGGATTGGCGCCCAGACAGTCCTGGGAGCTGTGGCTCGCACAAGCCAAGCAGGAGACGCTCAACGGCTCGACCCAGGTGGATCTGACGGCCGCCTACGGTCGCCGCGCATAGGCCCAGCGCGCTGGCGGCGCCCAATGTCCCACCCCGACCATCTGCGCCCGCCCACTCTCCCCTTCTCAGCCCAA
>CAYQFU010000006.1:67690-71828 GCA_964416775.1 uncultured Ktedonobacterales bacterium
CCCAATGTCCCACCCCGACCATCTGCGCCCGCCCACTCTCCCCTTCTCAGCCCAATGGGAGGGGGAGGGCGGCGAGATTAGGACTCTCTGCCTGCGTGGCAAGGGTGGGCGCAGCATGCTATAATCGCAGATGGAGTGCGAGCGCCAGACACAGTGCGAGCCGAGACGCGAGCGGGCGCGCCTGCTCACCAACGCACCCCTCCAGAACATCAGAACAACCAGCCCACCCGCCACCACGGCGCCATCGCCATGCACCACAGGGCCATCCCCTCCAGCGAGACACACGGCGCTGCCGGACAGAAGGGAATACGAACGAACATGAGCACCACCCCAACCCGGCGTGGCAAAGAGCTCCCTATGGCCCCACAGACCCCCGCGGAATACATCCCCGGCAACCAGGAAGCGCCCGTTGCCCTCACCAGCCTCGCCGACATGCTCACCTGGGCGCAGAATTACGCGCGCAGCCGCTCCATCTGGCCCCTCGGCTACGGCCTCGCCTGCTGTGCCATCGAGATGATGGCCGCCGCCCAGGGACACTACGACCTCTCCCGCTTTGGCTCGGAGGTCTTCCGCTCCAGCCCGCGCCAGGCCGATCTCATGATCGTCGCCGGCACCGTCTCCATCAAGATGGGCCCGCGCCTCGTGCGCCTGTGGGAGCAGATGCCCGATCCCAAGTGGGTCATCAGCATGGGCCAGTGTGCCAACTCCGGCGGCGAATTCTACGACAGCTACTACACCGTGCAAGGCGTGGATACGCTCGTCCCTGTGGACGTCTACGTCCCTGGCTGCCCCCCGCGGCCCGAGGCCCTCATCGAGGGTCTGCTCAAGCTGCGTGAGAAGATCGAGAAGCAGGGACTCAAGCTGCGCGGCGAGGACTAGCACACCCGTTGCGGGTGTAGGTACTTAAGAGGAGAGTGGAATGCGCGGTATCCTTCAGGGACTGGGCCTCACGCTCAGACACCTCACCCAGCCTAAGGTCACCCGCCTGTACCCCTACGAGAAGCGCCAGCTGGCCGAGCGCAGCCGCGGCCTCATTCAGCTCATCGCCGACGACCCGGAAGACACCCCCTTCAACCTGAAGTGCGAGGCGTGTCTCCTCTGCGAAAAGGCCTGCCCCCCGCGCTGCATTACCATCGAATACCAGCCCACCCAGCGCTTCCGCCACCGCCGCTACTTCGCGGAGACCGCCGTGGCCGGCTTCTACGCGCCGCGCCTCTCACCGTACGCCGTGGAGTATCCCAACCGGCCCCTGTCGCCGCCCGTCGAGACACCCACCCGCGTGGACCTGGAGGCCCCCGCGGACCTCTCCATCGTGGACGGCATCCTCGACCGCGCCTCGCTGGAGGCCTACGACCTCACCACCATCATCAACCAGGTGATGGTGGCGTACGGCTGCCTTCCGCTGGCCGTCGCCAACCGCATCGTCGAGCGCCGCGGCGTGGACCTGAGCGACATCTTCGGCATCGCCACAGCCAGCCCCCACTTCGCCCCAGCCAAGCCAGCGATGGCCGGCGTGCTGCGCGACGACCAGGTCCCGCGTGGACCCTCGCCGAGCACGCGCGGCAAGTACGCCAACATCAACCATAGGAGGGGCCATAGTGCCTGATACGGACCATCGCCTCCTGGGAGATTTGCAGCAACCCCCGCGCACCTCTGTGGACGACTACCGGCGCGCGGGCGGCTACGTCGCGCTCCAGCGCGCCGTCACCGGCCTCACCCGGGGCCAGGTGCTCACCGAGGTGCGCACCGCCGGCCTGCGGGGCCGTGGCGGCGCTGGCGTACTGACGGCCGAGAAACTCTCCCTCGTCGCCCAGGCCCCCGACGAGCAAAAGTACGTCGTCTGCAACGCCTATGACGCCGACCCCCGCTCGCTCATCAGCCGCACGCTGCTCGCCCGCGAGCCCCACCTCGTCATCGAAGGGCTCGCCCTTGCCGGCTTCGCCTGCGGCGCCACTGAGGGCTACATCTACACGCGCGGCGCGCATGAGGACAGCGTCTCAACCATCCAGACGGCCCTACGCGACGCCCTCGACCAGCACATCCTTGGCCGCGGCATCTTCGGCTCCCGCTTTGACTTCACCATCACTGTAGTCGGCGTAGACCTGGGCTTCATGGCGGGCGAAGAGACCACCATGCTGGAGATCATCAAGGGCCGCCGCGCCATGCCACAGCAGCGCCCGCCCTATCCCACCCAGTACGGCCTCTATGACCGGCCCACCGCCATTCAGAACGCCGAGACGCTGGCCAATCTGCCTGGCATCGTGGCGCGTGGCGGTGACGCGTTTCGTCGCATCGGGGCAGCATCCGATCCCGGCACCAAGCTCTTCACCGTCTACGGCCCGGGCGCTGGCGACGGCGCAGGTCGGCTGATCGAGGTGCCCACCGGCACCCCCATCGCTCAGGCCCTGGCTCAGGCCGGCGTGCAGGCCACTCCCACCTCCGCTCGCGGCGTCGTCGTCGGCGGTCTGGAGGGCGGCGTCCTGCCGCTGGCCCAGGTCAACACCGCGCTCGACTTCGAGCCACTGGAAGAGGCTGGCACCATCGTCGGCTCCAGCGTCATCGAGGTCCTGCCGGCCAACACCTGCATGGTCGCCTGGGCCGCCGATCGCAGCCGCATCCTCGCCAAAGAGTCGTGTGGCAAGTGCGTCCCCTGCCGGGTCGGGGTCAAGCGCATCACCGGCACGCTGGAAGGCATCATCAGCGACATTGGCGTCGGCGGCGACCTGGACCTGTTGCAGGAGTTCTCGCGCTATGTGCCCGACGGCTCGTTGTGCGGCTTCGGCGTCCACGCCGTCCATCCGGTCGTGACCGCCATGCGCTATTTCGCCGACGATTTCAAAGCGCACCTGGAAGGCAGCTGCCCCACCGGCACCTGTCTGCCCGTCCGGGCGCACCGATACGTAACCAAGCATGTCCTCTAACGATCAGCGTGGAGTTCACATGGCGCTCGCCACAGCGGACGCCGACGAGGGACGAGGCAGCCCATGGCAGTGACAATTCGCGAGGAGAGCGCCGCGCCTCAGCCCGGCGAGCCCTTCCAGCGCAACGAGGTCGGTCAGCCGTCGTTCGAAGTAACCATTGACGGCCGCCGCATGCGTGCGTACGAGGGGCAAACCATCCTGAGCGTGGCGGTTGACAACGGCATTCTGGATGTCCCCAATCTCTGCAACGACGAGAAGCTGGAGCCGACATCCGCCTGCCGCATGTGTCTGGTGGAGATCGAGGGCGCCGAGCGGCCGCTGCCGTCCTGTAACACCCCCGCCGCCCCCAATATGGTCGTCCGCACCAAATCGGACCGGCTGACGCACATCCGGCGCACCAATCTGGAGATGATGCTCTCCGATCACAACGCCTACTGCCAGCCGCCGTGCCAGATCGGGTGCCCCACCCACATCGACATCCCCGGCTATCTCGAGCTCATCGCCAAGGGCCAGAACCGCGAAGCCGCCCGCCTCGTCAAAGAGGTCCTTCCCTTCCCCTATATCCTCGGCCTCACCTGCCCCGCTCCCTGCCAGGATGTCTGCCGCCGCGCCCTCGTCGAAGAGGAGATCGCCATCTGTCGCATGCACGGCTTCGCCGCCGAGCAGTGCCTGACCGATCCCCCCACCCCCTGGCCGCAGGAGGCGCCCACCGGCAAGCGCGTGGCCATCGTCGGCGCCGGCCCGGCCGGCCTCACCGCCGCCTATTACCTCGCGCTCAAGGGCCACTCCTGCAAGGTGTTCGACATGATGCCTCAGCCCGGCGGTATGCTCCGCTACGGCATCCCCGAATACCGTCTGCAGAAAGACATGATGGACAAGGAGTTCGATGGCGTCTGGAAGCTAGGCGTCGAGGTGCAATACAACGTCAAGCTCGGCGAAGACTTCACCGTTGACGACCTCTTCAACGCCGGCTTCGACGCCGTCTTCCTCGCCATCGGCGCCTGGACCTCTAACGAGCTGGGCCTGCCTGACCAGGACGCGCCCGGCGTGGTCAACGCCATCACGTTCCTGATGGACAAGACCGAGGGCCTGCCCGTTCCCGTCGACGAGACCAAGGAGGTCGTCGTCCTGGGCGGCGGCTTCACCACCTTCGACTGCACACGCACCTCGCTCCGCCTCGGCGCCAAGGTCCACACCGTCTATCGCCGCGGCCGCAA
>CAYQFU010000007.1:0-1319 GCA_964416775.1 uncultured Ktedonobacterales bacterium
GGCGTGGCTCGCGGTCGCCGGCATCCTGATCCTGTTCACCCTGGCGTTGACGTGGGTCGCCGTCATCCCCGGTCTCACCGCGAAGTCCATAGACGGAGCGAGCGCGTTCGCCTACCCGCTCATCTTCCTGCCGTTCGTCAGCTCGGCATTCGTGCCCACCGACACCATGCCCGGCCCGGTGCGCGCCTTCGCTGAGTACCAGCCGGTGACGTCGATCGTCAACACGATCCGCGACCTGTTCACACAGCAGCCAGTTGGCTCCGACATCTGGGTCGCCCTCGCCTGGTGTGTCGGCGTCCTCGTCGTCGCGTACGTCTTCGCCATGGTCATCTACCGCCGCAAAATCGCCTGACCAGCCGGATGGAGCCCCCAGTCTCGTCCGGCGACGAGACTGGGGCTCTCCCACCTGTTTGTGCAGACGGATGGGAAGACGCCGTGGGCGTACTTGCAAAAATCGGAACATAGGGTTGATTGGGGCTTTTCATCACTTGCTCGCCAACCTCAAATTCCGGATAGCCCGTAATTCTCAGGACCCGCGCAGTTAAAAGTGCGGAATGAGAGTGATGCGCGCGGACTCGCGGCGACCGCCCATATCGTCGGCGAAGCGTTGCGCGACGACGAAACGTTCACGCTGCAGGTCCCGACGGACGGCAGTGTCCAATCCCTGCGAATCCTGCTCGACCGGCTCAACGATGCGGCAATCCCGGTTCACACAGCCGACCTCGACGATGTCTTCCTCGCCCTCACCAGCCACCCTGAGACACAGAAAGGCACTGTGCGATGAGCGCTCTTTCCTTTGCCCTGCGCGATTCGGCGACGATGCTGCGGCGCGACATCGTGCACTCGCTGCGCTACATCTCGATGACGCTGAGTGGTGTGCTGACGCCTGTGATCATGCTGGTGCTGTTCAACTACATTTTTGGTGGCACGCTAGGCGTAGGCATTGGCGGCGTGGCACACGGCGCCTACATCAACTTTGTTGCGCCTGGAATCCTCGTCATGACCGTGTGCACCGGGTGTGAGACGACCGCGGTGAACATGGTCATGGACATGAACGAAGGCATCATCGCCCGCTTCCGCACCTTGGCGATCGCCCGCGCCTCGGTGCTGACCGGACAGGTCCTCGGCAGCTTGATACGCACGACGATCAGCGTCGCCATCGTCGCCGGGGTCGCGCTGCTCATGGGCTTCCGGCCCACGGCGGGTCCGGTCGCCTGGATCGCGGCGCTCGGCGTCATAGCATTGCTCACTCTGGCGATCATGTGGATGGGGGTAGTGTTCGGCCTGGTGGGCAAAACGCCCGCGGGCGCCAATAGCCT
>CAYQFU010000007.1:1419-36417 GCA_964416775.1 uncultured Ktedonobacterales bacterium
ACGCCGATCGGCAACAGTGCCGTCCTGGCCGTCGCCTGGTGCGCTGGCCTCACCCTGGTCGGATTCCTGTGGGCGCGAGCAGTCTACAACCACGATCCCGTACGGTAGGCAAGTGGAACGGGCCGCAGGTCGCAGCCAGGTGCAGCGCCTGAGTGAACCGCGTAGGTGCATCAGGTGGGTCAGGACGGCCGGCGGTGCGTGCCGTCGGGGTGCTGGTGGCGTCGCCAAAACTCATCAGGTGTCGCCACGATCACCCCCAGGCGATCGCGGTACCGCAGCAGGTGGTCGTCGTTGGAGATCAGCGTGGCACCGGCGGCGTGGGCCAGGGCGGCAAACTTGCGGTCATCCGGATCCGGGATCTCCGCGAACTGCTCGGGATAGGTTGCGTCGGCGAAGCGGTCCAAGGGATGGAAGAGGTCCGCAATGGCGTGTGTGCGGAGGGGCGGGATTTGCCGCACGATCCGTTCGGTCTCCCGGCGGGTGGCATCGTTCCACACCATCCGTAGCTGGCCCCGCTTCACGGCATCCACAATCCGCGCGGATGCGCTGCGGGGGTTGAACCCGGCCGCGACAAAGACATTCGTATCCAACACCACAGGCGGCGCTGGCATGCGACCGCTCCTTCTGCAACTGCCACTCCCTCGGGCTATGCGACTATTCTATCGCCCGGACCAGCGGCAAGACGCGCACCGCCGAACTCACCTCGAACGGTTCAGGAGAGCATGTTACTCACAGCCGCGTTCCACGTACATATGAAGCGAGTGGCGTCTCATCCTGGCATGACACTTGCCCGGTGAGAGAGCCAAAAACGCAGGCCCATCTTCTGAAGCCGCGCTTCGTCAGCGCCAGACGTGCGGCACTGATGGTCTGCCCGTGGGCAATGCTGCCAGCAAGTGAACCGGCATCTCCAGTGCCGGATGCGAGTAGCCACCGCTATGAATCGCGAGTATCATCGCTGGCTCAGCCCATCCCTCGGGCGGGATATGGAGCTTCTGGTCTTCGGCCACGCGGGCGCTCGGGTGCTCGCCTTTCCCACGTCGCAGGGACGCTTCTACCAGTGGGAAGACTTCGGCATGGTCGGCGCCCTGCGCGAGCACCTGGACCGGGGCTGGATCCAGCTGTTCTGCGTGGACAGCGTGGACAGTGAAAGCTGGTACGCGCGACACCTGGCGCCTGAGGATCGCGCCCGCCGGAATACGCAGTACGACCGCTACCTCGAGGTCGAGGTGCTGCCATTCACGGCCGGCCGCAATGCCAACCCGTTCTTGATCACAACCGGGCCGAGCTTCGGCGCCTATCATGCCGTCAACTTCGCCTTCCGCCATCCGCAGCTCGTCAATCGAGTCATCGGCATGAGCGGGATCTATGACATCAGCCGCTTCGCCGGTGGCCGTACAGACGGCGAGATCTACTTCCACAACCCCTGCGCCTACATGGCCGGCGAACAGGACCCAGAACGGCTAGCAGCCCTGCGCCGCCAGGATATCATCCTGGCCGTCGGGCGTACCGATCAGGCGAGCGCCAGTAACGAACAGCTCTCCGGGCTCCTCTGGAGCAAAGACATCTGGCATGCCCTGCGCATGTGGGACGGCTGGGCGCACGATTGGCAGTACTGGCAGCGCATGATCCAGCTCTACATCGGCGGCCACGATTAACGCAGCCGAGCAGGCAGACAGGCAGAGAGTGAGGGCGCACCCATGACGGCGAAGGTAGGACTGATCGTCGGACGAGAGTGGTCGTTTCCTCCCGCGTTTATCGAGGAGGTCAATCGGCGAGACGAGGGTGTGGTGGCCGAATATGCCCAGCTGGGCGGCACACGCATGGACGAGCCCTGCCCGTACGCCGTACTCATCGACCGCATCTCACATGAGGTGCCCTATTACCGGTCCTACTTGAAATACGCCGTGCTGCAGGGCGTAACGGTGGTCAATAATCCGTTCATGTGGACGGCAGATGACAAGTTCTTCGAGGCGGCGCTGGCGACCAAGCTGGGCGTGGCCAGCCCGAAGACGGTCGTCCTGCCGAACAAAGACTACGTGCCAGGGATCATCCATCCGGACAGCCTGCGCAACCTGATCTACCCCATCGACTGGCAGGGCATCGTCGACTATGTTGGCCTACCGTGCATCTTGAAGGATGCCCATGGCGGCGGCTGGAAGGAGGTCCACGTCTGCCGCACGCTGGACGAGCTGCTCGAACGGTACAACCAGTCAGGACTGCTGACGATGATCGTCCAGGAATACATCGAGTGGGAACATTTCGTCCGCTGCATCTGTCTGGGCCAGGAGGAAGTCCTGCCCATCAAATACGATCCGCGCGCGCGCACTTATCATGTCGAGCATCAGCATCTGACGCCAGAGCTGGGCGCGCGCATCGTGGCGGGCTCGCTCAAGCTCGTCCGCGCGCTGGGCTACGACATGAACTCCATCGAGTGGGCCATCCGCGACGGCATCCCCTATGCCATCGACTTCATGAATCCCGCTCCGGACATGGACATCAACTCGTTGACCCCTGTCTACTTCGACTGGGCCGTCAAACACATGGCAGATATGGCGATTCGGCTGGCCAAGCATCCACGCCCCCAGCTGCAGGAGCTGCGCTGGGCAAGCGTCCTGACGGCTGGGCGGCACGATGAGACGCCATCAGCCAGTCCGGTGGAGGCGAGCACAGCGCCGTGACGGACCGGATTCGTACCACTCCCATTCGATGATCGTGGCTTGTCTGCCCGCCGCTGGAGGTACACCATGACTGGCCTGGGGGACGCGATCGAAACGTATCATGGGCTGCTGAGTGATCAGTTGGCGGCCGACAGTTGGGCGCAGCTCAACGAGCAACAGCAGCGGCGCGGACTGCGGTTTGGAGAGCGACCGCTGTGCACCGTGCTGCGCCCGCGCTTTATGTCCCCCGAGCAGTATCGGTTCCTGCAGCGACGCGTCGCGATCGTGTTGGGCGCGCTGGCCAAGGTGCACCGTCGCGCCATGGCCGATCCCGCCTTCCGCGCGCCATTTGGCCTGTGCGAGTGGGAGGAGGCGCTCATCCAGGTGGATCGCGGGTTCCACGCCCCCAGCCCCACGTCGCGGCTGGACACGTTTCTGCTCCCCGACCGCGACGACTTCGCCATCACCGAGTACAACGCCGAGACGCCCGCCGCCCAAGCGTACAATGACGTGCTCTCGGACGTGTTCGTCACACTGCCCGTGATGCGCGCGTTTCTGCGTCGCTACCAGGCGCGTCCGCTGCTCGCGCGCTATCGGCTGCTGAACGCGCTGTTAGATAGCTTCCAGGAGTGGTCGGGGCAGTCGCATCATGCCCCATCCATTGCGATCCTCGACTGGCGTGAGGTGCCCACCTACAGCGAGCATCTCCTCTTCCAGGACTATTTCCGGTCGCATGGCCTGCGGTGCATCACGGCCGACCCTCGCGAGGTGGAATACCGGGACGGGCGGCTGGTAGCGGGCGACTTCCACATCACCCTGATCTACAAGCGCGTGCTCCTTAGCGAGCTCATCGACCGGGGCGGGCTGGACCACCCTGTGGTCCGCGCGGTCCGCGATGGGGCCGTCTGTATGGTCAATCCCTTCGCGTGCAAGATTCTGCACAAGAAGGCGAGCCTGGGCGTGCTCAGCGATGAGCGTAATGCCGAGCTCTTCACGGCCGAGGAGCGCCAGGCGATTGCCCAGCACGTTCCCTGGACGCGACGGGTGGAGGAACGCTGGACGCGCTTTGGGGACCAGACGATCGACCTGATGCCCTTCATCCTGGAGCAGCGCGAGCGCCTGGTGCTGAAAGCCAACGACGAATATGGCGGCAAAGGCATCGTGCTGGGCTGGCTAACGGCACCCGCGGACTGGGAGCGCGCCGCACGGACAGCCCTTGCCGAGCCCTTCGTCGTGCAGGAGCGCATCACCATCCCGAGCGAAGCGTATCCGAGTCTGCGCGACGGCCGGTTGGAGCTGCATGAGCGCATCATGGATACGGCACCATTCATCTATGACGGCGTTGTTATGGACGGCTGCCTGACGCGCCTCTCGACGGACCCGTTGGTGAACGTGACGGCGGGTGGAGGCTCGACGGTGCCGACGTTTGTGGTGGAGCCGCTCGAGCGGTAATGACGGCATCGAGAGCGCGCGCAACCCGAGCAGCGCGCACGACACACCCCGCTATAGACCGCGGAACGCGTTCGACATCGTGGGAAGCAGGTGACAAGCATGAACGCCCCAACGCTGACGATCGGCATCGAGGAAGAGTATCAGATCATCGATCCGGAGACGCGGGAGCTGCGCTCGTACATCACGGAGATGCTGCAGGAGGGCGAGCTCGTCCTGCACGAGCAGATCAAGCCCGAGCTGCACCAATCCATGGTCGAGGTCGGCAGCCATGTGTGTCAAACGCCGGCAGAGCTGCGTGCGGAGCTCGTGCGCTTGCGCCGGACGCTCATGGAGCTGGCGGCAAAGCAAGGCTTGAAGATCGTGGCCGCGGGCACGCATCCCTTTTCCTCCTGGCTCAAGCAGGAGATCACGCCGTACGAGCGCTATCTGGGCGTGCGCAAAGACATGCAGCAGCTCGCCGAGCAGCTGCTCATCTTCGGTACCCACGTCCATATCGGCATCGAGGATCG
The DNA here is from genome assembly GCA_964416775.1 of uncultured Ktedonobacterales bacterium. Lineage (GTDB taxonomy): Bacteria > Chloroflexota > Ktedonobacteria > Ktedonobacterales > JADMIN01 > CAYQFU01. The sequence continues at coordinate 6,038 of CAYQFU010000007.1, forward strand.
CGAGTTCTTGATCGACGTGATGAACGTCGCGCGCTACATGCTGCCGCACCTGCTCTGCCTCTCCTCCAGCTCCCCATTCTGGATGGGACGGGACACCGGCCTGAAGTCATACCGCAGCGTCATCTGGCGTAACTTTCCCCGGACGGGCATCCCGCGCGTATTCGACTCCTGGGCGGACCTATCGGGGCTGGTCGATATGATGGTGGTGACGAACTGTATCCAGGATGGCACCAAGCTCTGGTGGGACCTGCGCCCGAATTGGAAATTCCCCACGCTGGAGTTCCGCATCTGCGATGTCTGCACGCGTGTGGACGAGGCCGTCTGTCTGGTCGCGATCCTGCAGGCCATCGTCGCCAAGCTCTGGAAGCTGCGACGCGATAACCTCACGTTTCGCGTGTACCCGACTGATTGGATCGAAGAGAACAAGTGGCGCGCCGTGCGGTTCGGCCTCGACGGCAAGCTCATCGATTTCGGCAAGCGGGAGGAGCTGCCCACGCGAGACCTCATCCGCGAGCTGATCGAGTGGTTCCTGGATGACGTGCTGGACGACCTGGGCAGCCGGCAGGAGGTCGCGTACGCCTACCGCATCCTGGACGAGGGCTCCAGCGCTGACCGCCAGCTCGCGACGTTCCGGCGCACGGGCAATCTCAGCGACGTGGTGGACCAGCTCATCCGCGAAACCGCCGAGGGCCTGGAAGCGTGAATCCGGCGACCTCAAGTCCCGCTCGCCGCGCGCGACGTAAGCAGCCGCGGTGGCGGTCTGTCGCCTACGCGTAGTACTAAGCTAACGGTGTATGTTATGTTGTTCCTAAGCCTCCTCTTCTGGGGATTTCTGGCGTCATTCGTCATTCACATCCTCGACGAGGCGCTGCTCAACGGCGGGTTTGTGCAGTGGATCGTAGACAACTTCTGGCCTACCTATCGCATGCGGATGTTCTTTTGGTTCAACGCCGCGGCGATTGGAGCGATCGCGGTCAGCAACATTCTCTTTGACAGTTTCGGCGGCCACTGGGTCATCCTGCCACTGATCTGGGTGGCAGGATTCGTCACCCACGCTCTGACCGTCCACGTGTATTGGACGATGCGTCGCAACACCTACTCGCCGGGCTTGCTCACGAGCCTCCTCTATGTAATCGTCTTCTACCTCGTGATCCGATATGGCGTCGGCCGCCATCTCATTACCGGTGCGGATTTCGCGATCGGGACGACGGTGGGCGTTGTGACGGTGGGGACGTTCTTGACCATGGGGCCGACCGTGCTCTTCCCCAGGCTTACACGTCAGCGTCGCTCGTGATACAGCAGCAAATGGGAGCATCCTCAGCGCATGCCGCAGTCACGCCGCCGCCATTCTGCCGAGCTCCAACCACATAGGTTAGCGGCTCTCGCTTGGCGCAATCCCAGGAATCCTGGGCAACTGCTGCTTGAGTAGTCGGCGTGCCACGGTCTGGGTGCGGACGCGAGGCTGAAGCTAGCCTCGCCCGCTCGCTTGTGTCTGTCTGCTAGACTGATATGGAGAGGATGCGGGGTCGACGTGTGGGCGGGGTGTGAAGGAGGAGGAGTGCACACGAATCTGGTTGAACGTGCGTTGCGCGAGGGCACACCACTACTCGATGGCGAAATGGCCACATTTGTCTGGTCCGGTGATTGGGCTCCACGACTGATCGGCGATTTCAACCGCTGGGGGGCGGAGCCGGCGCTCGAGCTGCGTCCGGTGGCGCCGGGCCTCTGGGCACGCACCCTCTCGTTGCCGCGCGATGCCTACATCGAGTATGCCTATACACAGGATGGCGGGCGCCTGTCCGATCCCTTCAATCCGCGCAACGTCGGCAATGGTCTGGGCGCCCGCAATCACTACTTCTTCATGCCGGATGCCGCTCCAGCGCCCTGGATCGGCCGTGAGCGCGGCCGGACGCATGGCAGGCTGACACGGCATGTCGTGCACGCCGACCACGTCATGGTGGGTGGCGAGCGCATGGTGTACCTGTATCGTCCGCCCGTCTCCGGTCAGTATCCGTTGCTGATCGTGCTGGACGGCCCGGACTATTTGCGGCGCGCTCGGCTGGCACGGATGGTGGACACCCTGATCGCGCACGGGCGCATCCGTCCCCTGGCGCTGGCCATGGTGGCCAATGGCGGTCAGGCGCGCTACGTCGAATATGCCAGCAATGACAGCACGGTCGCGTTCCTGCTCAGTTGTGTCCTGCCGCTGGCGCGCGAGCGGCTGAACCTGCTCGACCTGGCCGCCCACCCAGGGGCACACGGCCTGCTCGGGGCGTCGATGGGCGGGCTCGGCGCGCTCTACACGGCGCTGCGCGCCCCTGAGGTGTTTGGGCATGCCATCAGCCAGTCCGGAGCATTCGCCCTCGGTGCCCTGGGGAAAGATCCGGTCGTCTTCGACCTCATTCGTCACACGCCGCGCCAGCCGGTAAAGGTATGGATGGACGTCGGCACCTACGAGCAGCTGCTCCCGGCCAACCGGCGTATGCATGCGCTGCTGCGTGAGCGGGGCTACGACGTCACGTACCGAGAATATCACGGTGGACACAACTACTCGGCGTGGCGCGATGACGTGTGGCGCGGTCTGGAAGCCGTGTACGGCGCAGGCTGAGCGCCCATCCGATGGCTTATGGGCATGAGAGCATCGCCGGGCGTCACCAACCGATGCGGCATGTGGCATCCTTGGACCGTCCGACTGGTATACGCGGTCGAGCCCGGTCCTGCCTTGTGCTCCAATGGACAGCCGCTCACGCCTGATCGGCGGCAGCGGCGCCTCCGCCGGACGTGTCACGGAAGACGGAGAGGTCGGTGGCAGGCGGCAAGCTCGCAAAGAAGTCGGCCGCGAAGCGGCGGCTGTAGTCGTCGAGCAACGCCTGGATACGCTCAGGATCCTGGGCTGCCAGCACAAAGCCCGCGTGCTGGCGCCGGTCCAGTCGATGGACGATCTCGGGATCCTGGTAGGCTGACGTGTCGGGATACTCCTGCCGCGCGAGCGTGATGATGACGCCGCCGTACTGGTCTCGGCGCGCCGGTAGGTGATATGCGTCGTCGGGTTGCGCAAGCTCGATCCTGGCCCATTCGCGCCACAGGTTGATGCCGGTCGCGGCTTCGACCATCTCGGCGATATTCGCCCCGCCGACGCGAGCCCCAACTTCGAGAAAGTACATGCGGCCGTCCTCGCGGCCCTTGATGAATTCCATGTGGGCCGCCCCGTGGTCCATCCCCAATGCCTGGATGACCCGCTGGCAGAGCTCTTTCAGCGTGCGCTCGTCTTCGGAGCCGCGCGGCAGGGTGCGGGTGATGGCGATGCCGCCTTCGTGGAAGACGTCCAGGGGCGGGCGGCCGTACTGATGGGCCTCCGCGAAGATGACCGCCCCCTCGACGATCAGCGCGTCGACGTGGTACACGCCGCCTGGGATGTAGCGCTCTAGCAGATGGAAGGATTGCCGGTCGCCTAGCTCGTCGAGGCGCGGCCAGAGCTCGTCTTGAGAGCTGATCCTGGTGATGCCGACCGTGGAGGCCTCGCCGCGCGGCTTGAGCACCCACGGTGCGGGCACGCGTGCCATGAACTCCTTGATCTCATCATAGTTGACGACGCGGACGAAGTCCGGCACCGGAATGCCGGCTTCTCTGGCCTGGACACGCATCGCCAACTTGTCGTGAACGTAGCGCGCGGCGCTCGCGCCCATGCCGGGCATGCGCAGATGCTCCCGCAGGGCCGCCGCGGTCTCCACATCCGAGTCGTCCAGCGCCACGATGTGGTCGATGGCGCGCGTGCGGGCCAGATAGCTGACGGCGCGAATGACCTCGTCCACGCGATGCAGGTCCGGCATATAGAACAGCTCGTCGATGCTCTCCCGAGGCCAGGCCGCATGCTCCAGGGCGACCACGGTCAGCAGGATCACATGAGCGCCCTCGCGTTTGCATTCGCGGATGAACTCATGGCCCTTCTCGAAACTGGCGAGGCATAGCACGGTGCGCGGCGGGCGCGTCTCCATGGTCGAGCTCCTGACGCTGCTGAACGAGGAAACGTCCTCGGGGCAGTCCTATTGTACCCCTGGTACATCCGACACCGCCGCCTCAGCGTGAGCATGTGAGGCAGGCAGTCAGTCACTCCAGGCTGGAGCATGAGTGCCAAGCGGGATCGACGGCAGGTCCCAGTGAGGGGGTGTCTCGCTCATGCGTGCCGCATGGCGCACGGCGAGCAGGCGTCCCCAACCGCTTGGGGATTCCTCCAGGAGATCGGCCATCTCCTGGATCGTTGGGTCGGCACAGGCGAATCCATGCTCCACGCGTCCCAATGCGCGCAGCCAGCGGCCCGTCCGCGCGAGTGAGACCTGCGCGTGCCAGCTGCCTCCTTCTGTGGCGCGGCGGAAGAGGGCGGCCAGCGCGCCAAGCGCCATCAGATAGCCCGAAGCGTGATCCAGCGCCTGGCAGGGTAGCGGCTTCGGCTCAGTCGTCCCAGCCGCGAGCGCCTCGGCATCGTTCAAGCCGCTGGTGGTTTGCACGATGGAGTCGAAGCCGCGACGAGCCGCCCACGGCCCGCGCTGGCCGTACGCGGTGAGCGAGACGTAGACGATGCCCGGTCGCAGTGCCGCCGCCTCGTCTGGGCCGAAGCCATGCGACGCGAGGGCGCCGGGGCGGTAGGACTGAACGAAGATGTCGGCGCCGGCGAGGAGCCGGGCGAGCGTCTGCCGGCCATCCGCTGCGCGCAAGTCTACGAACGTCGCGCGCTTGCCACGCCCGGTGTCGACGACGAGCGGCTCCAGCGAGGGCAGATGCGCCGCACTGACGACCAATACGTCCGCGCCGTGGGCCGCCAGGACGCGACCGCAGACGGGGCCGGCCACGACGCGTGTGAGATCGAGCACGCGCATGCCTGAGAGCGGGCGGTCGGCGCCGTCAGGCAACGGACGCGGCGGTGCATCGCCAATTCTGGTCAGCGCGACCACAGGCAATGCCGCGACGCTGCGCCCCTGAGGGTGCGCGTCCCACTCCGCAACGGATCGCATCATGGCCGCGACCAGACCGGCCTTCGCCGCGGCGTGCTCGAAGGCCTGCGCGTCCCAGGTACGCAATGCGCTGGCAACCGAATCGCGACTGTGCTCGCAGCCGAGCAGGCGGAGGATGCCGTCGCGGTGGTGCGGAAAGTTGGCGTGAATGCGGACCCAGCGACCGTCTCCGCACTGGTAGGCGCCCGTGATGGGGTCCCACACGTCGAGCGATGGCCCGCCGTTCACCCGCAGGTAGCGCTCGCTGCGGAATTCGGCGGCGGCATGGCGCATGTCCACGCTGACGCGCTGGAGTCGTCCGGTACGCGACTGCCAGATGGCGTTGGCAGCGCAGGCAACGGCGGCAATGGAGACTTGCGCCGCCGTGCCGACACGGAACGACGAGGGCAATGCTGGATCGCGGCCGGGAAGCTCGATCTGGTCGAGCGGCTCAGTAGGCAGCCCGACGAGGTTCCACAGATCGGCGAGAATTGCATGTGCGCTGTTCAGGGCTCCTCCTCTCGCTCCTGCTCATTGGACAAGGTGAGCCAGGGGACACCACACCAGCCCGCGCCGGCTCCCCCGCATGGGAACCTTGCGAACACGCCCGCGGATCAGGCCAGCGAGCCAGAATTCCACGACGCTGGGCTAACGTGACTGGGATTGTCGCTCGCGCCAACCACTCGAAGCGGGGAGCACCACGCGAGTTGGGGTGAAGGTCCAGGCGTCGCCATGCTGCGCGAGCTGCCCGTAGAACAGCACGTAGCGCTCATTCGCCACCTGCGGATCGTAGCGCAGCAGAGTCAGCGATGTCTGACTCTCACTATGGGCGGAGCTGGCCGGTGGGTGCCGCGGGGCGGGGAGGGTGTAGCGGTGCTCCGTCCGATCGAAGCTGAAGGGCAGCGGGAGTGTGACCGGGTAGCCGTCGCGGCCCACATAGCTGAGCGCGGCGCGGCTGAAGGAGTCGATTTGTCCCAAGAGGTCAGCCGTCCAGTCGATCATGGGTTCACCTCCACGACTTCTGGAGCGCTCTGCATGTCGCCTGCCGGCCAGCCCACCAAGCGCACCGGTCGGACACGGATGATCGCGCGCTGGACGTATCCAGGCATCACCTGGCGCATCCTGGCGAGGTTTTCGCGCGAGGGAGGGTGGCGCCGTGCCCAGCCGGCGAAGTAGCGCTTCCATCCATTCTCGGGATCGGAATCGTCTATCTCCGCCTGGCCCTGCACCAGCAAGACGTGCGGCGGCTCGGCCTTGCCTGCGCCAACGGGCGAGAAGAGCAGCGCCACCTTGGGCTGGCGGCGGATGTTCGCGACGCGCTTCATTGCCATGGGCGAGGAGACGATCAGTGTCCCGGTATCGGGGTCGAAATGATTGAGAATCACCGGGAGGGCAACGGGAGTGCCGCGTTCCGTCATGCTGGTGAACTGACAGGTAGACGACTCTTCGATGGCGTGATACATCCAATCGGGCAGGAGCTGGATGCGCTGTACCATGCGTATCGCACCTTTCGCACCGGTGCATCAATCGAGGGGCCTTTGATTGCACAGGCACAACCGAAGGCACACGCCACTCGCCGCGTGACCGGATTGCTGCTACGGCGTATGTCAGGAGTATGTCACACGTGCGCGAGCTTGTCCGGGTTGGCGATGATGCGAACGCTGCGGATCCGCTGCGCCTCCACTTCGATGGTGATGACGAGGTAGGCGCGTTCTTCGCCGCGAATGACGATGGCCGGCTCGCGATTGACGTCCTCCACCTCGACGCGAGAGCCCGGGGGCAAGAAGCGCCGGGTGGCACCAATGCTGAAGCGGGCCACGGCGAGACTGCCAGATACGGGGCGTGTGGCCGCTCCCTTGACCTTGCCGCCGCCATCGGCCCACAGGGTCACGTCCGCGCTCAGGATGTCCATCAGCGCGGCCATGTCGCCGCCCTGGGACGCGCGCGCGAAGCTGAGGAGCATCTGTCGATGGCTCTCGGGAGAGGCGGGGAAGCGGGGGCGATGCTCGCCGAGATGCTTCCTGGCGCGGCTGAACGCCTGGCGGCAGGCCATCTCGGACTTGCCGAGGAAGGTGGCGATCTCCGTGTAGTCGTAGTCGAAGACTTCGCGCAGCAGGAAGACGGCGCGCTCGAAGGGCTTCAGCTGCTCTAGCAGCACCAGAAACGCCAGTGACACCGACTCCGCTCGGTCGACACGGTCCTCGGGGTTCGCCGTCTCGAGCGCCTCCGCATTGCCGATGGGCTCGGGGAGCCAGGGTCCCAGATAGGTCTCACGCTGGCGCCGCGCCAGGTGGAGCTGATCCATGCAGAGGCGCGTGAGGATGGTGGTCAAGAAGGCTTTGGGGGACGCGATGGCTTCTGGTGGCGTCGCCCGGTAGCGCAGGTAGGTCTCCTGCACCATATCCTCGGCATCCATGGCGGTACCGAGCATGCGATAGGCGATAGAGAAGAGGTACGGCCGGTAGGTTTCGAAGGAGTCTACCATGGCGATCCTCCTACGTTACCGAGACGCGATCTCGTCATCCCACCACTGGCGAATCGCGGTGGCGACCCCTGTGGGGTCGTATTCCTGGGGAAAGTGGTGGCAGCCCGCGAAAATGACGGCGCGATGCCGCGGAAAGATCCGCTCGAGGCGCGTAAGCCACCCTATCCGGACCAGGCCATCCGTCTCGCCGAAGATCAGCAGCGCGGGCATCCCATCGAGGAGGCGCAATCGCTGGCTCAAGTCGGCGAGATAATCGCGACTGCGTACGGCACTGGCAAAGAGGTCGTGCGGGTGGCGGCGGACGGCGCGGTCGAGCATGGGTCCGCGGTAGGCCAGCTTCTCACGAGCGGAGAAGCGCTGGTGGGGCCCGCGGGTGACGTTCCTCAGATAATACTCCAAGAAAAAGTTGGTGGTGACACCGAAGAAGCGGGCGACAGGTGAGCCGATCAGCCTGACCATACGCGCGATGCCCGGATACTCCTGCAACGGCCAGGCGAACGCGGGGCCGACGATCACCGCGCGGAACCACTCAGGCCGCCGCGCGACGACACCCAGTCCAATCGATGCCGTGATGTCCTGCGAGAAGAGCGCGACATCGCGCAGGCCGAGCGCCTGGATGAATCGCTCGATCAGCAGAGAGTCGCCAGTCAGGGTATGGCGGTAACCGGGCGCGGCGGCGGAAAGGCCAAATCCCGGCAGGTCGAGCGCGACACAACGGAATCGGCCACGCAGATCTTTGACGACGTCGCGGAAGGTGAACGACCAGCCGACACCAGGGTGGAGGAACAGGAGCGTGGGACCGGTTCCTTCGTCGATGTAGTGCAGACGATGGCCGTCGATCTCCACGAACCGGCTCTGGAAGGGATAGAGGCCTTCGTCGAGCCATCGCGGGCGTGCCAGCGTGCCAAGTACGGCGGCAGTGGCGCCCGCAACCTCAGGAGAGCGTGCGAGAGACATGGGTAAACCTCACTGACCGGTAGGGATGGGTGGCTGATCGTCACGACTGGTGGTCGTCAACAGAAAGAGGGTCGACGTGACGCAGTTGTGACAGAGGGTTGGAAAGCGGCGACGCTTCCTGGCCGGTCACCCACGCGCGAGGACTCGTGCTGACGTTGCCGGTGGGATCATTCCCTCCTGCCGCGGCATGCCGGAGCTGAACAAATCGCGGGATGCCGATTAGTGGCACCAGGGCCCGCTCCGCAGGACGGAACGCTGGGCAGGCGGTTGCCCAGTCTACGACCACGGGGTCAACGACCGGGTAGTCAACTCCATTCCAGCGGATAACGCCCCCACCCGCCGCGCGCAGATTCTGGAACCAATCCGCGCTCTCACCAAAGGTCAGTGCAATCACGAAGCCGGTGGGCGTCGGCCGCGCGGCCACTGGCGTGGCGTAGGCGCGACCGGAACGACGACCGCGGTGGTGGATGACACCGAAAAATTGCACATGCCGCCTCCCGGCAAGGGCGAGTATGAGCGGATTCAGTAGACGCCGGCCGACGTCGATGGTGGCCCGGAGGACCGGATTCGGGATTCCCGATGAAGGGAGCGAGGCGCCGCCCGATTGACTCGATACCGGACGTGTGGCTGACATGTGATCCTCCTCGCGCTGCAATTGGTCGATGGACTCGGTACGGCGGTCCGTGGGCGCTGGACCAGTGAGCTAGCTCGCGCCTGGCATCCCGGTCGTCTGGCCGACTTCGATGAGATGGCCGTCGGGGTCGCGCAGATAACAGCGGATCTCGGATTCGTGCACTTTGGGCGGAGTGAGGAACTCCGCGCCGCGCTCGCGCCAGCGCGCATATACCTCGTTGATGTCGGCCACGCGCAGGTTGAGGGCGCTGGTGAGCGTTCGCCCGTCTCGCGGCGCAACGGCGACGACGTCGGGTTTGTCGTCGGTGGGGCCGCCTTCCTGGGAGAGGACCAACCAACTGTTATGGAAGCGCAGAATGGAAGGTGGACCCTCCATCAGGACGTGCGCGCCCAGGACATTCGCGTAGAAGTCGCGGGAGCGGGCGACATCGCGCACGATGAGCAGGTGCGTGACGGCGATGCCTTGCCGCGGCCGGGGCCACTCCGCGTCGGCTGCCGAGCCGTCGATCTCAGCATTCGGTTGCTGATTCATCTCTGTCTCCTTCTTGGGACTGTCGTTCGATGCCGAGTGATGCGCCGGCCAGTGCCACCTCGCCGTCGTACGGATGCGTACGTACCTGCAGCGCGGCGGCCTGGCGATCACCAATTAGCTGGCGGCCTGGAACAGGCGGGTGAGGCCGATGAAAGGCGCCAGCGGGATCAGATCGAAGTCGATCAGGTGCAATTGCGCGAACGGGAGCGTCGCAAGCGCGTCTCTGGCGGCCTCAACGCTCGCGCATTCGAATATCAAGACCACCCTGCCAGGCTCGGCCGCGCGCACATAGAACTCACGACAAATACCTTGCGCATACAGGTCCCACACGGCGCGAATCTCAGCGTCCGCATGCTCTTGCAGCGCCTGCGGGGGCACACCTACGCGCGGCTTGGGCAATACCAGGATCTTCATCTGACTTGTCCCTCGATTCCATTGCGGCGGGGCTTCGTGGCGCCGCCGCTTGCGGCCGGGCCATCGGCCTTGGCTACTGTTTGCTCGCACTACGAGCCTGAGCCCAACGTACTCGGCGAATCACATGGCGGAGAGCGGCGCGGAGGCCACGCTCTCGCGTACGGGCGTGACGCACACGTCGGCGCTGAGGGCGACCGAGTCGCCGATCATCGCCGGCAGCAGCGCTCGCAGCACCGCATTGCGCGGAATCCCGAACGCCGAGCGAGGCAGCGCGCCGATGACGTGAACCCGCCGCGCGCGGTCCGGCTCCGCATCTGGATCGAGCACGGCGTCGAGCGTTATCGGATGCTCCCGTCCGTGCAGGCGCAGCACGCCATGGATGGTGTAGCGATTCGGCTCGATCCGCTCGACGTACTGGCTATGGTAGGTGATCGTGGGATAGCGGCGGGCGTCCAGAAAGCTCGCGGACTTCAGGTGCAGGTCGCGAGCCGAGAGACCCGTGCGCAGACTGCCAGCGGAGATGGTGACCTCGAGCGCATGGGGGCAGCCCTGTTCGTCCGCCGTGCCGGTGCCGACGATGCGGGTGAACTCACCCTGGGTGCGGAGGAGGCCAGGGACAACGAACGAAAGCCTGGTGCGAGCGGAGTCAATGGCGAAGGTCTGCATGGCGTGCTCCATTCGTCGTCCTACACACTTTCCTTTGTGAAGCTTCGCACTGGTAGTGGGTCGAGGGGTGGATTTTGTGACAGTCCGTGCGCGTGTCTCCTCAATCCGACTCCGGATGCATGGGTGCCGGTGCGCCGGGCGGCCGCATCTCCATGCGCCCCCGACGGAGTGGGCGAAGAGATCACCAGAGTCCACTATCAGTGACTGATGGGGGCATGGACGACGCGCGCAGGCGGTCACGGGAGTCGGCGCGGCCTGCACGAGCGGCAAGACGGACTGGCATGCGTTGGCTGGCCTGATTGGCCTGATTGGCCTGATTGGAACAGGGGCCGAGCCATGCTGGGCTCAGCAGCGGGCGAGCGTCGTGGGCGTCCCGGTGGCAAGTCTTTTGCACGACTCTTAGACTGACCGGGGCATGGCGATCCCGGCCGCGATGTGCCCAAGAAGTCGCGTGGACGGTGCAGGCCGTGGGACTCGGACCGGGACGCATCGCCTCTACAGGCGACGATGCGTCATCCACCGAAGGAGAGGGTGGCCAGCGCGCGGGGGAGCGCGAACAGCAGGCCGAGGACTGACACACGCGCAAACCGCCACGGCCTACCACCGCATTGAGCCAGGCGTTCGCCAAGTGCGAGGTCACGACCGGCGACCAGCCCACGCAACGTGCGCGCAGCAGGCGTTCACGCCGCGCGCCCCCTGCGTTGCGGTGAGTGAGGCCAGGCCGATGCGCGCGCACGGGACGCCGGTATGAACCGCGTGCCGAATGCGTGATGCCAGGTCTGGTCGAAGCGTGCTATGATCGTTTGATGGGCAGGCGGCGCGCCCGAATGGACGCCCCTCACTTCGGGAGCGACTGGCCAGGCCTGGCATGAGCATGACACGGATCGGCGAGCGACACCCTCGAATGCTGTGTCTGGCAGCCTGGCCACGACAGTGCGGGGGGCAAGCGCTGCCGTGGGTGCGACGGCACCTACTAAACGGTGATGGCGCGGCGAGACGAGGTGGTGGCATGGCGGGAATCGCGAGATGAACGCGCAGCTCGTACGGCACGTGGCAGCTGTCCGTGGCGCACTGCTGGTCACGGTCACACTGGGTATCCTCAGCACAGGGGCAATGTTGGCGCAGATGGGGCTGCTCAGCAGCATCGTGAGCCGCGTCTTCCTAGATCGGGCAGGTCTGCCCGCGGTCTGGCCGGCGCTCGTGCTGCTGCTGGGCGCGGGCGTGGCGCGGGCGATACTCAACGGCGGGCGCGAGGTTGCTGCCCAGCGGGCGGCAGTGCGCGTCAAGTCCGCGATGCGAGCGCAGCTCTTCGCGCATCTCTTGCGGCTCGGTCCCGCGCACAGCCGCGACGGCGGAACAGGAGAGCTGGTTACGACGGCGGTCGAGGGCATCGAGCGCCTCGACGCGTACGTCAGCCGGTACCTGCCGCAGATGGCCCTGAGCGTGCTCATACCGCTCACCATCGCCGGCGTGCTGATACCCATCGACCTCACCAGCGCGGCGCTGTTGCTGTGCACGGCGCCGATCATCCCCTTGCTCATGGTCGTGGTGGGCACTCATGCCGAGCAGCACATCCAGCGCCAGTGGACCGCGCTCACGCGCCTGGGAGCGTACTTCCTCGACGCGGTGCAAGGGTTGCCTACGCTCCAGCTCTATGGGCGCGCGGAGGCGGAAAGCGACCGCGTCGGGCGCGTCAGCGAGCGCTTTCGCGAGCGGACGCTGAGCGTGCTGCGCATGGCCTTCCTCTCTGGTCTGGTGCTCGAGTTCTTGACGCTCGGCGCCATCGGCGTGGTCGCCGTGACGCTGGGGGTGCGCCTGCTCGACGGCAACATCAGCTTCGCACGCGCGTTCTTCGTGCTGCTGGTGACGCCCGAGTTCTACCGGCCGCTGCGCGATCTGGGTGTCCAGCGCCATGCCGGCATGGAAGGCAAAGTCGCGATGGACCAGATCGGCGCGATACTCGCACTGACGCCGCCGGTCGCCGACCACGCATCCATGGACGGTGTGGCCGCACCGACGGCACAGCAGCAAGCGCCGCTCACGATCCGGCTGTGCGACGTGACCTACACGTACCCCGGCAGCGATCACCCCGCACTGGACGGCATCACCCTCACGCTGCAGCCGGGAACACGGACCGCGGTGGTGGGACGCAGCGGGGCAGGCAAGAGCACGCTCATCGACCTGCTCCTGCGGTTCCGCGACGTCCAGGGCGGCACGATCACGGTCAATGATCTCCCGCTGGAGCAGTTGCCGCCAGAGGTCTGGCGCGAACAGGTGGCGCTCGTGCCCCAGCGGCCGTACCTGTTTGCCGGCAGCGTGCGGGAGAACCTGCTGCTTGCCCGGCCGGACGCGGCCGACGCGGAGCTGCTGCGGGCGTGCGAGCTTGCCGGACTGGCGGACGTCGTCGCGGGGCTGCCGCACGGACTCGACACGCCGCTTGGCGAGCGGAGCACCGGCGTGAGCGCTGGACAGGCGCAGCGGTTGGCCATCGCCCGCGCTTTCCTCAAAGATAGTCCGTTGCTGATCCTCGACGAGCCAACGTCGAGTCTGGATCCCGAAAGTGAGGCGCTGATCCGGAGGGCGCTGGGGGTGCTGATGCAGGGAAGGACGGTGCTCGTGGTGGCTCACCGGCTGAATACGGTGATAGCGGCGGAGCAAATCGTCGTCCTCGAGCGAGGTCGCATCGCCGAGGTCGGCACGCACGCCGACCTGTTGCGACGCGGCGGGGCATACGCGCGGCTCATCGAAGCGGGGAGCCGCAGCGGCACGGCGGTGGAGGTGCCTGGATGAGCACATTGGCCACTCTGCTGCGCTGGCTCATGCCGTTCCGCTGGCAAGTAGCGCTCGCCGCGGTGCTCGGCGCCATCATGATCGCATGCAACATCGGGCTGCTCGGCATGGCAGCGTACCTGATCGCCGACGCGGCGCTGCGGCCGCTCCTGTTGACCCTCACCTTGCCAATCTATCTGGTGCGTTTCGCCGGCGTGGCCCGGGCGGGCGCACGTTACGCGGAGCGCCTGGTCGGCCACAACGTCACCTTTCGCCTGCTAGCACGGCTGCGCGCCCAGGTCTATCGCCGGCTGGCGCGCATGGCGCCGGGGCAACTGCTGGCCTATCGCAGCGGCGACCTGCTGGCGCGCCTGGTCGCGGACGTCGACGAGCTGCAGCACATCTATCTGCGCGTTGTGGGGCCGTTCCTCGTGGCCGGGCTCATCGCGCTGTTGACTTCAGGCGTGCTGGCAGTCTTCAGTCCGGTGCTGGCCTGGGCGGCGCTCGCGTTCCTGGGAATCGCGGGGATCGGTATCCCGCTGCTGGCGGGGCGACTCGGCCGCCACCTGGGAGAGCAACAGCCCGCGGCGCGAGCCGAGCTCAATACGCAGCTCGTGGATGGTATTCAGGGCGTGCGAGACATCCTCGCGTTCGGACGGGAGCATGACTACCAGGAGCACATCCGCGCCCGGGATGGTGTGCTGGCGCAGCTGCAGCGGAGAATGGCGCTCGTCAGCGGACTGGAGCAGGGGCTCAACGAGGTCACACAGTCAGTCGCGGTGTGGACGGTGCTTGTGCTGGCCATTCCGCTGGTTCGCGACCAGCGCATCGGCGGTGTGTACCTGGCCTTCCTGGCGTTGGTGATGCTGGCAAGCTTCGAGGCCGTGCAGCCCCTGGCGCCGGCGCTGCAGCACCTCGGTCGCGCCCTGACCTCGGGGCAGCGCGTACGGGCCGTTCTGGAGGCTGCGCCGGGGCTGGTGGAGAGCGGAGAGACGTTCTCGGCGCTCGCCAGCCATGAGGAGGCTCAGCATGCTGAGCCGAGGGGGGATCATGCGCCAGAGCTGGCGTTCGAGGACGTATCCTTCACGTACGCCGCTGAGGACCGGCCCGCCCTGACGGACATCAGCTTCACGGTGCCTTCCGGCGGGCGGATCGCCATCGTGGGACCAAGCGGTGCCGGCAAGAGCACGCTCGCGCGCCTGGCGCTGCGGCTGGAGGACCGCACCAGCGGTACCATCCGCCTCGACGGCGACGATATCCGCCACTGCGCGTTTCGCGACCTGCGGGCGCGGATCGGCCTCGTCGCCCAGGATAGCCACATGTTCAACACGACTCTGCGGGCAAACCTGCAAGTGGCCAGGCCAAACGCGGCGGATGAAGAGTTGATCGAGGCACTGGAACTGGCACAACTCGGCGAGTGGGTGCGAGAGCTCCCCGACGGACTGGGCACCTGGATCGGCGAGCAAGGGCAGCGGCTCTCGGGCGGCGAGCGCCAGCGAGTCGCGCTGGCCCGCGCACTCCTCTATGACGCCCCACTGCTGCTGCTGGATGAGCCAACCGCCAACCTGGATACCATTACCGAACGCGCGTTGCTGGATGCCATCGAGCCTGTCATGTGCCAGCGCACGACGGTCGTGATTACGCATCGGTTGTGCCGCATGGAGCGGATGGATGAGATCGTCGTGTTGGATGGGGGTCGGATCGTCGAGCGAGGCACGCACGTGCAGCTCCTCGCGGCGGACGGACTGTATCGGCGCATGTTCGATCTCCAGAGCGGCATGCTGACACTAGACGCAGACCAGACGGAGGCCACGCATGGATGACCCGACAATCCTCTCGCGATTGCAATTCGCCTTCACGGCGGGGTTTCACTATCTCTTTCCTCAGCTGACGATGGGCCTCGCGCTGCTGATTGTGGTGTTGAAGACGCTCTACTTGCGGCGCAAGAACGAGCTGTACAACGCCGCCGCGCACTTCTGGGGGCGCCTGTTCGCCATCACGTTCGTCACGGGCGCGGTGACTGGCATTCCGCTGGAGTTTCAGTTCGGCACCAACTGGGCGCGCTTCTCGGTTGCTGCCGGCGGCATCATCGGCCAGACGCTGGCGATGGAGGGCGCCTTCGGTTTTTTCCTGGAATCGGCGTTCCTCGGTATCTTCCTATTCGGCGAGCAGGTCTTTGGCCAGAGGCTCCACTGGCTCTCGGCGGTTTTGGTGTGGCTCGGGACCTGGGCATCCGGGTACTTCATCATCGCCTCGAATGCCTGGATGCAGCATCCGGTGGGATATACCGTCAGCTCGGACGGGCGTTTCAATCTCACGAACTATTGGGCGGTGGTCTTCAACTCGTGGATCGGGCCGCAGTTCCTCCACACCATGGGCGGCGCCGTGCTGACGGGATCCTTCGCGATGGCCGGACTCGGCGCGTACTATCTGCTCGCGCGGCAGCACACCGACTTCGGGCGGCTGTTCGTCACACTGGGCGTGACCGCCGGGCTCATCGCTGGCGTGGTGCAGCTGTGGCCGAGCGGCGACCTGGAAGGACAGCAGGTGACCGTTAACCAGCCGACAAAGCTGGCGGCAATGGAGGGGCTGTTCCACACCGAGAGCGGCGCTGGGATCGTAATACTGGGCCAGCCGGACCCGACGACGGGTACGCTCGACAATCCGCTCATCGTGCCAGATGCCTTGAGCTTCTTGACGTATCGGCAGTGGACGGCCAAGGTCAAGGGGCTCGACGCATTCCCCGCCGACCAGCGGCCCGACAGCGTGGCGCTGCTTTACTACAGCTACCATATCATGGTCGGGCTGGGCACGATCTTCATCGCCATCATGGGTCTCGCGGGGTTGCTGCTGTGGCGACGCAAGCTCTTCGATCCGCGCTGGCGTTGGATGCTGTGGGTGCTGTTTCTGGCGATGCCGTTCCCGTTCATCGCCAACACGGCAGGTTGGTTCACGGCCGAGGTTGGGCGCCAACCGTGGGTCGCCTTCGGACTACTGAGGACCGTGCAGGGCAATTCCCCAGCCGTCTCGGCGGGCA
Organism: uncultured Ktedonobacterales bacterium; assembly: GCA_964416775.1. Lineage (GTDB taxonomy): Bacteria > Chloroflexota > Ktedonobacteria > Ktedonobacterales > JADMIN01 > CAYQFU01. The sequence goes on from CAYQFU010000007.1 coordinate 22,519, forward strand.
ACGTGCTGTTCACCGTGCTGGGCTTTGCTGGCATGTATCTCCTGCTTGGTCTGCTGTATGTCGTGTTGGTGGTGCAAGAGTCATTTGAGGGGCCCAAGCTCCAGAAAGCGGAACCGGAGACGCAGACACCCACAGTGGCGTCCGATCCACTGCTCGACTAGTGAGCCCAGTTACGAGCACCGTCGTGGCGGCAGAGGCACTTGAGCAGATCTGCCTCGATCGCGCGACACGGGGAACACGGAAGACAAGGGAGCCTATCATGCAGACGCTCTGGTTCATCCTGGTGGCACTTATGCTCACCATGTACGTCCTGTTGGACGGCTTCGACCTGGGCGCCGGAGTCATACACCTGGTGGTCGCACGGAACGACGCGGAGCGACGTACGCTCCTGCAGGCGATCGGGCCCGTGTGGGACGGGAACGAGGTCTGGCTCATCGCGGCGGCAGGGACATTGTTCTTCAGCTTTCCAGTACTCTATGCCTCCAGCTTCAGCGGCTTTTATCTGCCGCTGATGATCGTGCTGTGGCTGCTGATTCTGCGCGGTATCGCCATCGAGCTACGGGGGACCATCGCGAATCCGGTCTGGACCTCGTTCTGGGATGGCGTCTTCTTCTTCGGCAGTGCGCTGCTCGCCATTTTCTTTGGGGCGGCGGCCGGCAACGTGGTGCGGGGCGTGCCGCTCGGCGCGAACGGTACGTTCTTTGAGGCGCTCTGGACGGACTTCAACCCGCGCAGCGCCCAGCCCGGCATTCTCGACTGGTACACCGTGCTGATTGGTCTGCTAGCGCTGGCAGCGCTCACGGCGCATGGGGCGAACTACGTGGCCCTCAAGACGGAAGGGATCGTCAACGCCCGCGCGCGACGTATGGCTCGCCAGGCGTGGGTCGCGACGATCGTACTGGCGGTCCTCAGCACCATTGCAACGTTCGCCGTGCAGCCGGCGATGCAGGCCGGATTCGCGGCCCGCCCGTGGGGCGCGATCTTTCCGCTCATCGCGCTGGGCGGGCTGATCGGCATGGGCTACTACAACTGGACGCAGCGCGACGTGGCCGCATGGTTGGCGTCGGGGGCCTTTCTCCTTGGAATGCTGGGGAGCGCGGCCGTTGGCCTCTATCCGCTCTTGTTGCCAGCGGTGCACCCGGCCAATAGTCTGACGATCTTCAACGCGTCGTCCTCAGCATACACACAGACTGTCGGGCTCATCTGGTGGCTGATCGGCATAGCCCTTGCCATCATTTACTTTGTCTTCACGTACCGCCTCTTTTGGGGCAAGGTACAGGTACGGGGAGGTGAGGGATACTAGGCATGGATGCCAGGTGATCAACACGCGCCGCATTGTTGTTGCCAGTTGGATGTCGGCAGTGCGTGCGCCGGGAGGTCAAGGCGGACATGAGCGCGACGATACCCGAACGGCCGCGAACGAGCGAGAGCAATGAACGGTGGGCGCGCGCGCGAGATATTGGGCTGAGCATTCTGGCGTGGCTGGTGGTCATCGGGGTGGTTGGCTGGGCGCTGGGGCATATCGCGCGTGCACTGATGGTCCTCGTGTTGGCGTCGCTGCTGGCATTCGTCGTCACGCCCGCGGTGCGCCGGCTGAGTCGCTGGATGCCGAGGTGGCTGGCGACGGCGATCGTCTACCTGATGGCGCTCGCGTTCATCGCGGGCCTGGGCATGATGATCTTCGCGACAGCGGTATCGCAGCTGACTTCGTTGGCCAAGAGTCTGCCATCTCTTTTGCAACCGGGTACGCCCGGGCATCCTTCGGCCATCGGCCGTTTAGTTCAGTCGTTCGGGGTGAGCGAGGCGCAAGTGAACGCAGCCCGCCAGCAGGTACTGGGCTACGTGCAACACACGGCGGGCACCATGGCGACGAATGCGCTGCCGATCATCACCGAGGTCGCCAACACGCTGCTGGATACCGTACTGGTCTTCGTGCTGAGCATCTACCTGGTGGCGGACGGCCCGAGGGTGGTGAACTGGATCCGGACGGCGCCGCCGACCAGGCTGCGGAGGCGGGCATTGTTCTTTGTGGATGTGGTGCAGCGGAACGTGGGCGGCTACATCCGCGGGCAGTTCCTGCTCTCAGTGCTGATCGGAGTGCTGGTGGGCCTGGGCATGGCGGCATTCCAGGTGCCATACGCCTTGCTGCTGGGCGTGCTGGCGTTCGTGCTGGAATTCATCCCCATCCTGGGCACGCTGGTGTCCGGGGCGATCTGCGTCCTCATCGCGCTGCCGACGCGTGGCGTGCTGATCGCCGTAGGGGTGCTGGCATATTTCGTCATCGTCCACGTCATCGAGGGAGACGTGGTGGGGCCGCGCATCGTCGGCCGGGTGCTGGGGCTGCACCCGGTGATAGCTATCATCGCGCTGCTGATCGGCAGCGAGCTGTTCGGCATCTGGGGAGCGCTCTTCGCCTCGCCGGTGGCGGGGGTGATCCAGACCATCGTGGTGGCGGCGTGGCGCGAATGGAAGGAGATGGAAGAGGGCCACACGCCAGCAACTCCCCGTTCTGATGCTTACCGCCAGCAGGCCCCACGTGGACCATGGGCCGGCAGGAAGCGGTATCCGGCCGTCGACGCCCCAGCGGAAGATCAGTCAACCGACGTGGATGAGCAGCGGCAGCCCGGCACAGCGTAGTCCCTCCACTCCGCACCTGCAGCCGTGGGTGAGGGGATGACTGAGGAGCGGGCACCAACGCGACGTCATGCCGACGCCTCGCGATTGGCCTGGGGACTGAGAACGTATTGTGCCAGGCGTGCACCGTCCTCTGTCTCGACGATCGTGGCCTCTGGCAAATCGGCCAGGCTCGTTGGCTGATCTTCAGTGGCTTCCATGAGCACGATGTCTGGCTGGACCACGCGCAGTGCGTGGGCGATCACTTCTGGCCCGCCCACACGGTAGACGAAATACGTCGGCTTGACGCCCTTGCGGTGGCACAGATGCGCGGCTTCAGAAAAGAGGCGCTGCGCATGCTCGTCATAGAGGTAGGGATCGGCGAACTGCAGCAGCCGAATGTGTTCGATCTTTGCCTTCGCATTGTAGAGGAAGACCATGGGCCGTCCGTGTGCGAGCTCACACGCGGCCGCAACGAGCTGCTCGTAGTGACGAGTGTCGGGCGAGAGCACGACCAATAGTGAGTTGGGAATGCGGCGGACCAGGATCGTCGGGAAGATAGGCCGGCGCCCTTTGCGGTGCTGATACCGATAGTAGATGACGGAGATGGCGACACCCAACACTGTGACCGTGCCGCCGAACTCGGTTGCCAGCGGTTTGGTCTTGAGGTTGGTGAGCCAGGCAATGGCGACCAGGATGGTCGTGACAATCCCAAGGTAGAAATTCACGTGCGCCCACAAGCGGCTACGAACGCTCGGCGCTCCTCGCGCACGTGCGCCTGCCATTTCGCGCGACTCAGCGGCAGTGTTTCGCTCGTGGCCGGCGTCATGGTCCGCGTCCTCCTTGATGGGTGCATGGCCATGGCGCTCGCGCCATCGAATCACATCCAGCGAGAGGCTGGTCAGCGAAAACGCGCCCAACAGCCCAAACGCGTACATGTCGCCAAGTGTGTTGACGTTGCCACTGACCAACGCCAGGACGAAAATGGGGATCACAGTGACGAGGGCGATAGCCGCGGACGGTGTGCCCCGCCACCGGCTCCGGCGCTGGATGATGCGGGGAAAGAAGCCCATACGAGCGAGCGCGACACAGACATGATAGGCGCCGATGATGGCCGTGTTGCTGGCGAACACGAGCAAGGCCGACGCCGCAATCGCCGTCACGATTTCCAGGAAGCGACCAAAGCTCGTGCCTCCGGCGACGGCGGCCAGCTCCGAAATGAACTTGTTGGGGTCCGCCTGCGGATGCTGCCCCGCCACAGCAGCGTGCCACACCTGCACCGAGCAGGTGGTGAAGTGTGGGGTGCAGGCGGTGAGGAGTGTGGTGGAGAAGATGGTGAGCAATGGGCTGGTGATCCCGACCGTGACCACCACGAATCCCAACGCGAGTGTGACGGTTCGTCGGCGGGGCACGCGCATGGATGGGGAGATCTGCGAGATGCTCTCCAGGCCGGAGAACGCAAGGAACGAGCCCGCGAAGCCGGTCAGCAGCGTCAGCGGCCTGAGTGGGGTGGAGAACATCAAGGTAAAGGCCTGACCGAGCGCGTGGAGGGGAACATTCAGCGGCAGCGCCACCAGAATAGCGATGTCGGTAACGAGCGCGACCATGGCCGCGACGGCGCTGACCTCTGCGCTATCTTTGATGCCCCACCAATTGAGCACCCCCAGCAGGGCGATCACCACCACGGAGAGGAGCAGCACGACTGGAGCGATGCTCTGGAATACGGCGCTCAGATACTGCAGTCCGGAGTCGGCGCTGATGGCGGCGGTCAGGAAATAATCCACCAGGATAAGCATGCCGCCAACGTCACCAGCCCAGGGATTGAAGGCGTGAGCAGCGACCGTCACCACTCCCCCGCCCTGCGGAAAGCGCACGCTCACTTCGGCATACTTGAGAGTGAGCAGGAGAAACACCGCGAGCGTCATCGAGACAAACAGACCCGCGAGCAAGCCAACCTGGTTGTAGAGGATCCCAGGGGTGTAGTACACGGACGTGCCAATATCCGCGAAGACGACGGCCCAGCACAGAAACGGTCCCAGTTGCGACCGAGGGCGCTCTGAGGCTTCTGATCGCTGTGGAGATGCCGGTCTCGATGGACTGGGCGGGCTGTGCCCCATAGGAATCGCTCCGTCTCACTCCGAATGCGGACGAACCGGCGCGCCCACATCGGCTGGGCGTCTGCCAGGCGCCCCCCACGACGCTCCGCGGGAGCGCTGGGCACGCGTCCGCGGGTTTCCCTCCAGAAAGTAGAAGCTGGGATCAGAATCGGGCGTTCGTGGCGAGTCTGGGCAGCAGGTGGCCACTATACATGCGCACACGGTCAGTACAGTCTTGAGCGCATGGGCAACACGCGGGGCACGCATACCCTCAGCATGCGACACGAGTGTAGAGCGAGCGTAATCGAAATCCGCGCGCCCACCCGATGCCGTGCATACGCCACACCCCTGGTCATAAAGCATCAAGCCACGGGCCAAAGTCAACAGGGTGCGCGGAACCGTCAACGAAGCCCTTCACGCTAATAGATCACTCTGCCCAGCACCTGGTCGGCGCGCTCGGCATCGCGACACTCGAAGGTAAGTTGCACGCCCTGGGCAGGATCAGTAGAGACAACATAGACGCCGTCGATATTGATGCCAGCTTCAGCCAGAGCTTCGCAGGCTTTGAGCAATGCCCCTGGGCGGTTGGGCAGCCAGGCCACAACCACCTCGACCTGTTGAGGGGAGAATCCTGCCTTCTGGAGGGCGTCCGCGGCGGCGGCCAGATCACTGGGGAGGATTTCGACGACACTGGACTGCGCGCTGGCCACACCCGCCACGGCATGGATGTTGACACTCGCCTGGGCAATGGGACGGAGCGCTTTGGCCAGCTCTCCAGGGTGGTTGGCCAGCTCGAGGCGGAGCGCACTCAGGATGGACATAGAACCCGGCACCTTTCATCTGCCACAGATGCGCTACACACCTCTCATTTGCCCGCGGCCACGTGTGACAGACGTAGGGGCACCGCCGATGTGACCAAGGTACGTGGTTGACGGTTGGCCAGCGCCAGCGGCCAGCGTGGGCGGCCAAGTCGAGCGTCCGTGCCACAAAGTGTTCCGCATGTTCAGCCCCAAGGCGATGCGGCCTGTCTCGAGTGGGTGGATTCTGGCCGCACTTGACTGTAAGCCAGTGTAGCATGGCGAGGTCTGGCAGTTCTGTTCGCCAGCGAACAGACGCACGCATGACACGCACGTACACTGCCCTAGAGCACACCCGCCGCATGGTGGGTGCCTGCCGGAGCGCGCGGTTTGAGGTGGCGCACCGTGGCGGCACACAGCGCGCACGGAGACGACCGCGGTCGGAGACGGGAACGGCCTCTCGCGGCCGCGAAGCGGGTTGCAGTGCGACAGCTGGGGCAGGCCAGCAAGGAGCAGGGAGCATACAACGTATGGGAGTTGCGCAGCTCGTAGCCATGGCGGTGAGCGTCAGCGATTTGATCTGGCTCATCATCCTCATTTCGGCGCTGCAGCCCGCTATGCAGAGGTATTACCTCGTGTCCAGGCGCCTGCAGATGATTCGGCGGATCGAGCGCAAGCGGGGTAGCCGGGTGATCGCGCTGATCCATCGGCAAGAGACGATGAGCCTGTTCGGCTTTCCTATCGTGCGCTACATCGACATTCAGGACGCTGAGGAAGTGCTGCGTGCCATCCCGGCTCACGCCGCCGGACATGCCGATTGACGTCATCCTGCACACGCCTGGGGGCTCGTCCTCGCGGCCGAGCAGATCGCGCAGGCGCTCGTCCACCGGACTGGACGTGTCACCGCCATGGTGCCGCACTACGCCATGTCCGAAGGCACGCTGATCGCCATGGCAGCGGACGAAATCCTGATGGCTCCAAGCGCGGTGCTGGGACCCGTCGATCCCCAGCTTGGCGAGTACCCCGCCGCATCGATTCTGGCGGCGGTGGACCGGAAGCCGGTGGCGGAGGTGGACGACAAGACGCTGATTCTCGCCGATGTCGGGGGCAAGGCGCTGCGCCAGGTCGGCGACACGGTGCAGCAGATTCTACAGACCAACGGGCTCAGCCCGGAGCAAGCGAAGGCCATCTCCGACCAGCTGAGCACGGGGAAGTGGACGCATGACTACCCACTCCATGTGGAAATGCTCAAGAAGCTTGGGCTGCCGGTGAGTGATGCGCTGACGAACGAGGTGTTCGACCTGATGGCGCTATATCCGCAGCCGATGCATGGGCAGCCATCCGTTCAGTACGTCCCACTCCCATACGACCAGCCCGCGCGACGCGCGGAGCCAAACCAGTCAAAGCGCGACTAGCGGGCGTTGCCCGAACCCGCCGCGCGGCGGGTTTGGGCGCATGGCATCGGGCTCAAGCCGTACATCTAAAGGTGGCATGACACAGCCGCGGCGCACGCATCAGAACGTTAGATCGCGAGCGATGCGTGAGCAGGTTGGCATGTGGGTGTCGAGCACTGCTGCTGGCGGTTTTTACGTCGCGCCGTGCAGCAGCGGATCGCCAGCCTCTTTAGTTCCGGCGGGCTCGATACTGACCTGGCCGTCGGTCTCCACCAGTGGAAGGCCGCGGCGGCGGCAGAAGCGCTCCAGCGAGTCGAACTCCGCGTAATAGCCAGTTTGTGGCCGGTGCTCGTGGGCAAAGAAGCGCTCCACACGCCCATTCGCCAGATTCACGACTTTTTCGTCGGGCGCGATCATGGGCGCGAAGTAGACGTTGACGCCTTCATTTTGCAATTCGTGCGGCGTTTGGACGCCGAAATTATTCTCCGCCCATTCGAATCCTTGCATGTGCCTCTCGTTTCCCCGAGCGGCGCGGCTGGGAACCCGCGTCGCGGCCGACGCACCGTTTGTGGACGTGGTGGGGTGGCCGCAGAAAACATACCACTGAGTCACTGGATGAGCAACTGGGCGACGACGCCGATGGGGTCAGCGGCCCCGCTAGCGGCGGTTGTGTTCGGTAGTGAACAGACGGCAGTGCAAGATGCGCGTACACTTGTTTGTGCGCGCTCAGGCGCAGGGCTACGCATGGCGCGGAGCAGGACCAAGGAGGACGAAGCGACGCCGTAAGACCTGCTGGAGAGTGATCGCCCTCGCCGACGCAAGCAGCCGAGGAACGTCATAGACAGGACGCGACAGTCAAGACGCGACAGTCAAGACGCGACAGTCAGGGGAGGATTGGCCATGGCCGCACCAACGATGCCTCGCACCGACGAGCAGATCCAGCGCGATGTGCTGGATGAGTTGAAGTGGGATGCCCGCGTGCAGCCCAACGAGATTGGCGTCGCCGTCAAAGATGGTATCGTGACCCTGACCGGCTGGGTGGATTCCTTGATCAAGAAGTGGGCGGCGGAGGAGGCGGCCCTCCGGGTGCGCGGCGTGAAGGCCGTGGCCAACGACATCGAGGTCCGCCTGCCCATTACGGCGGAGCGTACCGATGCCGACATCGCCGCTACGGTGCTGCGGGCACTGGAATGGGACGCTTACGTGCCCCTCGATCGGATCAAGGTCACAGTCTCGAAGGGGTGGGTCACGCTCGAAGGCGACGTGGACTGGCAGTTCCAGCGGGACGACGCCGAGCGCGTCGTGCGCCGCTTGACGGGGGTACGTGGGGTCACCAACCTGATTACGGTCCGCCCGCGAGTCAAGCCCTCGCCAGAAGAGCTGCAGCGGAAGATCGAGGCGGCGCTGACGCGCAGCGCCGTGATGGACGCCGAGCGCATTCAGGTGGAGGTGCAGGGCACCAGGGTGATCTTGCGAGGGACCGTGCGCTCGTGGGCAGAGAAACAGGAGGCGGAGCAGGTTGCCTGGTCCTCGCCGGGCGTCACGCAGGTCGACAATTACCTCACGATCAGCCCCTGATTATGAGCTCCTGGAGCACGGCCACGCGTGAATCCACAGCGAGGGGCCTACGCCTTCCATATCCGCCTATGCGCGGTACGGTTCAGTTAGTGGGGGCAAGGTGGCCAGCGAAGTGGCCGGCGGTTGCAAGCGCGCCGGGATGGCCGCGGCCGCGAAGCCCGCCTGCACGGATCGGGACAGCAGGTGATCGCAGTTGAGGTGCGCCGGTCGGGTCTCCCTCACGTGCATGGTATTGCGACGACCAGGACTGCCGCGTAGTGGCAGACGAACACGACGGGGACCGTTTCGTACCCGTACGCCGGCCAGCCGGTGGAAATGCCGATACGGCGGGCACAAGCATCTATCATCGTGTAGAAGGCTAGCATCGCGTCTGGCAGCCCTCTCTGGACCAGACGCAGACGAAGGGAGTCGGTTCGTGCAGCAGACCGCATCGGATCACGAGGCAGATTACAAGAGCCAGACTGAGCCTTCGCAGGCGCTCGCGGCGGGAACACGGGGACCCGACTTCACACTGCACTCCACGCCGGACCAAACGGTCTCGCTCTCGGATTTCCGTGGGCAGCCAGTGATCCTGGCATTCTATCCCGCCGATTGGAGTCCCGTCTGTGGCGACGAGGTGACGCTGCTCAACGAGGTCCTGCCTGAGTTCAAACGCTTCCGCGCGGAGCTCATGGGACTCTCGGTGGACGGTGCGTGGTGCCATCTCGCCTTCGCCCACGACCACAAGCTGCGCTTTCCGCTGCTGGCGGATTTCGAGCCGAAGGGCGCGGTCGCGCGGCAATACGGGGTCTACCGCAGGCAGGACGGCATTGCCGAGCGGGCGCTCTTCGTCCTGGACGACGAGGGGATCATTCGCTGGAGTTACGTTTCTCCAATCGGCGTCAATCCGGGGGCGGACGGCATCCTGAATGCGCTGGAATCACTGCCCAACCAGCAGCCGGCCGCGTCGGGGAGTCATTAGCGCAGACGGGCAAGCATGAGGGGCGGCGAAGCCGGCGCGAGTCGGAGCGCTTTGCCGCGTGCAGGATCAATCAGGTTGGGAAGGAGCAGCGACGATGGCACGGCTCGCGGTGCCGGTCAGTGAGCGAGACCATATTCAGGGGAACCCGAATGCGCCTCTGACGCTCCTGGAGTATGGCGACTTTGAATGTCCATATTGCGGCGCGGCATATCCGATCGTGAAACAGGTGCAGAGGCACCTGGGAGACCGCTTGCGCTTCGTCTTCCGTCATTTCCCCCTCCCGCAAGCACACCCGCACGCCGAGCATGCGGCCGAGGCTGCTGAGGCGGCGGGAGCGCAGGGCATGTTCTGGGAGATGCACGACATGCTGTTCGAGCATCAGCATGCCCTCGACGATCTCCACCTCGTTCAGTACGCGGCAAGCCTCGGTCTCGACGTGGCCTGGTTCGAACGGGACATGGCGACACACGCCTACGCTGAGCGCGTCCGGGAGGACTTCCTGAGCGGGGTGCGCAGCGGGGTGAATGGCACGCCGACCTTCTTCATCAACGGGCGACGCCACGACGGCCCGTTCGACTTTGCCACCCTGGTGGCAGCGCTGGAGGCCGCGTTGGAGGAAGGCAGGATGATGCGGGCGCCGTAGGGACGCCAGCATGCCGCGATGGCCGGGCGGCAGCTCGACGAACGCCGCGACTCGACCTGGCCGGTTGGCCGACGAGCGGGAAGGGACCATTCTCAGTGCCTAGATGCGGAACTGGCTGGAGGACGGAGGAGAAGCGACTATGGCGATGACGGGCCCGGAGGCGTCTTCGCGGCCAATGTCGGAGGTGCCGAACTGGCAACGCGTACTGGCGGTCGGTGTCGCGCTCTGGATAGCCTCTATCCTCGTGACGGCGATCACCGGCAACGTGAACCTGATTCCTACGGTGGTGCTGCTGGGCAGCTTCCTCGTGCCGGTAACGGCTATCGTCTGGTACCTGGACCACTATCGCAGCCAGACGCTGACGCCGCAACTGGTGCTCTACGCGTTCGTCGTAGGCGGCGTGCTCGGAGTACTGGGAGCTTCGATCCTGGAATCCTGGCTGCTGAGCGACGGGCTGCTGGTCTATCTTGGGGTGGGCTTCATCGAGGAGCTGTGCAAGCTCGCGGTGCTCATCTTCATCGCGTGGCGGATGCCCCGCTACGCGATGCGCGATGGCATCGTGCTGGGGGCGGCCGTCGGGTTTGGGTTTGGTGCGCTGGAGAATAGTGGCTATGCACTCAACGCCCTGATCGTCCGAGTTGGGCCCGGCGTCGCGCTGTCGCTGGGCAACCTGGTGAATACGGAGTTCCTTCGTGGCGTGCTGACGCCGGTGGGGCACGGCTTGTGGACGGCAATCCTTGGGGGTGTGCTCTTCAGGGCGAGCCGTGACGCGCGGCACCCGCGCATCACCGTAGGGGTCGTCGTCGCGTACGTGCTCGTGTCCTTGCTGCACGCGCTGTGGGACTCGATGCGCGGCATCGCCCTCGTGCTGACGGAGCTGTTGACCGGCACAGCGCCGCAACAGATCGCGCTGGGCGGCGGCGTGCTTGCGCCGCCGACCGCGGCACAGGTGGACGTATTTCTGGCGCTCCAGTGGGGTGGGCTGGCCGTCATCTCGATTGCCGGGTTCTTATGGCTTCGCTCGCTCTGGCTAGCGGCACCGCAGACGCAACCGACATCGCACGTATCAGGCTCAGGTGCCGTGCCTACGCTATAGGTGGCACGAGCGCTTCCCAGCGGAGAGTGAGGAGTAACACGATGGTGCTTGTCGCGCGCAGCTGGTGGGCGATCTTGATTCGGGGAATCGCCGCGGTATTGTTTGGCATTCTCGCGCTGGCGCTGCCGCGGCTCACTCTGCTGGTGCTCGTCGCGCTCTTTGGCGCCTACGCGCTGGTAGATGGCATTTTCGCCATCGCCGCGGTGGTGCGGGGGTTCGAGCGACGCCGTGCCAATTCCTGGTGGCTGCTGGTCGAGGGCATCGCGGGCATCATCGCAGGTCTCGTCGCGTTCTTCTGGCCGGGCATCACCGCGCTGGTGCTGCTCTACATCATCGCGGCCTGGGCCATCGTGACGGGCATTCTGGAGATCGTGCAGGCGGTCGAGATGCGGCGGGTCATTCGCAACGATTGGCTGCTCATCCTGAGCGGCGTGGCCTCGGTAATCTTTGGTATCCTGCTGTTCCTGTTCCCCGGAGCCGGTGCGCTTACAGTCGTGTGGCTCATCGGCATCTACGCGATCGTCTTCGGCGCGCTGGTGATCGGGCTGAGCCTATGGCTGCGTCGCATGCAGCGCTCCGTCGAGGCACCAATGGACGGGCGTACCAGGGCGCCGGCTTACTAGATGCGTGTCAGGGGCACGCCGGGCCTTGCGCAGGGGCTCGCCGCCAACGTCCGCACGGAGAGCGAGCACTGATGCTTCAGAACCGGGTCCTCAGGCGCATCGGCCTGGATGTGAGACGAACGGGTAAGCAGGCTTTGGAGGAGGCAGCCCACTATGCTATTGACCGGCGAACATATCCGAGGCCTGGATGCGATGATGGCGAGCGAAGCGGCTGGCCACGCGGCGCACGCGGTGGCCGCGGACGAGATCGAAATCTACCGCGTGCTGGAGCTGCAGGGGCTGGCCCGTCCGGATATCGGCCAGGCCTATGTGCTGACGTACGAGGGTCGCGAGGCGCTGCGGCTGCTGGGAGAGATGCGCCAGCGGGGACTGATTCCTCCCGCTGACCAGACAGAGCGCGATTGGCGCTTTCTCGGCTCGGAAGTGCTGGCCGCGCTGGCGGCCGCGGGCCGGGCCGGGGACCGGGTGGGACCGCTGGCGGAGGAGCTGCTGCGGGAGCGGGGGCTTGCCGAGACGTTCCGCGATCCTGACAGGAAAACGACCTACGCACGCCTCACTACGCATGGATCGGCATGGCTGGAATTCGCCCAGCGCTACCTGCCGCGGCTGGAGATCACGGGCGACCTCGCCAACAGCATCCACCGCATGCTCCCGGCGTATGCCGATCCGCACACACTGGACATCCCGGCCGGCCACCGCGCCCAGTTGGAGGCGATGCGCCTATTGGTGTGGTCGGTCCCCGATCGAGATGTCTTCACGTTTACGGCGCTGGGAAGGGCGGTATACGACGCGCTGCGCAAGGGAGGATTCCCAGTCGCCGATGTAGTGCTGGACGATGCGATCCTGGACTTGCTGGCAACAGTGGCGGACAAGGGAGCCAGCGCGCTCCCGCCGGAGCGGCTCGCGGACGTGCAGATCCTCGGCTACGTGGGGGCAGACGGCTCGTTGCTCCCTGGCGGCCAGGCCGCGCTGCGCGCGCGCCGGTTGCGGAACGCGCGATTCAAGCGACCGCCAGCCACCATCGCCATCAGCCGGCATGAAGCCGAGTTGCTGAGTGTCGTGCACGAGCTCTCGGAGGGCAAGGACAAGCCGGCACAGCCGACTACGAAGCATGCTCTGCACAAGGCCCTGGTGGACGGTCTGGAGCGTCGCCTCCAGGCATTTCAGGGCAAATACGGCCGGAAAATCAACGAGGTCCCGGCGAGGAAGCGCCAGGAACAGGAGATGGTCGCGGAGCTGCGCGACCGGGACCGCGCATTTGGCGATCCCAATAGCCTGGATGAGCTGCTGATTCACCTGGAGTCGTTCGAGCTGGTGCGCGGCGAGGGCGAGGGTCAGTTGACGGTGTACCGGCTCACGCCAAACGGTCTACGAGTGATCAGGGAGCAGGGCAAGTCGCCGCGCGCGATCACGGCCATGGGTGTCAAGGCGATCACGATCACTACGATGGCGGGCCATTACTATGCTCCGGTGGCGCTGTGGGTCGAGCGTGCGCGCGAGGAAGAGCTGATCGGGCCGGGCGGGATCACAGAGGCCGGCATTCTCTACGCGTGGCTGGCGGAGTACGCCGAGCGCTGGCCGGCGCTGTCGCGCCAGGAGGCGCGCATGCTGCTCAACCTGCCGCAGGCCGAGGCGCTACGCGACCACCGTCTGATGGGTCGTGGCGACACGGAGGACGAGAACGAACAGGAGCGCACGCTGGATCAGCTGGAGGCGGGTGGCCTGATCGAGCGGATGGTTGATGCTCACATCCTGCGGACGGAGGCTGGGCAGTTGCTCACACGCGCGATGGCCGGCGCACTGGAGCTTGCTCATCCTGTGTCTCCCGCGATCGTGCGCTTGCTGTCTGCCGTGCGCCAGGTCGGCCAGAGCCTGTATGTGAAAGAAGAGAAGGTGCGTATCGCGCCAGAACAGTGGGATGAGGTGGAGCGGTTGACGGGGCTCGGGCCAGACGAGTTCAACGAGACCGTGCATCTGGCCAAGCTCGGCAGGTATCTCGGCGATGCCGGTCTTACCGAGGCGGGGTTGGATGTGCTGGAGGCGCTGGCGAAACTCAATTGGCGGGGGTGATCCGCGACGCCTGCATGTGGGTGACCGC
>CAYQFU010000007.1:36517-57094 GCA_964416775.1 uncultured Ktedonobacterales bacterium
GTGGGGGGAGATAGAAGAGATCGGCAATGCAGAGATGGGCTGCAGTGCGCTGGCGAGGATTGGGATGGTGGGGGTGGCAGGCGAATGCTGCCGTACAGTGTACGGCGTGTGACTCGTAGGGTATAGCGCCTGCGCGGACTGGGAAGAGGTGGTATCAGCCCTGCCGGCACTCTTTGAGGATGACGTTCACTTCGGCGCGCCGCTCCTTGAGACGTGCGGCCACTTCCTGCAGTCGAGCCTTTTCGTCGCCGTTCACGTTATCTATCTCAGCGTTGAGATCGTCTATGGCCTGGCTGATTTCAGGGATGACATCGGCGATGGCCTGGCATGGATCCGCGGGTGTGTCTGCCACGGCAGCTAGCTCGGCATCCCAGTACGGTGGGAGGCTATCGTAGGTCCCTGGGCCGCGATCGTAGACGTAGACATATTGGGCGCCGCGGCGCTTGCTCAGCGCGATCGCGACGCGCACGTACCAGTCGTTATCGTTTGGGCACGAGTAGACTACGTGCGCGACGGCCTTGCCGGCGGGAGGATGCGTCCACCAGGGCTCGCTGGCTCCGGTCCACCAGGCGTCGGTCACGTAAAGGGCGTAATCTTGCTCCACTATCTGGGCGACGTCGCATACATCGAAGACCCCGGCATCGCGACAGCCCACGGCGTGGAGGAACACCCTGGCGCCGGACTTCTTGCGCTTGATGTACCCCGAGACGCCCTGACCCTTGTGATCGCCGTAGTAGTTCCAGACCCACTCTGGCTCAGGCTGCTCTGGGTGCTGGGTGTCGAGCGGCGGCCCTTCGTCCACGAAGATCCCATCGAGGTCGGCGTGTTGCTTGAACCAGTCGTCGATCAAGGCAGCGCAGACGTCGGGCTCGACCGTACACTTGTGCGTCGACACCTGGCCAAACGCCTGGATGCCTGACGCTCGTAACGCGCGCTTCACCCCGGCGAGCACATTCCCGTCGTCGAAGACGGCGAACGCGACGATGCCTTGCCGTGCGGCCAGCCTGGTCCAGACGGGATCACCTGGCTGCGAGCTATCGAAGTAGGCTGGGAGCGCGATCTGCTGACCCATGCTGGCCTCCGAATCTGGGTGGCCGTGGTGTGAGAGTGTGTCTGTGACACGCTATGAAGACACTGCATGATAGTGGCAGGGGACGTGCCACGAGTACTGTTCGCACCAGCTCAGCCCGCGCGCCGGTCAATGCCGCTCAATACGTGTCGTCGCGAGACACGTTGTGCCATGCAATCTCGCCAAATGGGACGACCTTCTCTCCGCAGGAGCGGGGCCACGCCGCAGCGCAGCCGGTTGTGTTCGGCGGTGAACAGACGCCAGCGCGACGCGCGCATACACTGTTGGCGTACGTTCAGGAGCAGACGGGCGTACGTCGTGCAGAAGGGTAGCGCATCGGGCGCCAGGGATTGGTATCGGTCTGGCGAGTGCCAAGCAGATTGTGTCGATACATCGGGGAACAATTAGCGTCAAGAGTGTGGAGGGCAGCGGGTCGACGTTCACGATTCGACTGCCTTTGTGGCACGTCGACGAGGCACAACGTAAGTCATGCGGCCCATTCACAGGGGCAGCGTGTCGTCCGTCAGGGCGTCATTCGTTACGCGATCGTCGGCGGGAGCCCGCGAGCCACCACTGATCGCGATCTGTCTCGCATAGGCTTCCATCACGATCACCCCGACATGGCGGAGATAGCACCGGCGGGCGCTAGAAATGAGCGGAGCATGTCCAGACATCGAGAAGTCACGGTGGACCGCCTCAATGTTGAGTGGAGTGAGGATGGGAAGATCATCAGTCCCCGGCTAGCTGAGCGCCCACGTCCGTTGGCCCATGAGCTGGGTCGTGTGTTGTTGGCGCTCGCGAGACTGGCTGGCAGTTCGGGTCACAGTGAGGCGGCGGGTGGCTCTCGCCGAACGATTCCAGTGGGGCCGCCGACCATCCCGGAGCTCGTCGAGCTTACCGGACTGAACGAGCGCGAGGTTCGGGCCACTGTCCATGATCTTATTCCGACAGGATGCATATTGCGACAACAGGTGGCAACCGGGCGCCATGAGACTGCGGCGCGGTGGGCGTACGGATTTCTCCTGGCGCCGGAGGACCAAATCCGGGGCCACGGACGACGCCCACGGATGAGTCATCTGGCGCTCCTGCTGGAGCCGAGCGTGACGTGTGGCGATCTGCTGGACGTGTTGCTGCGGAGGGCGGGGGTTGTGGCCGTCCAGGCGCTGTCCACTCTGGAAGCTCGGAGCCTGCTGGCGCGAGTGGGATTCGACGTGGTGGTCGCCGATGCCGGGACAGCCGCGGAGCCTCCCGGGAGTGCCGCCCTGGCTCGGGCCGCTCACATGGCCGGATCTGGCCCGCTCCTGGCATTGACTGACCGCCACATGGTTGACGAGGACGAGATGCGCGCGCTAGACGCCTCGGCTGTGGTCTACAAGCCGTTCACGCCGAGAGGGTTCGAGGCCGTGGTCGCACACCTGGACGTGGGCTCTGCCATGGCCATGCCTCTAGCGGACGAGTGAGCAGCTTGTCCGTAACACTGCAGTCGCCTGGCGCCGTCGCACTCGGCGCCAGGCAAGTCATCCGAGCAGACGGTCGTACTCATCGTGGATGATGCGGTAGCACTCGCACGCATGCGCTTCCAGTCCTGGACGATCGAGGACGGTGATGACGCCACGGCTATAGCGGATCAGTCCCCGGCTCTGGAGCGCAGCGGCAGCTAGAGTCACGCTCGGTCGACCGACACCCAATGTATCCGCCAGGGATTCATGAGTCAGCGGCACCTGGTCGGATTCGACGCGATCGCTCATCATTAGAAGCCACGTGGCCAGGCGCCGCCCGACCACATGATGGCGACCGCAGGCCGCCGTCTGCGCAACCTGGTCGAGGAAGGCTTGCTCGAAGCGTAGGAGCGCTTCTCGAAGTGGTGGGGAGCGTCTGACCTCCTCGCCCAGTGTATGGGCGAGCATCCGGTGTGCGGCACCCGGGACCTGGACGACCATGTCAAAGGGGGTGGATTCGGCGCCCAGGAGCGCCGGCAAGCCGGCAAGACCCTCGTTACCGATGGCGCCGACCTCGGTGCTGCTGCCGTCTTCCAGGATGCTGACCAAGGAGAGGACCGCGGTGACTGGAAAGTAAACCGACCCGATAGCTTCACCTGGGCGGTGGATTGGCTGCTTGCGCCGCAATTGAACCGTCTGCATCGAGGGGAGGATACGTTGGCGTATCTCGCAGGGGAGCGCGGCCAGGAAGCGGTTCTCGACCGGACCCGGCTGCATTGTGGATGCCAGCAACACATCCTTCTTTCCGCGGCAGCTCGCTACCAATCGCGCCACCTGCCACGACGCCGGGCGCTCGGCTCGCTAATGGCCATGACATGGATACGTGGATACTTTCGTGCCTACAGCTCGACTGGCCGACGGGAGATCGGCGCTCTCACGAACCTAGTGCACGCCGTGTGCGGCGTGCGAAGGGAAATCGCACCCTCACAAAGTGACGTGGCCTATGCCACGGGATATTCGCACTTGTCCGATACAGACACTCTCACAGCACATAGCGTTCCTAGATCACTGATGCTGCCAGTATGCTTGTAGGCGTCGCGGCGAGGGGGATGCGCGGCAAGAGAGCGAGGAATGCACCTCACGCTCCCGTGAGCAGAACCCTGCCATGCGAAAGCGCCATGTCAGACGCCGCGGCGCAACGCCAGCTCGGCGCGCGCGCTCGCCAGCGGCCGCGCTCGTCACCTGCTGCCTGCGCCGTACCCAGTTCTGTTCGCTGGTGAACAGACGGATACGTGCCACGAGCGTACACTTCTTATGTGTGCCCACGAGCAGGCGAGTTCGCGCCCGCGCGTGCGCTGGTCTCGTGGCTCGCCGGCTGACAGACGACGGCTGAGGCGGAAAGGAGAGGACCGGCAGTAACACCAGTTGGGCAGAACGTCCAAACGTACAGGCCTTTTGGCCATGAGATACTCAGGAGAGGATCGGCGATGGCCGCACCAACGATATCTCGCACTGACGAAGAAATCCAGCGCGACGTGCTGGAAGAGTTGAAGTGGGATGCCCGCGTGCAGCCCAATGAGATTGGCGTCGCCGTCAAAGACGGTATCGTGACCCTGACTGGCTGGGTGGATTCGTACACCAAGAAGTGGGCGGCGGAGGAAGCGGCCCATCGTGTGCGCGGCGTGAAGGCGGTGGCCAACGACATCGAAGTCCGCCTGCCCAGCTCGGCGGAGCGCACCGATGCTGACATCGCCGCCGCAGTGACCCGGGCGCTGGAGTGGGACGCTTTCGTACCCATCGAGAAGCTCGACGTGACGGTCTCCAAGGGCTGGGTCACGCTGCGCGGTGAAGTGGACTGGCAATACCAGAAGGAAGATGCCGAGCGGGTGATTCGCCGCATCTCAGGGGTGCGGGGAGTGACCAACCTTATTACGGTGCGACCACGCACCAAGCCTTCGCCTGAGGAGCTGAAGCGGAAGATCGAGGAGGCGCTGGTGCGCAGCGCCGAGACGGACGCCGAGCGCATTCAGGTGGAGGTGCAGGGCGACAAGGTGATTCTGCGAGGATCCGTGCGCTCGTGGGCGGAGAAGGAAGAGGCAGAGCGGGTCGCCTGGTCGGCGCCGGGCGTCACCTCAGTTGAAGACAACCTCATGATCAGACTGTGAGGTCCAGCAGGGCCACAATCAGGAGGAAGCACGTGTCGATGCAACTATGGGACCCTTTCAATGATGTCGTGAGTCTGCGGGACGCGATGGACCGCCTATTGCAAGACAGTTTCATCCGTCCATCAGGAGGACGCACCCAGCGCGAGCGCGGTGGCGACGGCGCCATGCTCCCCCTGGACTTGAAGGAGTCGGAGGACAGCTACACGATTCAGGCCTCACTTCCAGGCGTGAAGCCGGAGGACATTCAGGTCCAGGTCGTGGGCGATACGGTGATCATTCGTGGAGAGGTCCGCGACGAGCGTGAGAACAAACAGGGCGAACAGGTCGTCCTGCGCGAGCGACGTCTGGGCAGGTTCGCACGCACGGTCACGCTGCCCATGCCCATCGACCCCGAGCATGTGGAGGCAACCTTCGAGAACGGCGTACTAACGCTTCGACTGCCGAAGTCGCAGATGGCCAAGCCGCGCCGCATCGAGGTCCGCAGCACCGCGGGGCAACAGCCCCAGCAGATGGAGGCCCGGACCGGGACACAAGCTCAGCAGCAGGGGCAGGGCCAAGCGGCATCGATGTCACAGACGGGGCCAATGGGGCAACAGCAGGAGTCCAGTCAGCCACAGGCGGCCGGGGCTTCATAGCGAGCGAACATTGCCCTGCCCGTGGGCGTGACAGAGGGCCGAGGCCGAGCGCTCGCATTTGGCCGGGACTCTGGGTCCGGTCCTTGCACGCCCACACCTGGAGGTGAGGATGGCTCACCGGCAATGGATAGCACACTCGAAATGCTCCTGATTGGCGGCATATGGCCGCCTTTTGCCATGCCTTTTCCCGGCTCAGGCGCGTCGCGTGGGAGCGAGATCGCCGCATGCTACTCGCGTGGGTCGGGAAGCGACGGCGTGCCGCACGGGGATCGTCAGATCGCCCAGGTGGTTTGAGGAAGCGATACACCAGATGACCACGCCCCAGGAATCCGACACACCGACTCAGGGGGAGATGGAGACGCGGACGCAGGCGACTTCACCTCAAGATCGCACTACGGAACCGACCCAGGCGCCGACGCCTGGAAACGGCGTGCAGAACCAGCTGGCGCAGGCGCAAGAGCAGGCGAACACACTGCACGAGGCACTCCAGCGCGAGCGGGCGGATTTTCTCAACTACCGCCGACGAGCGGCGCAGGAGCGTGAGGACGTGAGCCAGCGGGTGCGTGCGCAGGTCTTCCGCACGTTCCTACCGGTACTGGACGACCTGGAACGCGCACTGCAGCAGACGCCAGAGGGCGGGGCACGAGAGCCCTGGCTGGAGGGCTTTCGGCTGGTGGGTCGCAAGCTCGCGACGATCCTCGAACAGGCGGGGGTGACGCGGGTCGGCGCGGTGGGCGAGCCGTTCAATCCCATCTTTCACGAGGCGATCGGGCACCGGCCACCGGCACGTCCTGACGAGCAGGTAGGCTCGATCGCGGAGGTCGTGCGACCTGGTTACCGGCTGGGTGATCAGGTGCTGCGCCCGGCCCAGGTGATCGTCGTCAGCTCTGCTTCGACCCCGCCAAGCGACCAGCATGCAGGTGCCGCGTCCGCGGGGTGAATCCGCCGGCCAGCCCACCGGGCGGCCCCCTCGCAAAGAGCTAGATAGGAGCACGATGAAATGGCCAGGGTGATCGGCATCGATCTGGGCACCACGAACTCGGTGGTGGCCGTCATGGAGGCGGGCGAGCCAGTCGTGGTGGAGAACGCGGAGGGCAGCCGCCTCACGCCATCAGTGGTGGCGGTGACGAGCAGCGGCGAGCGGCTGGTCGGTGCGGTGGCCAAACGCCAGGCTATCGTCAATCCAGAGAACACGATCTTCTCGATCAAGCGCTTCATGGGACGGAAATTCGACGATCCCATTGTGCAGGAGGCCATCAAGCACGTCTCGTACAAAGTCACACGAGCGCCCAACGGCGACGTGCGCGTGGTGATGGGTGGGCGCGAGTACTCGCCACCCGAAATTAGCGCGATGATCTTGCAGAAGATGAAGACCGATGCCGAGATCAAGCTGGGCGACCGGGTCAACCAGGCGGTGATTACGGTGCCCGCCTACTTCAACGACGCGCAGCGGCAGGCCACCAAGGACGCCGGCACGATCGCCGGACTCGACGTGCTCCGCATCATCAACGAGCCGACGGCAGCTTCGCTGGCCTATGGCCTGGACAAGAAGAAGGATGAACAGATCGCCGTTTACGATCTGGGCGGCGGCACCTTCGATATCTCGATCCTCCAACTCGGCGAGGGCGTCTTTGAGGTCAAGGCCACCAACGGCGACACCTTCCTCGGTGGCGACGACTTCGACCAGCGCATCGTGGATTGGATGGCAGAGGAGTTCAAGAAAGAGCGCGGCATCGACCTGCGCCAGGACCGGATGGCACTGCAGCGGCTGCGCGAGGCGGCAGAGAAGGCCAAGATCGAGCTTTCGAGCACCATGCAGACGGAGATCAACCTGCCCTTCATCACGGCGGACGCCTCGGGGCCCAAGCACCTGCTGATGACGCTCACGCGCGCCAAGCTGGAGCAACTCGTCGCCGATCTGATCGAGCGCACGGTGGAACCGTGCCGCAAGGCCATGGCCGACGCGGGGATCACCGCGAGCAATGTGGACGAGGTGGTGCTGGTGGGCGGACAGACGCGCATGCCCGCCATCCAGGCCAAAGTGAAACAGCTCTTCGGCAAGGACCCGCATCAGGGGGTCAATCCGGACGAGGTTGTGGCCATTGGAGCGGCGATTCAGGCCGGTGTGCTCAGGGGCGAGGTACGCGACGTGCTGTTGCTCGACGTCACCCCGCTCTCGCTGGGCGTCGAGACGGCCGGCGGCGTCATGACCGTTCTGATCCCGCGCAACACCACCATTCCGACGCGCAAGAGCGAAATCTTCACCACCGCGACCGACAACCAAACCCAGGTGGAGATTCACGTCTTGCAGGGCGAGCGGCCGCTGGCGAGCGAGAACAAGAGTTTGGGCCGGTTCATCCTGGACGGCATTCTGCCAGCACCACGAGGGACGCCCCAGATCGAGGTCACGTTTGACATCGATGCCAATGGCATCCTCAACGTCAACGCACGCGAAAAGGCGACTGGGCGGGAGCAGCACATCACGATTCAGTCAAGCTCGGGTCTGACCAAAGAGGAAATCGACCACATGGTGCGCGAGGCCGAGATTCACGCTGAGGAGGATCGGCGCAAGCGCGAGGAGGCCGAGGCGCGCAACCGCCTGGATAGCACGATCTACAACGCGGAGCGATCTCTGAGGGAGTACGGCGACCGCGTGCCGGCGGACATGCGTACTAACGTGGAATCGAGGCTCGAAGCGGCCCGCACAGCCTTGTCTGGGGGCGATGTCGTGGCCATGCGGCGCGCCGCGGAGGAGCTGGAACGCGAACTGCAACAACTTGGGCAGGCTGTGTATAGCCAGCCGACCTCGGGGGAGGGCGCCCGCGCGGGCGCCGGCTATGGGGATGGGCGCAGCGAGGAGCCTGGCACTCCGCCGCCACCGCGGGACGACGAGACCGTTGAAGGTGAGTTCCGCGAAGTATGAGGCGGATGGATGTCGGCCGCTAAGAGAGGCCGAGGGCGACGATGGAGTACAAGGACTATTATGCCGTCCTCGGAGTGGACAAACAGGCCACATCCAAGGACATCCAACGCGCGTTTCGGAGGCTGGCACGCCAGTATCACCCTGACGTCAACCCCAACAACAAAGAGGCCGAAGAGCGCTTCAAGGAGATCAACGAGGCGTACGAGGTGCTCTCGGACCCTGAGAAGCGCAAGCGCTATGACGAGCTGGGCGCTGACTGGGAGCGGTACCAGCAGTATCAACAGTACGCCACGGAGCGAGAGCCGGCCGGTGCGGGCGCCGGCAACTTCACCTATCAGCGTATGCGCCCGGAGGACATGGAGGACCTCTTTGGCGATGCAAGCCCGTTCTCCGACTTCTTCGAGAACATCTTCGGTGGCGAGACCGTCCGCGGGGCTGGCACCACACGCGGCGCGGCCTCGTCACGTCCGCGGCGTGGGCAGGATGTCGAGGCGCCAATAGACGTGTCATTGGAGGAGGCGGCGCGGGGGGGAACCCGGCTGTTGCGGCTGGCTGACGAGAACGGCCGGACACGTCAGGTCGAGGTACGGATTCCGCCCGGCGTGCGCGACGGAACACGCATCCGGATCGCGGGACAAGGGGGGGAGGGCCGTGCGGGTGGGCCGCGCGGAGATCTATACCTGATTGTCGAGTTGCGGCCCCATCCGGCCTTCGAGGTGGACGGCGACAATCTACGGACGCGGGTATCGGCCAAACTCTCGACGATGCTGCTGGGAGGCGAGATCGAGGTGCCGACGTTGGACGGGCGGGTGATGCTCAGAATCCCGGCCGGCACTGCCGACGGCAAGGTGTTCCGGCTGCGAGGGAAGGGCATGCCGCGCTACAACCGGCCCGAGCAGCGCGGTGATCTCTTCGCTGAAGTGCACGTGGCGTTGCCGCAACGTCTCTCGCCCGAACAGCGCCGGCTCATCGAAGAGTTCGCGCAGACAGAAAGCGGGGAACGAGTGGGTGCCGGACGCTGAGGCTGAGGGGGGTGTGCGGACACCAATCTGGTCGAGGATCAGGGAGTAGAGGCAGGGCCTATGACATTGAAGCGATCGAACGCATCCGCGGACGGGTCTTCACAGACATTTGGCGTGGAAGCGACGCGGGTCCAGACGGGTGTCAGCACGTCATGCCTGGCGCGCTACGAGCGCGCGCGCATCGTTCAAGCGGTACGTGTCGGCGGGCGCCGCTTCTACCGGGCGAGTGATCTCAAGCGGATTCGCAAGGCGCATCGCCTGGAGCATGAGCTGGGGATCAACCTGGCCGGAGTGGAGGTCATCATGCGGCTCACCGAGCAGCTCGACGAGCTGCAGCGACGCCTTGCGGCGTACGAGGGGCCGGCACGAGATGGCTCACGACGCCTGTGAGGGCGGCGGGTTAAGGGTCACTGCGCGCATGCGAGTGACCGGCGGGCGGAAGAAGCGCAGCCGGCGGCCCGGGCGAGCGCGTCACACGATTGCCGGGTCGCGGACATCCAGGATCGCCAGGAAGAGGAGCATCTCGCACTACGGTCTGGACGATCTCGAGATGCAGTGAAGGGGAGACTGACCTGATGAACATCAATATCTTCACTGAAAAAGCGCGCGAGGCCGTGGTGGCGGCTCAAGCCAATGCCGAGCAGCGCCGCAACTCGCAGCTCGAGCCGGAACACCTGCTGCTTGCGCTGGTGGAGCAGACCGATGGGGTGGTGCCACGTATCCTGGAACGGCTGGGGGCGGACCCCCGCGCCGTGGCGCGCGCGCTTCAACAAGCGATAGACACGTTCCCCACGCTGGGAACGTCGCCGTCGCAGCTGACGATTTCGCCCCGGCTGCGCAAGGTGTTGGACCGCGCGCAGGACGAGATGCACAAGCTCAACGACGAGTATGTGTCGACCGAACACCTGTTGCTGGCCATGACCGACAGGCAGATTGGCGGCGCCCTGACCACGATCCTGAGCCAACATCACATCACGCGCGACAGCGTCTTGCAGGCGCTGGCCCAGGTGCGCGGCAACCAGCGGGTGACGAGCCCGAACCCGGAGGCGACATACGAGGCGCTGGAGAAGTATGGACGCGATCTGACTGAGATGGCACGACAGGGCAAGCTGGATCCCGTCATCGGGCGCGACGAGGAAGTGCGCAGGGTGATCCAGGTGCTCTCGCGACGCACCAAGAACAACCCGGTGGTGATCGGCGAGCCGGGCGTCGGCAAGACAGCCATTGTGGAGGGCCTGGCGCAGCGCATCGTGCGCGGTGACGTACCGGAGGCGCTCAAGGACAAACGCATCGTGGCCCTCGATCTGGGCGCGATGGTAGCAGGCGCCAAATTCCGAGGTGAATTCGAGGAGCGCCTGAAGGCCGTGCTCCAGGAGGTGCAGGGATCGAACGGGAAGATCATCGTGTTCATCGACGAGCTGCACACGGTGGTTGGCGCAGGCGCCGCCGAGGGCGCGATGGACGCCTCGAACATGCTCAAGCCCATGCTGGCGCGCGGTGAGCTGCACTGCATTGGCGCTACCACGCTGGAGGAATACCGCAAGCACATCGAGAAAGATGCGGCGCTGGAGCGCCGATTCCAGCCCATTTTCGTGGGCGAGCCGACGGTCGAAGATACGATCTCGATTCTGCGAGGGCTGCGCGAGCGCTACGAGCAGCACCACAAGGTACGCATCAAGGACAATGCCCTCGTAGCCGCGGCGGTGCTGAGTCATCGCTACATCGCCGACCGCTTTCTCCCCGACAAGGCGATTGACCTGGTGGACGAGGCAGCCTCGCGCATCCGCATGGAAGCGACGAGCATGCCGGTGGAGCTGGACGAGGTGATGCGGAGGATCATGCAGCTCGAGATCGAGCGTGAGGGGCTGCGCAAGGAGCAGGACTCAGCCTCAGCAGAGCGGCTGCGGCAGTTGGAGCAGGAGCTAGCCAACCTGCGCGAGGAGGCCAATCAACTGCGTGCACGCTGGGAGCAAGAGGTGGAGGAGCTGAACCGGGTGGGGCGGCTGCAAGAGCAGCTGGACGCTAAGCGCACGGCGCTGGAACAGGCGAAGATACGGTATGAGTGGGAGAAGGCCGCCCAGCTCCAATATGAGGTGCAGCAGCTCGAGCGGCAGGTGCAGGAGGCGATCGAGCAGCACGAGAAGGCGAAGGGGAATGGGCACAAGCTGGTCAAGGAGGAGGTGGACGCCGAGGATATCGCCGAGGTAGTTAGCAAGTGGACCGGCATCCCGGTGTCGCGACTGATGCAAGGCGAAATGGAGAAGCTGGTCAACATGGAGGACCGGCTGCGCGAGCGGGTGGTGGGGCAGGATGAGGCGCTGACGGCGGTCGCGAACGCCGTGCGCACGGCTCGCGCGGGACTGCATGATCCCAATCGCCCGCTGGGCAGCTTCCTCTTCCTGGGGCCGACCGGAGTCGGCAAGACGGAGACGGCCCGGGCACTCGCGGAGTTCCTCTTCGATGACCCGCGTGCCATGATCCGCATCGATATGTCCGAATACCAGGAGAAGCATACCGTCAGCCGGTTGATCGGTGCGCCGCCGGGCTACGTGGGATACGAGGAGGCCGGGCAGCTTACCGAGGCAGTACGGCGGCGGCCGTATAGCGTTGTGCTCTTCGACGAGGTGGAAAAGGCGCACCCGGAGGTGCTCAACGTTCTGCTGCAACTGCTGGACGATGGGCGGCTGACGGATGGCCAGGGGCGAACAGTAGACTTCCGCAACACCATTGTGATCATGACGTCGAACCTGGGCAGCCAGTATCTCACCGAGCGCGGGCTGTCGTGGCCGGAGATGCAGCGGCGGGTCATGGACATGCTGCGGCAAAGCTTCCGGCCGGAGCTGCTGAATCGGATCGACGAGGTGGTGATCTTCCGGCCGTTGGGACCGGAGCAGATCACGCAGATCGTCGAGATCCAGCTGCGCGATGTGCGCGAGCGGCTGCAGGAGCGAAAGATCACGCTGGGGCTGACGGATGCGGCGAAGGAGCATCTGGCGCAGGAAGGTTTCGATCCGGTGTATGGGGCGCGGCCGCTGCGTCGCGCCCTGCAGCAGAAGATCGTACAGCCGCTGGCGCTGGCCCTCTTGCGGGGTGAGTTCCACGATGGCGACCATATCGTGGTGGACGTGGAGAACGGCAGGTTCGTCTTCCGGCGAGAGGCTGCGACGCCGACCGCAACGCAGGAGGGAGTGCCAGCAGGGGCATAGGCGGCGCGGCGTGCGACCAGCGTCCTTCCGTCCCCAGCCAGGGCCTTCTGTGCCCGTCGAGCACGCTACTTTCTCCTCGTCGACTATCTGGCAGAACATCGATCGTGCGGTGTCGCTCGTGCGCTGTAAGCGCGGGCGTGACGCCCGGCTGGCATTGAGTAGGAGGTGCGCACATACATGGCCACTCTCACAGGAGTGAAGGTCGCGATCCTCATTACAGACGGCTTCGAGCAGGTCGAGATGACCGAGCCCCGCACGGCTCTCGACCAGGCCGGCGCCGAGACACGTATCGTGTCGCCCAAGGAGGGCCGTGTCCGCGGATGGAAGTTCACGAACTGGGGCGATGAGTTCCCAGTGGATGTGACACTCGACCGCGCTCTGCCGACCGACTTCGACGCACTGCACCTGCCGGGAGGCGTCATGAATCCCGACATGCTGCGGATGCAGCCGAAGGCGGTGGAGTTCGTGAAAGCGTTCTTCGACGCCGGCAAGCCAGTGTCGGTTATCTGCCACGGTCCGTGGACGGTAATCGAAACCGGCTACGCCCGCGGGCGGCGCATCGCGTCGTGGCCGTCGCTGAAGACCGATCTGCGGAACGCCGGAGCGGAATGGGTGGATCAGGAGGTCGTGCTCGACGGCAATATGGTGTCGAGCCGCAAGCCCGACGACCTCCCGGCATTCAACCGCGAGATGATCAATCTGTTCAGCCGGGCGCACAGCCAGGCGACGCCTGCGTGAGGACGTCAGGAGACGTCAGGGGCGAGCGGGCGCGAGCCGGAGGATTTGGATGAGATCCGCCGGCTCGTATTAGTGCGCATCGCCAAACACTCTATGAACAGAACCATGCGAGGACGCGCTGGCGCGCCCCTGCATATGGAGCGAGGTACCGCACGTGGATGAACAACGCATGGCACGTTTTCTCGGGTGGCTCAGTGTCGGTGCCGGGGGTCTATGGAGGGCTGGTCGACAAAGTCCCGTTCGGCGCCGTGATGAACCGAGCCATCACGATCAGGACGGGGCAGACGCACGTGCAGCGCTATATGCGCCCGCTGCTCCAACGAGTGGAGAACAGGGAGATCGACCCCAGCTTCGTGATTACGCACCGCACGGCGCTCGAAGACGCTCCTGAAAGGGTACAAGATCTTCCGCGATAAGCAAGAGGACTGTGTGAAAGTCGTGCTCAAACCATGAGGACGCGGCCCGCTGGGTGATGTGCTGGCGTAGCGGTCGAGTGGAGTGTCAACATGATCGCCGTCGTCTCGTTCCTCGTCGTCGTGACGCTCTCACTCATCATCGAGCGGATCGCGACGGTGGCGCTGACCCTCACTGGTTTGTCGCGCGACGCGGCGAAATTCCAGGCACGCTCGGCATTCACTGGCACTGGCTTCACGACGAGCGAGGCGGAGATGGTGGTGGGCCACCCGGTGCGGCGGCGCATCCTCATGATGCTGATGGGTCTGCGCAGCTTCGAAATCGTCACCGGCGTGTCCACACTCGTCCTGACCTTCGTGAGCGCAGGCAGCTCGGGCGAGGGACTGGTGCGGGTCATCTGGCTCGGCGGCGGGCTTGTGGCGCTGGGCTTGACGGCGAGGAGCAAGTGGGTCGACCGGCGACTGACGCGCGCGATCGCGTGGGCGCTGCGACGATGGACTACGATCGAGGTGCGCGACTACACCACGTTGCTTGGGCTGGCCGCCGGCCATACCGTGCTGGAGATGCCGGTGGATGTGGAGAGCTGGATGGCACACCGGCGGCTGGAGGAGCTGGAGTTGCCAGAGGAGGGCGTGACGGTACTGGCCATCCAGCGCGCGGACGGCGACTTCGTCGGCGCGCCGCATAACGCGACGGTAATCTACCCGCGCGACACGCTGATCCTGTATGGTCGGGTGGAACGGCTGGCGGAGATCAACAGGCGGCAGAGTGGCCCCGGCGGGGATCAGGCACACCACGACGCGGTGCGCTCGCAGCGGCGGATCGTCCAGAAACAGGATGCTCAGGAGCTGGCGTGGCGCGACAGGCAGCGTGATTTGGGTGGTGTGAGCGAGTCTCCTCAGCATCCCTCCAACCAGCACGCACCGCTGCGCGAATCGTCAACCCGCTGACGCGGGACGGGGTGCCGGCTCCTCGCGCGCATAGGGGCGGCGCGGAGCTCGCCGGGTTCGGTGAAGAGAAAGGATAGGATGCACCATGGCAAACGATGAGCTAGAGCAGCTGCGCCAGCGCGTCATCGAGCTGGAAAGCCACATCAAGACCCTGGAGGAGCAGGCCTCACGTGACCGGCAGCTGCTGGCCAGCCAGGAGCTGCGGTTGAATGACCTGGAGAGGCGGCTCATCGAGTTGGAACAGGAGCCCAGTGCCGCCGCGCCGCTGGCATAGCTGAGACAGGTCGGAGAGGCCGAAGGTACCGGGTCGCGGGGGAGCGTGATGCCGCACGCGGCGCAACGAGCGCCCCGTTCCCGCCGTGGCGGGAACGGGGCTCGGTCGGGTAATGGGCGGCCAGGGCACGGACCATCACGCTGGGCCGTAGAGCTCGCCTCCCAGCAGACTGCGCCGGATGCGCCGGATGCGCTTCGACTTCAGGGCGTTGTTCAGGGCGCGTCGGAATCTACCTGGTCCCCAGTAGCGCGCGCCTACCAGGTTGATAAGCCCGTGCTCCGTAATCTGGCCCACTTCGCTGACTGCTCGGGCGATCTGGTCGACCTCGCGGGCGACGTCCCTATCCGTCGCTCCAGTTGCGATCGCTGGCATCGGCGCCCAGGCGCGTGGATCGCCGAGACTTCGTCGTGGGCGCGTTCCGGATGGTCTGGATGGTCTGGACGTTCTGGAACGTCCCGGCCAGAGGCGACTGACCAACAGCAAGCCACTGATTAGTCGCGTGATATTTCGCTGGCGAGTCCTTGGTTGCGCGATGGTCATGCGGCAACTACCTCCTGAGCTCCAAATGTCGACACCATACTCCAGGCGACGTCGCGATTACGCGGTCGCCCCTTGCGGGTACATGCTGGCATCGGGGGCTCTCTCCAACGAGAGCGGATCGGCGATGCTCTCCAACGGTTTGCGCTCTGCCGCCACGCCGAAGAGGAGCACTACAGGGACCGTGATCAACATCAGTGCGGCACCAAACAGGTCGCCGTAAAAGACGTTGACGGGTTTGCCCGTGCCGATCAATGCGGCGAAGAGCGTGGGCGCCAGCACGCCTCCCGCAGCGGTGCCGACGGCGTAGAAGAACGCGATGGCCATGGCCCGCAGCTCCAGCGGGAAGACCTCGCTGACCGTCAGATACGCCGAGCTGGCCCCCGCCGACGCGAAGAAGAAGATGATCGACCAGCAGATCGTCTGGGTCACGGCGTTCAGGACACCGATCAGGAACAGGTATCCCGTCAGCGCCAGTAGAATGCCCGAGACGCCATAGGTCAGCGCGATCATCTGCCGGCGGCCCCACGTGTCGAAGAGCCGGCCAATCGTCCACGGACCGAGGATGTTGCCGATGGCGAATGGGATGATATACCAGCCCACGCTGCCGCTCGGCACTTTGTAGAAAGTCGTCAGCACCAGGGCGTAGGTGAAGAAAATGGCGTTGTACAGGAACGCCTGACTCACCATCATAGTGAATCCGAGGACCGCCCGCTTCGGATACACCCGGAACATGGTATGGGCGATCTCACGGAAGGTCACGGCTCCACGGGGACGGATGGTGATCTCCCCTTCTGGAGGCGGCAGCTCGCGCAGGCCCTCTTCGCGCATGACCTCCTGCTCGATCTGGCCCACGACCTGGTCGGCCTCCTGGATCCGGCCGTGCATCATGAGCCAGCGCGGGCTCTCCGGCACGTATTTCCGCACGATCAGGACAGCCAGTCCGAGGATGGCGCCCAGGCCGAAGCAGAGCCGCCACCCGATGTTGTGTGGCAGGAAATGCGGATCGAGCAGCACCACGGTGGCGAGCGAGCCGAACAGGGTGCCCCACCACCAGCTGCCGTTGATGGCGAGGTCGGTCCAACCGCGCACGCGGGCCGGGATCAGCTCGTCGATCGCCGAGTTGATTGCCGCATACTCGCCGCCGATGCCGGCACCTGTGAGCATACGGAAGAAGGCGAACATCCAAAAGTTGAGGGAAAAGGCGGTCAGGACCGTCGCCACCAGATAGATGCCCAATGTGATCATGAAGAGCCGCTTGCGGCCCCACATGTCAGTAAGGCGGCCGAATAGTAATGCGCCGCCGACGGCGCCAATCAGATAGGCCGTCGCGGCATTCCCGACATCGATCGCGCTCAGGTGCAGGGTGTCTGGCTCAGTGAGCACGCTCGCGATCGCGCCTACGATCGTCACTTCCAGCCCGTCGAGGATCCACGTGATGCCTAGCGCTGTGATGACAAGCCAATGCCACCGGCTCCATGGCAGCCGATCCATGCGCGCCGGAACGTTGGTCCGGAATACCGGAGAGGAGGCTTGCACCCCATCCCGCGTGGATCTCGCTTCGGGAGCGCTACTGAACGTTGCGTCGGCCATTGCAATACCTCCGTGTGTCACGAGCGTCTTTGCTTGTCGGCACCTCTCTGCCCTGTGCTTGCCTGTGCTTGCCTGGGCCGCGTGGCGCATGAGGCTGGTTTCGGGGCGATGGGACCCAGTGGATCCAAGGAATCCGGGGTCGAGGACCGCCCCGCCGCACGCATACCTGCGCGGCCTGAGACCTGGTTACCCGACACGAAACAGCCGTGCGTGGCATGCCTATGGCGCGAGAACTCCCCACAGGGACGTCATCCAGGGACGTCATCCAAGTACAGCATCACCGAAGCGCTTGATGACCACTTGGGGAATGAGCCCTGGCAGAAAGAATGCCAAGACTTTGAATAGCAGCCGAGCAATCGCCCGACTTGACGGCCGCAAACAGGTGCGGGCCACAACCCCGAGGCTCTCCGCCCTTCTCTCGCACTGCGTGGTATCGAGGTATAGCGCCATCCCCGCATTCGCCTCAATCTCGCGAGCGGGCGTGGGGCGCGAGCGGGTGGAGGAGGGGCTTTCCGACACCAGACAGGTGGTAGAGCGCTCGGTCATACGTGTGGAGTCGCCCAAGCATCTGCACGTGCTGGCGAGCGCCCGTAAATCTGCTCACACTGAGACCAGAGTACATGAGACCACTCTATGCGCCTGGGCCGGTGGTGTCTGTTCACTGTCGAACACAGCACGTCATGTCGCTCGATTGGCCGGTTTCCGGCTCACCGGTCACCCAGGATACGCCGTGTGATGAGGCCGACGATAGTCGATTCGATCAGAAGGCCGGTGATGGCCTCCGCCGTGGCGACCTGCATCTGTGGGTCCCCAGACCGGAACGCGTAGACGCGGCCATGCAGGTTCTGGATGCTCAGGGCGAAGGCGGCTACCCACGTCAGATGATCCGATGGCGTCGTCGCGAAGGCTCCTACTTCATAGTGCACCACGGTATAGAAGACGACGATCACAACATACGTCAGCAAGCAGCGATACGGCTTCTGCCCGTAGCCCGACACGAGGTCCAGCAGCAGCGACAAGAGAAAAGAGCCCAGGTTGTGAATGGTCGACCTGATGCCCGCGCCGCGGGGCGCCGTCTGCTGCGGACCCACTTCTTTCCAGACGAGCTGCCACCAGAGCAGCGTGCGATGGAGCACGGCGGCGCGGTACAAGAAGCGCGCGGCCTGCTCTCGCAAGCCTTGCGCGAGGAGCGCGATGGCGAGCTGCCGGTTCGCCCGAGTGGCCGTCTCGTATTCCGCAAGCCGGACGTACCTGGGCTTTTCCGTACCGTCAGGCGTGCGGGTGGCGTGAGCTTTCTGCTCATCGCCCAGCATGAGCACGTGGGACCAGTCGATCACGGTGAGGATAGCGTCGCCCCAGCGCACGTCAACCAGCTGGACCCACCCATGTGTGGGGTCGCCCAAGTTGATGCCTAGCAGGTCGGAGAGCGCATTGAAGTGGCAGCCGCGCAGGTCTGACGGTTCGAGGCGCCCCAGGAAATCAGGCTTCGAGCGCCGGATACGGTCCAGATCGTGCGACGGCACGTCCATGCCGCCGAGGTGTCCCTGGACAAGCTTCGCGGCCTCGAGATTGGCGTTGTGCAGGATGGTGCCTTCCAGATGCACTCTCGTGAGATCCGCCTCGAAGAAGGTGCTCCCGTGGAGGTCAGCGCCCTCTAAATGCGCGTCCACCAGCTCAGCTTGCTCCAGGTGGGCTCCGTAGGCGCGGGCGCCTTCGAGATGGACTTCGCGTAGGCGCGCACGCTCCAGGTGTGCCTCGACGAGGTCCGCGCCCTCCAAATGCGCTCGCGAGCAGTCCACGCGCCAGAGATGCGCCCCCATCAGGACGGCGCGCTCCAGATGCGCCTCACGCAGGCTCGCACGCTCCAGATGGATGCCTGCCGTGGCCCGCTGGTCGTCGTCCGCGGAGAGCCATTCCGTGAGCGGCAAACCGCCGATGAGGCCTGCGAGGGGCAGGCCACTCAGATCGGCACGGCGCAGGTCGGCGCCGCGCAGGTCGAGCGCGGCCGGCTGTCCTCGCGCACCGGCGGCGGCGCCTGCCTGACTCTCTGCCAGCAGCCATTCCACGTCGGCGCGGCTGAGCTTGACGCCCTTGAAAGGGTAGATTCCCTGCTCGACATCGGGCGCCACGGCCAGGCGATCGCGCAGAAATTGCTCGCGGTCTTCGTCAATAGGCGGCGCGGTGCGCCAGGGCTGCCCCAAGTCCCGCCAATGCCTACGCCAATCGATAGACACGTGCGCGGATGTGCTGTCTGGGAGGCTTACGCGATCGGCCATTGACTGGAACTCCTTACCTCGGGCGCCACTCCCATCCGGAAAGCCGCCTCGCGTCCGCGCGCCGCAACCAGCGTGCCCAGCTTCCTCAGCGCTTACCTCGCGCCAGGTGCGCGGAACTATGGCAACGAAGAGCCCGGAGCAACTGTTCGGCCGCTGCGACGCGAGAGCGGAGGCCGACTCAGCGCGTTTGATGGATCTCTGATGCGCCTGGTTGGCTCGACGGAAGCGGACGTGTGGCGAGCCCGCGGAGGGTCAAGAGCGCACCTGCTCATGCTCTGTGGTAGCCGGAGGTGCGGTCGATCACGTATGGTACGAAGGTGTGTGGGGGTCGTACGGGAGTGGGGCGACGCACGCAGGAAGGGGCACTCGCCATGAACGCACCTGGCGAATCCGAAGTTTGGCGGATTGGGGAACGAGAGGTGCAGGTGTCGCACCTCACCAAGCTCTTCTGGCCCGAGGCTGGCGTCACCAAGGGAGACGTGCTGCGCTACTACCTGGCCATCGCACCGGCAGCCCTGCCCCACTTTCATGATCGTCCCGTCACGATGCGCGTCTTTCCCGAGGGCGCGGCGGGGCCGTCGTTCTACCAGCGAGATCGGCCGGAACATGCCCCAGACTGGCTGCGCAGCGTGGAATACCACCCCAAGACGGCCAGGGCGCCTACACAAGTGAGCACGCTGCCCCTCGTCGACGACGCGGCAGGGTTGATCTGGCTAGCCAATGCCGGCAGCATCGAATTCCATCTCTGGGGCACTCGGCTGCCTGACCTTGTGCGACCCGATCAGGCGATCTTTGACCTGGATCCCGGCGAGGCGGCTACATTCACGAATGTCTGCCGGGCGGCTATGCGGCTGCGCGAGGAGCTGGCGCGGGATGGGATGCGGAGCTATCCCAAGACGAGCGGCGGACGAGGGCTGCATGTGTATGTGCCTCTCGCGCCTGAGCACACTTTCGAGCAGGTTCGCGCGTGGGTGAAGGCTGTGGCGGAGCGACTGGCCGCGGCAAATCCAGAACTGGTGGCAATGGCGCGCGGCGCCACTCATCGGGGCGACATGATCACGGTTGACTACGCGCAGAATAGCGTAGGGCGCAATACCGCGGCTGCATATACGGTGCGCGCTCAACGAACCCAGCCGATCGTGTCTACGCCGCTGACGTGGGAGGAGATCGAAGCCGGCGACGTCGATCCGGGCGCCTTGACCCCAGAGGTTGTGCTCGAGCGCGTGCGGCGGCTGGGCGACCTCTTCGCTCCCGCGTCGGAGGGCGGGCAGCGCCTCCCTGGGATGTGAGGCCAGCCTGCGGGTGAAAGGCGCGCCTGGATGGCGGGCGGGCGCGA
>CAYQFU010000007.1:57194-62842 GCA_964416775.1 uncultured Ktedonobacterales bacterium
GAGATCCGTCCGGAGGCGGATGGGGGCAGGGGTGCGATCAGGCGGATGGGGGCGGGGGTGCGGTGGAAGGCACGGGCGAGGGGCGCATATTTATAGCGTGTTCCGTTCCTGTTCGGCGATACGCGCTAGCTCCAGCAATTCGGTCTCGGTTGTGGCGTCCTGTGGACGGCGGTCGTCGCGGATGCGGACGACGCGGGGGAAGCGCAAGGCGTAGCCCGGCTCGCGACCTGTCTTCCCGGCGGTATGCTGGGGACTCCGGGTGATCCCACCGGCGAGCACTTCGAGAACGATGCGCGGCTCGACCCATACGTCTGGAGTAATGGTCGCGTCCACCTGGCGCGGCTTTTCGGGGAGCCGGGCGGCGTCCAGCCGCTCGCGCAAGCGTCGCCACTCTTCGTCGGCGAGGCCTGAGCCGACACGCGTCACCGTGCGGAAGCGATCGTGTGTGGGGTCGTAAACAGCGCAGAGGAGGGAGCCGATGCCCAGCGAAGCGCGCTTTCCGCGTCCCACGTCGTAGCCCACGACGACCAGGTCGAAGGTATCCCGCAGTCCGGTCTGGTACTCAGGCTTGAGCTTCACCCAATTGAAGTTTCGGGCGCCGGCATGGTAAGGAGCATCAGGTCGCTTGGC
Source organism: uncultured Ktedonobacterales bacterium (assembly GCA_964416775.1). GTDB lineage: Bacteria > Chloroflexota > Ktedonobacteria > Ktedonobacterales > JADMIN01 > CAYQFU01. The sequence goes on from CAYQFU010000007.1 coordinate 57,825, forward strand.
CATGATTCCTTCCATACCCTGGTCCAACATCGCCGCGAAGTAGCGTTCCAGCTCGGCTGGATCATCGGTCTCGATCTGGGGCGTGACATGGATCGGCTGACCTGACTGGGCTGGGTGGTCGGGCGCGGGTTGGATGATCGAGCGCAGACGCTGGGAGCGCTCGCGCTGCGGCCAGGCGCTGCAGTCCGCGTCATCCAGCCGCAGCACGTCGAAGACGTAGTAGCGCAGCGGAACCGTGATGACCATGCTCTCCACGCCGTGCATGCGCCTGCGACGGATCGTCTGCTGGAAGGGGAGTATCCGCCCGGTCTGCGGGTCGAGGCCAACGGCCTCGCCATCGAGGATGACTTGCTGCGCAGACACCTGACTCCGGACGGCTTGTGCGATGTCGGGGAAACTGGCGGTCACGTTCTCCAACCGGCGGGTGAAAAGCCAAACCTGGTCCCCTTGCTTCTGCGCCTGCAGACGCAGCCCATCGTACTTGGGCTCGGCGAGCACCGTGCCCAGTCGCTGGACGATCACATGCGCGGATGGCAAACGCTCGGCGAGGGCGAAGAGGACAGGACGGCCAGGCGACGGATGGATCTGGTCCAGCGCGTCCGGACCCCCAGACCTGATGGTGGTGGCGACGAGCCCCAGGTCGGCGCAGAGGCTGTAGGCCCGCGCGATGCGGTCGCGCAAGGCCGTGCTGCCCACGGCGGCGACGGAAAGAGCATCGACGATGGTGGCGTCGCCGATCTGCAGGCGCAGCTTGCCCTGGATGATCCGCACCACGTAGCGGAATTCGGCACCATGCAGGCGCAGGAGCAGGTCGCGCAACGCAGCGACTTTGCGGTCACGGGCGCCCTTGCCCGATGCTGCCGCGATGTTCACCAGCCGCTCGTACACGTGGCGAAGGGACAGGTCCTCGCGTGGGGACTCGTCGGATGGAGCGCCCGGCGACACATTCCGCGCGCCGAGCAGGCGCTCGGCCACTATCCCAAGATCGCCGTGCTGTCGGTACTCGGCCCACACCTCATCGGCCGGACGCCCAGCGGCGTCCGCGATCGCCTGCGCGATGCCGCGCTCATCGATGCCCAGGTTCGGGGCGGCATAGGGCGGTCCGAGGCGCCCTTGCAGCAGGTGCGGCAGGATGTATGCGTCCTCTGGCGCGCGCTTGAAGAGGTCGGCCAGGAGGGTAGTGATGTGCCGGCGGGTGGAGGCGGCCTCGATCTCGCGAAAGGCCCGCGCAAGCTCGGCTATCTGGATGTGCCCTTCGTGCGAGGTGGGTGGGCGGGTCATGTGCTGGCTCCTGTGGCGAAGCGGGCATGCCGGTCGGGAGCTATGCCGAGACCGAGGAGCAAATTGCTTTTCGGCGCATTATACCCGCCGGCGGCGGTGTCTCGTGCCCAACCACGGTCCAGAGCATCGGCGGGCGCTGGTGGTGCGTGTGTTCGCCGGTGAACAGACGGCTGCGGGACAGGAAAGTACACTACTCTTGTGTGCCACCGAGCGCACGAGCAAACGCCGCGGCATGCGCCCGCGGGAGAGAGGTGGCGGGGCCAGCGCCGGAGGCGTGATCATCCGGACCCTGCGGCGGAGCAGCGCAAACACAGGACTTCAGCAGTTGGACCAGCGGGAGAGATGAGGCAGAGCCACCGGTCAGGCCGAGCACGCCGAACCGGGAGATCAGGAGACTGGCACTATGGCACCAAGACTGAACCAACGAGCATTCGATCATGCAAAGCAGCTGATCGAGGAAGGTCGCTTTGTCCTCGACGATCGAGACATGTGGAGCGAGCATCAACCGACTGCGCAGCAGGAGAACCAGTACATCGAGCAACACGGATTCGGCGAGTACGCCAAGTGGTATTTGGGCATCGACGATGAAGAACGCGAGAACAACAAGCGACGGTACAAATTTCCCTACGGCGATTTTGAAAAGGTGCATCGATGTGGCGTTCTGTCCGCCGAAGTAAGAGCCGGGCAGTATAAATACCACGACATCGAAGATGCGGCCGCGCATCTTCACGGCATGCTGGACGCCCAGCGTGTCGCAACGGCCAGTCACAGATAGAAAGGCGAAACGATGGCATCCACTGAACCGCATGTCAGCCGCGACGACAATGAGTTCCTCGCCGAGCATGGTGATCAGCTCTCGCGGTCGACATAAAACGCTCGGTGGGTGAACGCCCCGAACGAGCACGAAGAGTATCCGGGCCAAACGCTGGCAACGCGGAACCACGAGGTGATCAAGCGCTGGGCGGAGGAGCGAGGCGCGAAACCAGCCACGGTGCCAGGATCGGAACACGAGGGGCACGTGGGCGTGCTGACCTTCGACTTTCCGGGCTATGGCGGCCAGAATCTCCAGCAGATCAGCTGGGACGACTGGTTCAACGCGTTCGATGCCCGCCAACTGGTGTTCCTATTCCAGGAGCACACACGGGACGGGAAGATGAGCAACTTCTTCCATCTCGACAGTCCGGAGCGGGAACACGACTGAGATCGCCAACCCTGAAGCGCAACCACCGTAGCGCGTCGCCGGGATGGGCCACATGCGCGAGCCCCTGGGTGAGGTCAGAGCCGGCCCCCCGAATGGGCTCGCGTTATGTATGGCGCGGGCACGAGACCGTGCTGGTCGGAGGCGCTGTGAGACAGCGCAGCGCATTCGTGGTTTGCACGGCAGACATTGAGGTGGGGTGGGTGAAGGGCATCCCGGAGCCCAGGTGTCCGCGGACTGAGGCACGCTCCCGAACACATGCGCAGGGGACACGACAAGCGAGCTAGCTAGGGAAGGTACCATGTCGGCGACACACCCAGTTGGCCCCAGGCAAGACGACGATCTGAGCACGAGTCCGCCCGCCCGGCCTACGGGACAGGCAACACGAGCGGTCCAGAAGATCAAGTACGTGTTCGGGGTCCTCGGTCCCGGCTTTATCGCTGGAGGCGCCGACGACGATCCTACGGCCATTGGCACCTATGCCCAGGCGGGCGCGCAGACCGGCTATGGGCTGCTGTGGACTACGGTGCTCACGTTGCCCATGATGTCGGCGGTCCAGTACGTCTCCGCCAAAATAGCCATCGTCCACCGTGAAGGGCTCACCCAGGTGCTGCGCCGCTATTTTCCGGCGCCTGTCGTGTACGTCGCGGTGCTGGGGCTGATCGTGGCCAACGTGATCAATCTGGGGGCCGATCTGGGGGCGATGGCGGCAGCCATCAACCTGTTCGTCCCGGTCCCCATCGACGTGATCGTGGTCCCGGTGACGCTGGGGGTGCTGGCGTTCCTGATCTTCGGCAGCTACACCCTCTTGCTGAACACCTTCAAGTGGCTCACGTTAGCGCACATTGCTTATATCCTATCCGCCATCCAGGCCAAGCCGGACGTGATCGCGATGCTCAAGGGGACGTTCGTGCCGACCTTCAGTCTGAGCACCGGCTTTCTCTCTTTGTTGGTCGCGACACTTGGAGGGAATGTCTCCCCCTATCTCTTCTTCTGGCAGGCCGATCTCGAGATCGATGGTGTGGTGCAGCAGAGCGCGCAGCGCGGTAATTACAGCACGTCTGTGGCGCTGGACAGCGGGCTCAAGGGCGTGGCGACGGATACGAATGTCGGCATGGCCTTCTCCAATGCCATCATCTATTTCATCGAAGTCGCTACCGCAGCGACCCTCTTCAAGGCGGGCAAACGCAATGTCACCTCGGCCGTGGACGCCGCCAAGGCGCTGGCTCCTATTCTGGGCAGGGGCGCCACCGCGATCTGGGGCCTCGGCATGATCGGCGCTGGCATGCTGACCGTGCCGGCCCTGGCAGGCTCGGCAGCCGACGCAGTGGCCCAGTTGTTCGGCTGGGGGCACGGCACGCGCCCGGCGCCCGGCCGCGCGATCCCCTTCTACGGCGTGCTCGCGGCGTCGATGCTGAGCGGCATGCTGATCAACTTCATCGGCATCAACCCGATCGAGGCCCTGGTGTTCGCCGCCGCGGTCAACGGCATCCTGGCGCCGCCTCTGCTGGTTCTCTTGATGCTCGTCTCAAATAAGCGGGACGTGATGGGCCGGTATGTCAATGGGCGTCTCCTCAATGTCGCCGGTTGGGGCACAGTGATCATCATGAGCCTGGCCGCGATTGCGTTGATTTACACCACCTTCTGGCCCTAGTTCCCGCTCGGAGGGTTCCTATGCGGTCTCGATTGTCGCGCCCAACCGCGAATGTCTTGCTTGCCGCGCTCATCGGATCGCTGTTGATGTTCGCTGGCTGGGTATTGGCCATCGTGCCCGCCTTCCATCATCTGGGGCAGTTGTGGCTGGTGCTAGCCATCGCGCTGGTGATGTTCGGCCTGGTCTTGATCCCGTCGGGACTGGATTTCTACTTCTGGCCGGCGGCGTCAGACAGCAAACGGGGGATCGGCGCCATCCTGTGGTCCATGATTCCGGCGCTCGTGCTGATGTTGTTCACCGTGGCCGTGCTGCCGACCGCGCCCATCGTGCGGATCGTGGCGATCGTGGTCGAGATCGCGGGGATGGGGATGTACGGGTGGGCCTGGTGGATGCACCGCAATCCTCCGGGCGAGGCCTCGCCGGCTCCTCAACGATTGCATGCGGCTTCGTAGGCGTGCGACGCTATCGAGCTGCCTCCTCCTGCGCGGGCGCGAACGGCGTGCCATCGAGCATCTCAGCGCCTTCGCTGTGTGTGCGCCCGACGGCGCCGCCGAGCTCGGTCGAGGCATGTGGCATGCCTTCCTCGCGCGGAGGCAGGTCGGAGCGCTTGCGCCCTTTGCGCAGGTTGCAGGTTAGCGCCTTGCCTTCATGGATGCGGACGTTGGGGTCGAGCATGATGCCGACGAGATCGTTGACCACATCGCCCGTCACGATGCCGTTCGGTCCCCAATGATAGGGCAAGCCGACCGTGTGAACCACCTGGCCGTTGCTGCGTACCGGCTGAACGCGAGCCGTGACCAGGGCGAGCGCCTCGATGGACGTGCGCGCGGTGCTGATGGTCACCCAGTCGCCCGTCTCGATGCCCTTCTCGGCCGCCAGGGCAGG
>CAYQFU010000008.1:0-29676 GCA_964416775.1 uncultured Ktedonobacterales bacterium
GCTGAGCGCTGGCCGTTGGGCAGATGCGAGCAGAAGGGGTGCTGGGTGTGATCCTCCCGAAAGACCGCGACCCTCGTTTCGTGACGATCCGCCGCGGTGGGACCCTCACCGATTCGGATCACCAGCTCCTCGCCCTGTGGGCGGCATCGTGCGCGGAGCACGTCCTTGACCTCTTCGAGTCGGCTCAGCCTGAGGACCCGCGACCGCGTCAGGCGATCGCGCAGGCCCGCGCCTGGGTGCGTGGCGAGGTTACGATGACCCAGGCGCGCGCGGCGGGCGGCCACGCAATGGGCGCGGCCAGAGACCTGCGTGGGGCAGCACGGCACGCCGCATATGCTGCCGGCCAGGCCGCGGTGGTGGCGCATGTCGCCGCGCACGAGCTCGGTGCGGCCGCCTATGCAATCAAGGCCGCACGTGCTGCCGCGCCGGAAGGAGAGGGCGAGCGCGCAGGGCGACTCGAGTGCCGGTGGCAGCGCGACCAGCTCCCGGAGGCGATACGCGAGCTCGTACTCGACGACCAGCGGTTGCGGAACGACATCTGTTGGTCGGTGTTCGACGGCTGAGAGCGCGTCGGGGCGCCAGCACTGCCCAACACGCGCAGCGAGCGGACGCCGTGAGCGAGACGCGTCCCAGCGCGCATGAGCGCCGCTCATGCGCAACACGTGAGGCGGGAGCCCGTGCCGTGCGGTAGCGCGTCGCGCGTTCCAGGCAGGTGGTGGGAATCGCGTGCAGTACCCCCCGTGCGGATGCCACGTGCGGCCAGCGACTGGCGAATGCCATCGCCGGATGCGCCCGGCGCAGGGGCGTAGCCCACGCCGTCGCGCGATCGCGACCCGGCCTATGCATGCGGCAGGGCGAACCGGCTACGCCGCAGCGCCGCCCACTTGCCGCGCGCAGTACGATTCGGCGAGCGCCGGCGGAAGCCAGCGGGCCAACCGGATGGATGCGCGTGCCGGATCGCCAGCCCGCCTAACAACGCCTTTCAGCTGACTGGCGTGAGGGGCGTCCGACTCACTCGCTCACCCATGCCGCCACCAGTCGCCCCGTCCACAACACTTGCCCGCCCGGTGGATTGCTTTGCAGCGCCGCGCGCAGCTCCTCTTGCTGTGCGGCGTCGAGCAAGGGTGGGCGGCGAGAGGAAGCGGTACGCGCGCGATTGCGCATCGCAGTAGGGCCTTGCGTGTGGCTAGCGCTTGGCCAACTGGCCGATCCAATAGGGCGAGTAGCCCGTGCTCGGCGCCACTTGGCGAGCCGATTGTCCGCGTGCGAGTAGTCACAGGATCTGCCACCAACTGCGCTGGTGCGGCTCATGGGCGCGGCGATAGCGCTGCTCTAGCTCGCTAGTCGAATGATGCGGGAGAAGGGTGACACGTTTTGGCATGCCCCCATCCTACAACGCTCCAGCCGGTTTCCGTATCACACCCGGGCCACGCGGGGCCGGCTGTCGTGCTGGCACGGAATCGGCGCGGTCACAGAGCGGTGTGAGCCGTGATGGTCGTTGGCGCGCCAGGCTGCGCGGTGAGCACGGCATACGTGAAGGCGCTGGCGGACGGCAGCGGAGATGGACCGGCGCGTGGCTCGCGCAGCCACGCGGCGATGGCGGGGGAAATGGCGTCGGGAGTGGGGAGCGCGACGCGGCTGAACCAGGTGCCCGTATTGACGAAGGTGCGTCTGGGTCCGCCGAATGCGCCGAGCGGGTAGACACCCTCCTGGTGGGTGTGGCCACAGAGCGCCACCCGGAGCGCGGGAGCGCGAGCGAGCATGGTGGACGCGGCCGCGACGTCGAGAGCGTGGGGGCCAGGCTCCTCGCGACCGGGTGTGGCGACGATGGCGCGCAGGGCGGTGTGCTCGTCGCGGGCGAGGCCCGAGCTGACCGCCTCGACGTAGGCGGCGCCGCTGTCGGCGTCCGCCGCGCCCAGGGGCACGCCCGCGCGGCGCCACACCTGCGCCTGGAGCGCGGCCACGTCAGGGATGATGGCGTCGAACAGGGCGGCGGGACCGAGCCTGGCGGCGCGCTCGAGATCGGTCACGGAGGGAGACGACAACGGAGGATCCGCGTACAACGCACGCGTCTGGCGCGAGCCGGCGACGATGAGGTCAGGAGCGTAGAGGCAGAGGGCGGCGAGGATGCCGGCCTGGGGCAGGCTGGGCAGGAAGGCGTCGAAGTAGGGGAACTGGCGCTGAATGGCGGTGAACACGCGATAGTAATAGCGCGACCCGAAGGGCAGCTCCAGCCGCGTGGGGCCCCCGTCGGCGCTCGTGTCGCGGGCTTCCAACTCGTCAGGCGCAGCGGACGTGGACGGGCGCGACTGATCCCAGAGCGTGGGGATGACGTTCCAGGGATCGAACTGGCAGCCATGCTCGATCTCCACGTCGGGCACGGGCCGATAGGCGCGTGCCAGGCAGAAGCGCACGGTTTCCGGCGGGGCGGCGATGGCGGCGCGCACGACCGCGCGAACCGCAGGAAAGGCAAGTTCCAGATCGTGATTGCCGATGAGAAAGGTGACGGCGCGACCGGGCGCGCTGAGGAAGGCATGCAGGCTGCCGAACCAGGCGGTATGGGCGGAGATGATGCGCTCCATCTTGGCCACGCCCACCTCAGGGTCCGTGTCGTCGCGATCGTCCAGCACTGGCGTGGTGGCGAGAAAGTCGAAGCAATCGCCGTTGACGATCAGCTCGGCCTCCGGCGCGGCGGCCGCCACGGCGAGCAACCGCTCCCACGCCGCCTGCTGCGAGGCCACCCAGTTCTCAGTCTCAGGCCGGCCGTCGCCCAGATGGAGGTCGCTCACCACGACCTTGGAAGACGGGTAACGGGGCTGAGACAACTCGGGCATGGTGGCCTCCTTGGTGGTGCGAGTGGGTGGAGTGATGGCGTGCCGAGCGCTTGCGGGAGACGGCGGAGCCGAGGTGCCAAGGCTGGAGAGGCGGTCAACTGGTGGACTGGTCGAGCGGGTACGAATGTGACAGAGGCATTATACGCCGGAAGTTTACTCATGGGGCTGGCTGAGGCGAGCTGAGAGCATCCTTTCGGCTCGCCCAACGGCTGCGACGATCTGGGTGGGGGTATTCGGTATGGAGATGGTCGTGGCGATGAAGGGTGAGTAGTGGCGAGCATAACGGCGCAGATTGAAGTGGGCTCCGCTGACGACGACACCTAGACGCTTGCGCAGAGTGGGGTTGCCGCGCAGGTAGCGGAGGATGTGAATGTCACTGTTCGCATCGAACACAATGTTCACGAACAGAATATGGGGTGCACGGTGGGAGGCAAGGTAGTCGAGACAGTCCGGGCCGCTGCCGGCGGCCGCTACTTTGTAGCCTTCGAGGGCCAGGATATGAGAGAGAAATACCCGCAGGCCGCGATCGCTGTCGGCCACGAGCACGGGGAACGGGTGGCTGGCCGGTTGAGCCGCACCAAGGGCGCTGATTGGCGCCGGGGTCGGGCGTGGGGGCACAGGCGGCTGCGAGCCGGCGGACGGGTGCGGCTCAGTAGCGCCGGCATCAGACTGCAGACGTGGGCCGTCCATTGCTGGGCCTCATCCGGAGCGAGCGCGCGTGGGAGCGCCGGCACGCCAGGTTCGCCACGCGCTGCACACGCGGTACATGACTAGCTTACGGCGCCGGTAGGCGTGCAGCCAAAACGACGGACGGTGACTATGACGAAAGTACCAGCAAGGAGAGCGCAAACGCTTCGGCCGCCTCGCGGTGGAGGCGGCCGAAAGCACGTGTCGCATGCAGGTTTGTGCTGGTGAAGGCTCTCCCGGCGTCTCCCGTACCTGGCAGACTGCCGGCTGATCGAGATGCGCCTCGCGGAGCGCCGCTACTGGTACTGGACGGCGGGCACGACGGCGGCGACGCCAGTCAGAACGCGCTGGAAGGCGTCGAGGTAGCCGTTGGCGGCGACGGCCGGCGAGAAATGCGCCTGGACGTGGCTGCGACAGGCGTGCGGGTCGAGGGTGTGGACGCGCGTGAGGGCCTCGGCCATTTCAGCCTCCGTGTCGCACACCCAGCCCGTGACGCCCTGCGCGATGACCTCAGCCGCGGACCCCTTGTTGAAGGCAAGCACCGGCGTGCCGGCTGCCATCGCCTCCGTCAGCACGAGGCCGAACGGCTCCTCCCACGAGTTGTCCGCGCCGACTGGGCCGCCAGAGGTGAAGAGGACCGCGCCGGCCTCTGCCAGCAGCTCCAGTTTGCGCTCCTGCGAGATCTCCCCGAGCAGCGTGATGGTGCCGTTGGCGGTGCCCTCGTCGATCAGTGGCTTGACGATCTCGTGATAATAGCGGCGGTTCTGCTCGTCCTGCTCATACTCGACAACCTTGAGGGCCAGCACCAGGTGCTTGCCGGCGTCGCGCGCGACCCGGATGGCGCTGTCCGGCGCCTTGGCGATGTCGCAGCGACCAAGGAACAATACCGTATTCCGCTTGTCGGGCTGGAAAGGAATGCCCATGAGATCGATGGGATTGTGCACGACGCCGACGAAGTTGATCGGCCCATTGCCGCTGCGGGCGGCCGCCTGCTGGAAGAGGTCACGTTGGCGCGCGGAGATCGCCACGAAGGCATCACCGGCACGGGTCATCGCCTGATACTGGGCGATGACGCCCGGCATGGACGCCGGTTTGTGGACCGTCCGCACCACGGGGATGCGGCCGCGGCCGGCGGGGACCTGATACTCGGTATACTCCGTGTGGTCGTGGATGATATGCACGCCGCGCTCATACGCGAGCTGGTACGCGCGGGCAGAGCTGGCGTCGCGGAGAGCGCGCCATTCTAGCGGCGTCACCTGCAGCGAGGTCGGCTCGCCGCAGGCGAAGAAATCGGCGGCGGTGCGGCTGCCAGCGGGCGCCCAGAGGGAGACGCGGTGGCTTGCCTTGACCATTTCCTCCGTGATGCAAGAGATCACGGCTTCGGTCGGACCATAGCCAGTGAGAGGCGGAACAGGGATAAAGGGATAGCCGATTTCGAGGATATCCATTGCGCGGGACGAGCCTTTCCAGGGGGAGCACGAGTGGCCGACGGTTGAGGGGAAGCGTTCTGCGTTGAGCCAGCCAGCAAAGCGGTCGCGGCAAGCACGGAGTTGAGGATACTCCATGTGCATTACGGTCACGGGGGTTGCGGATTCGCGGTAGGAGAAACGTACCTTTAACTGAGCCATAGTGTAGGAAGCATGCTGGGTGGAGCGCGGTCTCCACTTACTCTTTATTGTACCGCAACTTGTGACGAAATGCATTGCCACCTGGCCCTGCTGTGGAGCGGATTTTCGCCTGGCTGGACCCCTGCTTCGCCAGCAAGCGCGGTAGCGACCGTTAAAGAGGATCAGGACACAGTCAGGCGAGAGTGGAAGTCCTGGAGGGCGAAGAGCGCGTCGGGAAGCGTCGGAAACGTGCGGAGGGTGACGGTACGTCCATCGAGAAACAGCGAGAGGAAAAAGACGGCGCGCGGCTCGCCAGCGAGATGCCAGCGGGCCGGATCGGAGTGCTGCACGCCGAGATATGCCTTGAAGGCGCGGGAGGCATCGTGCGCCCGGGCCAGGCGGCGGCTCCGCCCCCAGCCTACGACGCCGTGCTCCTGATACGCGCTGGGAGTGAGGTCCCAGTGCTGGCGATAGGCGGCGGACCAGGCAATGATGAGGCCGGCCGAGGATGGGGGGCTGATGGAGGCGGGATCGGGGGCGTCCGCCCCGTCGGGCTGGGCCATGGAGCCTCCAGGGAAGCGGGCAAGACCGCGCGGCCCGCCAGTCCTCGGCAGGCCGCGTCGGTGGATTGCCCGCGCACGTGGCCGCTACAGCGAGTAGTCGCCGGTATGGGCGTCTTCCAGATAGCGGGCAAGCAAGGTGGAGGTGGCGTCCAGGTCGGTCAGGTTAACCATCTCGTTGACGGTGTGGATGTAGCGCGTGGGGATCGAAAGCGTGACAGCAGGGACGCCCCCGCGGGCGCGCTGGATGGCGCCGGCGTCGGTGCCACCGCGGGGCAGCACCTCGAGTTGATGCCGGATATTGTGGCGCTCGGCAACGTCACGGACGTGGCGCACGAGCTTGTAGTTGGGGATGGCGGACGAATCGAATACCTTGATGGCGACGCCTTCGCCCAGCCGGGTGACCGCGTCCGTGTCGGGCATGCCGGGGGTGTCCATGGCCAGGGTGACGTCAATGGCGATGGCGACGTCGGGCTCGACATGGAAGGCGGAGGTGGTGGCGCCTCGGAGGCCCACTTCCTCCTGGACGGTGGCAACCGCCAGGATGGTGGCGTCATGCTTGCCAAGCTTGCGCATCGCCTCGATCATGGTGAAGACGCCCGTGCGGTCGTCGAGCGCCTTGCTGATGACGCAGTCGCCAGCGCGCTCGAGCGTGCGGTCCATGGTGACGGGGTCGCCGATGTCCACCAACTCGCGCACGCGGTCGGCGGCCATGCCCACGTCGACGTAGAATTCTTCCAGCTTCGGGGCGCCGGGCTTGTCGTCCCCGAGCATGTGGATGGGCTTGGAGGCCGGCGTGAGCACACCGCGGAGTGTCTCGCCATGGGCGGTGTGGATGACGACCCGTTGGGCGACCAGCACGCGCGCATCGAAGCCGCCGAGCGTTTGGAGCCGGACGAAGCCCCGGTCGTCCACGTGCTTGACCATGAAGCCGATTTCGTCCATGTGGGCGGCAAGCATGATACGCCGATGGTTCTTGCCCTTCTTGAAGGCAATGACATTGCCGAGCGCATCTACGTTGATCTCGTCCACGAGAGGGGTGAGCTCCTCGATGACGAGCTTACGCACGCGCTCCTCGCGGCCCGACACGCCAGGGGTCTCGGTGAGCCGCTTGAGCAACGCGACGTTGACGTCGGAGCCGTCCTGCCGCTGGGCTTTGCCGTTCTTGTGCTGGGCTTTCTGTTCACCCTTCTCACCCTTCGCGGGTGACCTCACCGCCATGTCGCCACTCCTCGCTCTGTGAAAAACGGCGGTGTATCCGCCGATACGTGACTGACCCACGCGGTCACAACTATCGATTATATCATGGGGCAGTGCCGTTGAACGCCGACGAATGGAGTCAGCCAGGGCGCTCAGGCTCACGGTGCCAGCCGCTCGATGATCCAGCGGGCATCGTCGAGCCGGCGATAGCGCAGGCGGTCGTGCAGCCGGTTGGGGCGGCCCTGCCAGAATTCGATCGTCGCGGGGACGACGCGGTAGCCGCCCCAGAAGTCGGGGCGAGGCAGCTCCTGGCCCTGGAATTGGGCATCCAGCTCGGCGACGCGCCGCTCGAGGACCTGGCGGTCGGCGAGGACCTGACTCTGATCGGAGGCCGCGGCGCTTAGCTGGCTGCCACGCGGACGGCTGTGGAAATACGCGTCGGACTGCTCGGGGGCCACGCGCTCGACGCGCCCCTCGATGCGGACCTGGCGCTCCAGCTCACCCCAGTAGACGACGAGGGCGGCGCGGGGATTCGCATCCAGCTCGTTTCCCTTGCGGCTGTCGTAGTTGCTGAAGAAGCGGAAGCCAGCGTCGTCGAAGCCCTTGAGCAGGACCATACGCGCGGAGGGATGGCCATCCGGTGTGGCGGTGGCCAGGGTCATGGCGTTCGGCTCGACGGTGACCGCCTCGGCGGCCTGGTCGAACCAGTGGCCGAACTGACGGATGGGGTCGGGGTCGAGGTCGGATTCGCTCAGACCGTGGAGCATGTACTCTTTGCGCATATCGGCCAGCGACATACTGTGATCCTCTCGATTCGTAGGTGTCGGGTAGGTACCATCAACCATGTGATAGCACAGCGGCGCGGGTCCTGGCTCGGGGCATGTTGGCGGCTGAGATCAGCGAGTACACGATCCCGTTCACGGAGCGTGAGCGCGTTGGTCGACGCGGGTATGTAGCCGGCGCTTGACAGCCGCTCCGGCATGGCCTGCGGGCCGCGAGGTCCGCCCGGATGAAGACCGGCACGGCACCTGGTGGAGGGCGAATCGCGCCTTTCGGGACTCGTGTTGGCGCGGCATCGTGTCTCGTGGGTCGATCGAGACGCGCTATGACACCATTCCGTGCGCGGCTACACGAGGATGGCGCTGGGCGCGCGGCGGAGGCCGGCAGGCGAGAACGTCGCGAGGAGGTCCCGCGGGGCGGCGGGCTCACCAGCGGGCCAGAGACCAACACTGGCGGCAAGGGCGCCGACGATCTGAGGAGCGGTCAGGCCCCGAGCACGCAGTGCGGCGAGACCTTCGGCCGCGTCGCGCTTGGCCAGGCGCTCGCCGGCAGAGTCCACGACGAGAGGTACGTGGGCGAACTGGGCGGGTCGAGGGTATCCGAGGGCGTCGAACAGGGCGAGCTGGCGGGCAGTGGAGGCCAGAAGGTCAGCGCCGCGCACCACCTGGGTGACGCCCATGAGGGCGTCGTCCACCACCACAGCGAGCTGATAGGCGATGACGCCGTCGCTGCGCCGCACCACAAAGTCGCCAACGGTGCGAGCCACGTCCTCCGCGATGGGGCCGGCGATCTGGTCGGTGAAGTGGATCGTGCCGTGGGGCGCCCGAAAGCGCAGGGCAGGGCGCCGTCCGGCCGCCTCACGTGCGGCACGCTCGCGCAGCGTGAGATGGCGGCACGTGCCGGGGTAGGGTGGTGGCTCATCGGCGGCAGCCTGGGGTGCGCTGGCGAGGCGCGCCAGCTCGGCCCGTGTGCAGTAACACGGATACAGCAGGCCGCGGGCTCGCAGGCGACCAAGGGCCGCGGCATAGAGCGCGCCGCGCTGCGTCTGGACGTACGGACCGAGCGGACCGCCAACGTCGGGCCCTTCGTCCCAGTCGAGGCCGAGCCAGCGCAGATCGGCGAGCAGCTGGGTCGCAGCGCCAGGGCGGGTACGAGGGACGTCGAGGTCCTCCATGCGGAGGACGAAGGCGCCGGCGGCGGCGCGCGCAAAGAGCCACGCCAGCAGGGCGGTGCGCAGGTTGCCGAGATGCAGCGCGCCCGTGGGCGATGGGGCGTAGCGGCCACGAATCGCCGGCGTGGGCGGCATAGCGTCTGACTCCTGGTGCGCGGGCGATTATCCTGGCAGGCAGATGCCAGGCGCACAGAGGCCCGGCAGCGCCAATGTACTCACGTCGCCCGCGGCCATGTCCAGCACGCGGACGGCGTGGTTGTTGGTATCCGCGATGTAGAGCCGTCCGGCGGCATAGCTCAGTCCGCTCGGCTCGTCGAAGTGAGCCTCAGCCAGCGGGCCGTCCTGAGCGCCATGCTCGCCCGTCCCGGCAAAGGTGACCAGATCACGCGTGGCGAGGTCGAGCCGGCGCAGCTTGTGGTTGTAGGTATCGGCAACGTAGAGCTGACCGCCGCCGTGTGCGCCCGCGGGAACCCAGGCGACGCCAAGCGGATGTTGCAGGCGGGCGAGGTCGCCGCGACCATCGCGGTCGCCAAACTGGAAGAGGTCGCCACCCGCGAGCGTGCGGACGCGCGGCTCGCCGCCGTCAGGCGGCAGCTCGATCGCCCGCACGCTGCTGATCTCACTATCGGCAACGAAGAGTCGAGCGCCGTCGGTAGTAAGCCCGCTTGGCTGCGCCAGCGCGGCTTCGGAGGCGACGCCGTCGCGCCGGCCTTCGGCGCCGCTGCCGGCGAACACGCCCACCGTCTCGCGCGCCGGATCGTAGACCCAGATTTGATGTGTGCCAGCCATGGCGATGTAGAGCTTGCCGAGCAGCAGGCAGAGGTCCCAGGGAGAGTTCAGCGCGGTCTCACGGGCTGGGCCTTCGCCGCGACGCTGATACCCCAGGCTGCCCGTGCCGGCGACGGTGGTGATGGCGCGGGTGGCACGGTCGAGGCGGCGAATCAAGTGGTTGCCGGTGTCGGCGATGTAGAGCCAGTTGTGTTCGGCGTCGAGGGCCATGCCCTGCGGCGAGCGGAACGTGGCGGTCAGCCCATCGCCGTCCGCGGCACCGGGATCGCCCGCGCCGATGGTCTCGGAGTCGCGGCCGTCCAGTCGCGTCCGTATGAGGCGGTGGTGACCCGTGTCGGCGATGAAGAGGGTGTCAGAGGCTTCATCAGCGAGGACCTTGCCGGGATAGAGCAAGGGGGATGACGTGGAGATGGCGCCGGCAGCGGCTTCGAGCCGGACAGGCAACGGGCCGTCGGCGATCGCACCAGCCTGGCTGAGCAGGTCGAGCGCCCGGTCGATGGCGGCATCGAGCTGCTCGCGGTGACCTTCGCCGGAGACCACGCCGAGGACGTAGCCTGATGGGTCCACCAATACGAGGGTCGGCCAGCCGCGCACGGCATAGGCGTTCCACGTGCGGAGATCGCTGTCGAGCACGACAGGATGGGTGATGCCGTAGCGGGCGATGGCCTGACGCACGCTGTCTGGGTCATCCTCATGCGTGAATTTGGGAGCGTGCACGCCAACCACCACGAAGGGACGACCGGCGTACTTGCGCTCCAGGTACTTGAGGTCTTCGAGGACGTGAAGGCAATTGATACAACAAAAGGTCCAGAAATCGAGCAGGACCAACTTGCCGCGCAGGTCGGCGAGCGTCAGGGGACGGTCAGTGTTGAACCATGCCGCGCCGCGCAGCTCCGGGGCGCGTACGATCCGCTCATCGAGACTCATGTGCTCGCTCCTCAGGGATGACGGCCTGCCAGCCGTACTTGGCTACCGCACGCAGCAAGTAGCGCTCGCCATATTCGGACGGCACGTAGATGAGGGCGTCTTCGGGCGGTAGCGCCTCGCCCGCGGGCTGCCAGCGAACGTCCGGCAGCGCCAGAAGGTCGCCCAAAGGCTGTCCGCGCACGACGGCGCGGAGCGCATTGGGTGTGAGCCACAGCACGCTCACTCGCTGCAGCGGCGTCGCATCTGTCAATGATGCGCGGTAGGCACGCACGACGACGGGCGCAAGACCGGGCGCTGAGTCGTCACGTGTCAGGGGCACAGCACGGGCGATCTCCAGGACCGGGCACAACTGGCCGGCGGTAGCCGAGCGGCGGTCAATAGCATGAGTTGCCGAGGGACAATAGGTCCATGGGCTGGAGAGTGGGCGCACGGATCGGCCGAGGCGCGCGCTGGCGATGCGCTGGAGCGCTCGCTCAGCCGACTCGTTCGGTTCGGCGGGGCCACCAGGTAGCTCCAGAGGAACGAACGTGTAGCCGGATTCGTCGCGCCAGCGATCGGGGCCGGCGACGAGGAGCGCGACGTGTCCATCGTCGGCGATCACGAGCGAGAGCAGGCGCACTGGGTCGGTATCGCGCGCATCTCGAGCGTCCGGACGCATGGCAATCGCTCCTAATGCCCCTACCCTCGACGCCTGCCGCGGTGTGGCGGATGAAAGGAGCCGGGAGCCTTCAGCGCTGTTGCCAGCGCAGAGCCGGGGCGACCTCACGCCCGTACGCGGCGATGAACTCGTGCTGGTTGCGGCCCACGTTGTGGACGTAGACATCGTCGAAGCCAAGGTCAATGAAGTGCTGGATGTGCGCGGTGTGCTCGGCCAGGTCGGGCGAGCAGAAGACGCGCCCTTCCATGTGCTCGGGCCGCACGAGCTCTGCCATGGCGGCGAAGTCCTCGGGGTTGCGGATGTCGCCTTTGGGGAAGCGCATGCCGCCGTTGGGCCACTCGCGCACGGCCTGCGCATACGCGGCGTCACGGCTCTCGGCCCACGAGACGTGGAGCTGAATGATGCGCTTCATGGCCGCTGGGTCCTTGCCGGCGTCGCGAGCGCCCTTCTCGAAGCGGCTCAGCAGGTTCCGGATCCGTTCGTCTGGTGCGCCGACGGTGATGATGCCGTCGCAGGTGCGGCCCGTGCGCTCGGCATTGACGGGGCCGGAGGTGGCCACGTAGATCGGAGGAGGGGTCTCGGGGAGGGTATAGAGCCTGGCGCTCTCCAGGATGAAGTGGGTGCCGTTGTACTTGACCACTTTGCCAGTGAAGAGCCGCTGGATGATCTCGATCGATTCCGCGAGCCGATCGAGCCGGACAGGGGCCTCTGGCCAATATTCACCAACGATGTGCTCGTTGATCGCCTCGCCAGCGCCGATCCCCAGCCAGAAGCGGCCGGGAAACATGGCGGCGAGCGTGGCGGAGGCGTGGGCGAGCACAGCAGGATGGTAGCGATATCCAGGTGCCGTTACGCCCGGCCCGAAGCTGAGCGAGGTTTGCGCGCCAAGGGCGCCCATCCAGGCCCAGACGAAACCGGCCTGGCCTTGTTGGGGCGTCCAGGGGTGGAAGTGGTCGGAGGCCATTACGGCGGTGAATCCGGCGTCTTGCGCCTCGCGGGACCAGCGGAGCAGGTCAGTGGGATGGAACTGCTCGAACATGGCGGCGTAACCAAGGGAACCCATGTCGTCCTCTTTCTGTCAGTGTACGCGGACGATGTCCGCTCGCGGCGCGCGCCGAAAAGTACGGGAGGATGGGTCAGCGGAAGAGGTCCATCGCGGGGTCCAGGACGATCTGGCGCGCGCTGCCTTCGGCGCGCTGATAGCGATAGCCGCGCACGACGGCGAAGGGGCAGCGATCCAGCTTGCCGGTGACCAGCTCGGAAGCGGCCGCCAGCTCGTCGGCCACGGCCATCACGGTAGAGGTCATGACGCGGCCCGAGTTGTCGGGCTGCCCGCGATAGTCGGCGAGCGGGGCCAGACCGGCCACGCCGATCGCCACGTTGACGATGCCCTGGCGCCAGGTGCGCCCGAACGAGTCGGAAACGATCACCGCCACGTCCGCGCCGACGCGCTCGCGCAAGGCGGCGCGCAGCGCTGCCGCCGAGGCGTCAGGGTCAGCGGGCAAGAGACAGACGACGTCCTGGCTGGGCACGTTGGACTGGTCGACACCCGCATTGGCGCACACGAAGCCGTGGCGTGTCTGCGAGATGATCAGGCCGCGGTCCATGCGGACGATGCGGACACTTTCCCGCAACACCACCTCGATCTGGCGCGGGTCGCGACCCCAGGTGGCGGCGAACTGGAGGGCGAAGGGTGATGGCTCGACGGTACGCAGATCCAGCAAGCGGCCCTCGGACTTCGACACAGCCTTGTGCGTCACGACGAGCACATCGCCATCGGCAAGAGTGACGCCGGACTGCGCCGCTACGGTCGCGACGAGCTCGGCAAGGTCGTCGCCTGGGTGAATCTCGCGCACGGCGCGCAGGCCGATGATCGAGAGCTGGGTAGCCTGCTGGTCAAAATCCTGTTCCATCGCTCCTCCTGCTGGTGCTCGCGCACGGCCCATCCAGCGCGCCTGCCGGCCAGTCACCGGAGACGCGCAGCTCGTCCAGGTCGGCGGGCCGATCCACATCGAACGCCGTGCCGGGCGTACGGAAGGTGGCGACGAGCAGGTCGTGCTGCCGCGCCAGGGCGATATGCGCCTTGCGACTCTCGGGACCGAACGCGAACGGCATGGCGTGCGCGGGCGCGACGAAGAGGCCATTCGTGCCGCTGCCGGCACGGTCTGGCGCGAGAACGGCCGCGCCCGCAGCACCCGCCGCAGCGGCACGTTGCGCCGTGGAGACACCGAGCGTCACCAACGCGCGCACGTCTTCAGGCGCCAGCGAGGGCAGATCGCCCAGGAGCACGAGCAACGCGTCGGCGCCGGAGTCCAGCGCCCACTGCCGGCCAACTTCGAGGCCATCGTTGAGATCGCCGCGCTGCTGGCGCAATGGCATGATGCCGGCGCTCGCGGCCCAGCCGAGGGCGGTGGCGTCGGGACTCACGACCGCGAGCCACTTGACCGCACCGGACGCGCGCACGGCCGAGGTCACGCGGCGCGCGAGCCAGAGGGCCAGCGTGGCGCGCCCGTGCTGGTCGAGCGCTGGACTCAGCCGCGACTTTGCCGCGCCGAGCGCCTTCACGGGAACGATTGCCGCGACTCTCACTACATCGTTCCCTTCGCCTGTTGGGGGCGCCTCAGCTCCTGGCCGAAGCTCAAGACCTCGGCGGCCAGCCGCTGCCGGTCGGCAGCATCGGTCATGATCGTGTTCGTGACGAATGCGCGCATTCCCAGTGCCTCGATGCTCGCCTTGAGATCCGCGTCGGCGCGATCGATGACTAGACCGTGGATGAATCCCTGGTAGAGCCGCGCCACTCCCAGCGCGGACGACTCGTGGCCCAGACTCGTCAGCATGCGGTCCGCGGGGCCGCGCAGGGCACGGCCGCCGACGATCGGACTCACGGCGATGCGCGGGGCCTGTGACTGTTGGAGCGCATCGCGCATGCCGGGGACCGCGAGAATGGGGCCGATGCTGACGATTGGGTTGGATGGGCAGAAGACGACGATCTCGGCCTCTGCCAGCGCCGACCGCACGCCCTGCGGCAAACGGGCCGTCTCGATACCGCTGAGGCGGATGCCGCGCACGTCATCGGTCTGGTGGCGGCGCACGAAATAGTCTTGAAAAGCGAGCATGCCCGCTGGCGTCTCCACCAGCGTGGCCACAGGCTCATCGCACATGGGCAGCAGGGCGGCACGCACGCCGAGCGCCCGCGCCAGCTCCCGCGTCACCTCGGTGAGGCTCTGGCCGGCGTGCAGCCACTGCGTGCGCACGATATGGGTGGCGAAGTCGCGGTCGCCGAGGCGGAACCACGTCGCTCCACCGTAGCGGCCAAGCATATCGAGTGTGGCGAAGGTGTCGCCGGCCACTCCCCAGCCGGTCTCTGGATTGGCAAGTCCGGACAGCGTGTAGAGCACCGTGTCGAGGTCGGGGCAGATGTGCAGGCCGAAGAGCTCGAAGTCGTCGCCGGTGTTGACTACGACACGCAGGTCCTCGTCGGGCGCCGCAAGTGTCAGCCCGTGTGCCAGCTTCGCGCCCCCCACGCCGCCCGCGAGCGCCACGATCATGCGTTAGTCCTCGTCTATCCCTTCGGCGTAGAGCCGCTGAATGCGCACGCGTATGGTGACGCGCGTCTGCCGGCGATACTCTTCGACTTCCTGGGCGGCTTGCTCAGGCCCATCGTACCGGACGGCCAGGTGGGCGATGTCGCGTTGGGCGACTTCCTGATCGTCTACCAGCTCGGCGCGGCCAGCGATGGTCACAAAGCGGTCGCCGTCCTCGATGCACAATGAGACGCGGGGGTCACGGCGCAGATTGCTGTCTTTGACGCGGCCGCGTGCCGTGTTCAGCATCACGACATCGCCTTGCAGTTCGTACCACACGACTGACTGTTGCGGCAACCCATCAGGGTTGATGGTCGCCAGCACGGCGAAGCGGGGCGCCTCCAGAAACCGACGTACCGCGGGGGTGATCTGCATGGTAGACTACTCCATGGTGGTCCATGATGGTTGCGGCCGCCCCCAGCCTGGGGACGGCCCTGTGTCGCCGGGCGCCACGTGCACCCGGCTTGCGTGCCCGTGATTCAGCTAGCGCCCGGCGACTGCCAGCTTGGTCACCTCCGGCACCACTTCGCTGGCGAGCAGGTCGAACAGGTCCGGGTCGGTGACATTGCCGAAGCCGACGATGCCCTGGTCGAACCCCATGGCCGCGTACTGGGCGAAATACTCGACCATCTGTCCGGGTGTCATGCTGCCCTCGCGGCCGTCCCTGGTGACACGCAGCGAGCCAAGCATCGTCTTCTCGATGTCGCCGTACGGGCGGCCGAGCCGGTCACAATGCTCGCGCAACACGTCCAGCTTGTGACGTACAACGTCAGGACCCAGGCCGCCAAAATTGCACGCGTCGGCATACTGCGCCACCAGGCGCAGCGTCTTCCGCTCGCCGCCGCCACCGATGAGGATGGGAGGGTGTGGGCGCTGCAGCGACTGCGGCACATTCAGAGTGCGCTCGAGATGGTAGTACTTGCCCTCGAAGGGCCTGGCGGTGCTGGCCTTGCCCTCGTCTGCCCACATCTGGAGGGCGATCCGCAGCGTCTCCTCCAGACGCTCGAAGCGCTCGGCTAGCGGAGGGAAGGGAACTCCCAGGCCCCGGTGCTCGTCTTCATTCCAGGCCGCGCCGATGCCGAAGTACGCACGGCCGCCGGAGAGGACGTCAAGGGTGGTGGCGGTCTTGACGAGGATGCCGGGGTGGCGATAGGTGACGCCGGTGACCATCGTGCCCAGCTTGATGTGGCGGGTGCGCGCGGCGGCAAACGCCAGGGCGCTCCACCCTTCGAGCATGTCGTGGTCCATCGGGCCGAACGACCGAATCTGGAAGAAGTGGTCCATGACCCAGAAGCTGTAAAAGCCGGCAGCCTCCGCCCTCTCGGCGATGGCGCCGTACGTCTCGCCCAGCCGCGCCGGCCCGCCTGGCCACGTGAAGTTAGGGACCTGGAGCCCAATACGCATCAGAGAAAGTCCTCGCAGTTCATGAACGGAGCCTCCGTGGTGCTGTATGTCCAGCACTACAAAAAAGATAGCGCAGCGAGACAAGTGCGGCGCCAGGGGATGCGCATCTGAAGGTAGTGGGCCTGGGCGGCGCAGGCAGGCAGTAGTGAAGGGCCCGATGTGCGACCGTGATGGTGCGGCACGACCGCGGAGGGTGAGCAAACGGCCGCTTGCGCCACCGGCCGGGGCGGGATATACTCCGGCTGACCACCCGGCGCAGGGCGCTTGAGATCATGGGAGAGGCAGCAAGGGATGGACATCGACCTGGAGACGGACATCAGTACCGTGACGGTGTTTCCGGACCGTGCGCTGGTGGTGCGGACTGGGAAAGCGCGGATCGAGGCAGCGGGGAGCCACGGGCTGCGCATCGGCGGGCTGCCGCTGGCGGTGTTGCGCGACGCATTGCGGGCGGCGGGTCGCGGGCCCGCGGGTACGCGCATTCTGGGTGTGGAGCAGGCGGAGGAGCGGCACGCGGCCGCGCCGGAGGAGACGCTGAGCCGCCTGCGCGAGGTCATCGCCGGACTGGAGCACGACGTGGCCCTGGTGCAGGCGCGGCAGAGGACCATCGAGGAGGAGCAGGGCTGGCTGCGCAGCCTGGGCGAGCAATCGGCACGCAGCCTGGCGTGGGGGATGGCACGGGGGACCGCGAAGACTGACGACGCCAGCGCGTTCTTCGCGTATGCGGCGGAGGAGTCGCAGCGGCTGGCGAGCGTGAACCTAGACCTGGAGCGGCAGCGCGCGCGCACGCAGCAGGAGCTGGACGCGCGCCGGCGTGAGTACGCCGCGCTCGGTGGGGCCGGGTGGCCGGACCGGCTGTCGGCCGTTGTGCGGGTGGAGGTGCCACAGGCCGGCGACGTGGAGATCGAGCTGTCGTACCTGATCCGCGGGGCGAGCTGGCGGCCGCGCTATGACGCCCGGGTGGATGTGGATGCCGGACGCGTGCATCTGACACAGCAGGCGCTGGTGCGCCAGCAGACTGGCGAGGAGTGGGGGCGCGTGCCACTGGCGCTCTCGACGGCGCGGCCAGCGGTGGCGGCGTCGCTGCCCGACGAGCCGGATCCGTGGTATCTGGCTGCCAGTCCCATACGTAGTGCTAGTCCTGCTAGTCCCGCGCAGGGGCAAAGGCTCCGCGCATTCCATTCCACGGCCCAGTCGGTAGAGGCGGACGCAGGTCCGAACGCTGTTGTGCCTGGGGAATGGCCGCAGGCCGCCCCAATGTTCTCCGCGCTGGCAATCGAGGCCCAGCCGGCCGAGGCGGAACTGGCCGAGGCTGATGTGGAGCGCAGCGGAGCTGCGCAGGTCTTCAAGCTGCCTGGGGAGACGGACATCCCGTCAGATGGTTCTCCTCATACGGTGGGTCTGGGCGAGTATGATCTGGCGTGCCACATGGACTATGTCGCCGTGCCGTCGGTCGCGTCGGGCGCCCACCTGCGGGCTGTGGTGGCCAATTCCTCGGGGCGCGTGTTGCTGCCAGGTGAGCTACACGTCTTCCATGTAGGCGTAACGGGCGACGAGTACGTGGGGGCAACGAGTCTGGACTTGACCGCGGAAGGAGCTGATCTGAAGCTGTATCTCGGCGTTGACGACAACGTGACGGTGAAGCGGGAGCTGATTCAGCGCGACACCGACAAAGGGGGCCTGCTCGGAGGCATCCGACGCATCACGTACGGGTACCGCGTGACACTTGGCAACCGCACGGCCGCTACGCAGCGAGTGTTCCTGAAGGATCGGCTGCCGGTGCCACGGCACGAGCGCGTGAAGGTCTCGGGGGTAGATCTGCGACCGCAGCCGACAAGCCGCACCCGACTGGAGCAACTGACGTGGGAGCTGACGCTTGCGGCTGGAGAGGAGCGGCGGATCGAGTGGCGGTTCACGGTGGAGGCACCAGCCGATCTGGACGTGAGCGGTTTGCCCTGACGCGGCACAACACCGGCACGCCATCTGCTCTGGCGTTGTGCGGTGGCACACGTCCGGTATACTGGATATACAGGGCATAGCCCTGACACTCAGCGCGGACGGAGCTCGAAACATGCAGTGCGTGAATTGCGGCCGGCCTCTCCGGCCGGAGGAAACAATTTGCCCGAACTGCGGCGAGCCTGTACCGGAGCATGCGCGCTATCTGGCGGACACGACCGTGGTGACTTCGCCGCCGCCGTCCCAGCTGGCGCAAACGAGCGGGCCGCCGGTTGACCCATACGCGCCGACGATCTACGGCCCACCGATTGGACCGGACCGTTTTGGCCGTGCCTATGTGCCACCAGACGGCACGGCGTCACCGCGCCGCGTGGGCGGCTACCGGCCCGTTCAGCCGCTTGGCGGCTCGGCGGAGCGCCGCGGACGAGGAGGCAGACTGCGGGCGCTGGCTGTGTTGAGCGCGGCGTGCGTGGTGGTGTTGCTCTTTGTGGGAGCGCTGGCGGCGTCCGGCCAGCACATCGCGGGCGTGGATCTGTCGTTCCTGCATCCGCATCACGCGCCAGGAGCCACCGCTTCCCCAACGGCGACGCGTACGCCGGTTTGTCCCTCGCCAGCCGTAGACCCTCAGGCGGCGAACATGCTCACGGATGTGCAGCTGACGACAGATGTGGTGGCAGGCAGCTACCGGCCCACCAACAACGTGTCGAAGTTCACCGTTGGCCAATACGTATACGTGACGTTCCAGGTGGCGACGGATGATGCTGGAACGATCCAGGCGACATTCTGCACAAACGGCACACTGGCGACCGGCAGCAAGGATGTGCCCGCACACGACCTCAATGCGCGCGGCGAATTCCACCCGCTCGTGCAGGTGGGGGCGAACGAATGGATGCCGGCCGCGCTGACGACGGCGAGCGTGGGGCCCGGTGTCGTGACGCTGCGCTGGAACAGTGCGGTGGCGGCGGTGCTGCCGTTCACTGTGTCGGCTCGCTGAGGACTCGCGGCCCCCCAAACGTTCCGCGTCGCGTTGGGAACGGGGCCAGCATCCTGGGTCTGGCCTCTCGTGGACGCGACGGCCGTCGTGCGGCCCTGCGACGAATAGGAGCTATGCGGAGTGCGAACTGCCGTCCCGCGCGGTGGCACTGGTCGCGCCGCGCGGATGATCTCCGGAAGACCCGCGTCCCGCACGGCGAGCCGGAGACCCCGCGCAATTTGGCGATTGACAGCACGGGCCACTTTGCGTACAATCGCGGAGCGTGCGGGCACGGCGGATTGCGCGCTGAGCTTGCGCGGGTTGGTGCATGCATGAGCGCGTGCAGCGCACAGCATTCCCTCCATTCTCGGCCAACGCTGGCGGCTGAAGTCGCGCCCAGGCGCCCCAGCCGCACAGTCCACCGACTCGGACTGCCGGGAAAGGGTGTCAGGAGCTCAGGAGAGGGGCGGACTCAGTATGCGGGGCATTCGGACCAGTGGCGTCGTGCGCACAAGTGGGTCGCGGCGCGGAACATGGGCATGGGGCGTGCGAGCGGTAGTGCCGCTCTTGATGGCCATTCCCATCCTGATCGCGGCGTGCGGTCCCACTACGGGTGCCGCCCCTCTGGCCAACGACCAGACGTTCTGGTGGCCGGTTCAGCAGCGCGCCAACGTTCAGGATGAAGCGTTCGATCCCTCGCAGATTCAGTACTCGTACGACACCGGCTCAGCGCAGATGCTGTATGCGGGGCTGGTGACGTTGGCGAGTGACCTGACGGTTCAGCCGGATGCCGCGAAGCGGTGGGACGTGAGCTCCGACGGGAAGACGTACACCTTTCATCTGATCGCCAACATGCACTTCAGCGATGGGCAGCCGCTCCGCGCGCAGGATTTCGCGTACGCCATGGATCGGGTGCTCAACCCGTGCACGGCGTCGCCCGTGGCGTACTACCTGTACGAGTTGGCCGATTCGATTACGTTCAATAACGAGACATGCACCAATGGGGCGCTTGGACTCGGTCAGGGCCAGACAGGGGCACTCGTCAAGTCGTTGATCGGCGATTCGATCGTAACACCGGACGACCAGACGCTTGTGCTCAAGCTCTCGGCGCCCGTGGCGTACTTCCTGGAGGCGTTGACCTATCCTACCGCCTACCCGGTCGAGAAGTCGTTGGTGGACAAGTATCCGAACGGCAAATGGCAGTTTCACCTCGACGAGGGAGGCGCCTCCGGACCCTTCAAGGTCGCTTCCTACGGGGACGGCACGGTGGTCACCTATGTTCCCAATCCGTACTGGGAGCAGGTGCACCAGAAGCTCACCATTCAGAAGGTGATTCGGCCTTTCGTCAACAGTCCTGACACGATGTACACCCTCTACCGGGGCGGCAAGTACGACTACACCGACGTGCCGGCGCATGACTACCCATACGCGCGCGGACAGGACGACTTCCATGAGGTGGCGGGTCTGGTCATCCAGTATTTTGGGCTCAACTTCCTGACCCCGCCGTTCGACAACCAGCTCGTGCGACAGGCGTTCGATCTGGCGCTCAATAAGCAACTGCTGGCGGATCGCATCTGCCAGGGCGGGTGCATTCCGACCAATCATATCGTGCCCCAGGGCATGCCGGGCTACAATTCAGGCCTCGTCAATCCGTCGCCGGATGGCACCCAATCGCTTACCGGCAATCAGCAGGCGGCAGTCAGTCTGCTCAATCAGGCCCGCGCGCAGTGCCACGGAGTGGCGCCGACCGAAACGCCGACGGCTGGGACCGGAATCGGAACGCCCAGCGGACCAGTGGACCCGCCGTATTGCCCGTACATTGATACCAACCCCAAGCATTACTCGTCGACCAAGGAAATCGACATCTATACGTCGGCGAGCAACACGACGCGGGTGGAGATCACGCAGGCCGCGGCCGATCAATGGAGCGCGGCTCTCGGGCTGAACGTGCAGGAGAAATCGGTCAGCTCGTCCAACACATTCTTGACGGGTATTGAGACCAACCAGTACGGAGCGTTTGCCATTGGCTGGCTGGCCGACTATCCCGATCCGCAAGACTTTCTGTCCTTGCAGTTCATGAGCAACCAGTCGGGCAATTTCGCACACGTGAATAGCCACGATCTCGACCTGCTCATGACCAAGGCGGACACTGACCAGAACCCGACGACGCGTATGCAGGAGTATCACCAGGCCGAGCAAGAAGTGGTGAACCTGGTGCCGTGGATCCCATACGAGCAGGAGAAAATCACGTGGCGCCAGCGGACGTGGGTGCACGGCTTCGGGCTCAACGCTTCGGGCAGTTTCCCGGACGTGGCATGGCCGCAAGTCTACATTACCCAGCACTGAGCCGGGGCCGCACGCGTACGAGGTCATAAGGCGCCGGTCTGTGCACTGCAAGGATGATCTTCAATCAGGTAGCGACGGGTATAGCAGGGCCGGAGCAGCCATCCGCTCCGGCCCACAGCATGACTGTGGCCGGACTCCGTACGACACCTTGGTCGCTTGACCTTGAGTGGTCCATGGACTACGATACAACACAGCAGGGCTTGGCAGGACACGGGTACCGGCAAGCGCCTGGCGCAACAAAGCAGGAGACTGGCGTGATCGAGCACAGCAACGTCACGGGGGCGCCCGAGCCTCCTCACCAGTGGTACGGGCAGCAGCCGCCTTCCCCGCGAACGCGGCCCCCCTCGGGAGCGGCTCAGATCGTCGTGACGGCGGTGCTCGTGGCCCTGGCCTTCAGCGCGGGGTGGTTCGGCAATCTCTACGCGAACCATAACAACACGATTCCCAGCACTGATCCCAACGAGCAGGCGATCTTCCAGGCGTACCAGGCCATTAGCGATGGGTACGTGGATACGAGCGCGATCAATCACCAGCAGATGGCATACGCCGCCATCAACGCCATGGTCAACTCGTTGGGCGATACAGGGCATAGTCGTTTCGAGACGCCCCAGGAAGTGCAGCAGGAGAACAATTCGCTGCACAACGCGCCCACCGTCGGGATCGGCGTGTTGCTCAGTGGTGGCGGCAATCAGCCGCTGCGCGTCGACGAGGTGGTGCCAAACTCGGCGGCGGATGGGCATTTGCAGCCGGGTGACGTCATTCAGGCCGTGAACGGGAAGAGCATCAGCGGCATGTCGTTCGACCAGGTGCGGCCGCTGATCGTTGGCCAGGAGGGCACGACCGTCACGCTCACCATCCAGCGGCCTGGCGTGGCGCAGCCCTTCAACGTGACGCTGACGCGCAAGCCGTTTACGCTGCCTCTGGTGTCCAGCTATGTGATTCCGGGCGTCAATATCGCCGACATCCAGATTACTCAGTTCGCCGAGAATCCGAACAACAATGCAGACAACACGAATGCCCAACTGCGCGCCGTGCTGCAACAGCCGAATGTGCGCAATGCCAGCGGCATCATTCTCGATCTGCGCGATAACCCCGGCGGATACCTCGACCAGGCGGTGAGCGTTGCCAGCGAGTTCGTTCCAGCGGGGCCGGGGCACAACGTGTACATCCAGCGCACGCGGACATCGCGTCAGGCGGAAGCCGTGCAGTCAGGCGGACTGGCGACGACCAAGCCGCTGGTTATCCTGGTGAACAATGGGACGGCGAGCGCCGCCGAGATTGTGACGGCGGCGGTCAGCTACAACCGGCACGATGTCCACGTCGTGGGGCAGCACACGTTTGGCACGGACACGATCCTGACGCCGGTGCCGCTGGCGAACGGCGGCGAGATCCTGCTCGGCACGGAGGGTTGGCTGACGCCCGGTGGGGTCAACGTGCGCAATACCGGTATCATCCCCGACCAGGTGGTGAACCTGTCGAGCACGCAGCCAGAGGTGACGCCGCTGGTGGCCAATGAGGAGCACCTGACCGGCAACCAGCTTACGTCGAGCGGCGACTCGCAGCTCCAGCAGGCAATCAAGGATCTGACGTCTTAGCCGGGAAGGGCGGCCAGCCATTCCCGGAGTGTGCGCGCGAGGGCGTCGGGCGCTTCGTGCATGAGGTAGTGTCCGGCTCCAGGAACGGTCACGAGTGTGGCGTGGGGCAGACGTTCGACGAGATACTGGCTATACTTCGGTGGGGTAAGGCGGTCGGAGTCGCCCACGACAACCAGCGCTGGCTGGGCGATCCGCGCGAGCTGATCGCGGACGTCGAACACGTCGCAGGCTGAGAGGTCGTGATACAGCGCGAGGGGCGCGAGTGGCGTGGGAGTGGCCAGATATGGTTCCACCAGGGCCTCGTGGTCTGGGGCGATGCCCATACTCGCCAGTGTGCGTGCGGCGGCGCTGGGATCGTCGTGTGCCATCTGCAATAGACTTGGCAGCACGCGTAGGCGGGCGCCAGTTCCGACCAGCGCCAGGCCCACTACCAGCGCGGGCGCGTCGAGTGCGAGGCGCAGGGCAATGGCTCCGCCCAGCGAGTGCCCGACGAGGATGACGCGGTCCAGGCCACGGGACGCGAGGTCATCGCGGACAGCGCTCGCATAGGCGTCCACGGTGGGGGTGGGCGGCAGCAGGGCAGCACGGGCGCCGTGTCCTGGTAGGTCCAGCGCGATGGCGCGGATGGGTGGGACACCCAGTGGCGCGACAACGGCGTCCCAACTGCGCGCACTGTCGCCCGAGCCGTGAATGAAAACGAGCGGCGCCATCGGAGCGTCGTGTGTTTGGGTGCGCGGATCCATAGGCGTGCGTGCTCCTGTTGTTGTGGCGTGGCGTTCCGTGCGGTTTGCGCGCCGGTGCGATCGGCAAGCCGCGTGGCCTCATCCTATCACAGCACATGTCCAGGCGACGGGCTGGTGCGCTACACGGCGCGCGAGGCGGCGTTGGTGGAGTCGCAGCGGCCCGGGACGTCCGCGCAGGCTGGGTTCTGTGCACCAACTCGTCAGTTTGTGGGACACTGTGCGACAGGGCAAGTGCAATGGGCGGAGACGGGACCCAACCGGGGACGGGGCGGGTGCGTACTACCGTGCAGAGGGAGGCGACATGGCCGCAGGGGACGATGGCGCACCACACGACGCCGGACGTGCCAGACCCAGCGGCGCGGCACGAGGGACGGCGCGAGGCCGGCTCGGTGCAAGCGGCGAGCGGCTGGCGGCGCGACTGCTGGAAGAGCGCGGATACCGGGTGGTGGCGCGCAACTGGCGATGCCCATATGGTGAGCTCGACGTGATTGCCGAGGATGGGCCAGAGCTCGTGTTCGTCGAGGTGAAAACACGCCGCGGCGGTGTGATGGGCAGTCCGGAAGAGGCCATCACGCCGGCGAAACGACGGCACCTCATCGCGGCGGCCCAGACGTATCTGGCGGAGCAGGGCGACGAGCAGCGGCCGTATCGCTTCGATGTGGTGGCCATCGAGCTCGAGGCGGGCGGCAAGATCGCTTCCGTGCGGCTGCACCGCCGAGCAATCGCGGAGGAGTAGACAGCAATGCAGGATTTTGTGGAAGCGGCAAAGCGCGCGGCGATGTCGGCAGCCGAGCGTGCCACCTGGGAGGCCAATCGGCTACGGCGTGTCAGCACGCGGCAGCACGACCTGGAACTGAGCCAGAGGGAGCGCGGGGCGCTGCTCGAGCAAATCGCGAGCGTGTCGCTCGATCTTGAGCGGCGCGGACAGCTCACCCAGGAGCCGCTGCTGGCGCTGTTGCGCCGCTTGCGCGAGTTGAACCAGGAGATCACAGGCGCCGAAGCCGAAATACAGGGCATCCGTGGCGAAGTATTCCGGCCGGGAACAAGCGCGGGCGCGGCGCCAAGCTACAGCGCCCGGGCCCCACGCTCACCGGCTGGCCAGGCGCAGCTTGGACCTGGCGAGCGACCGTGCCCGACGTGCGGCCAGCCGGTGCGGGATACGGCGGCATTTTGCTCCGCATGCGGGACGCGGCTGCGATGAAGTTGTATGCTACAAACTAGAATGGCGCGCGAGGACGCGCATAGGTGGCTGCGCCGTCGCGCCACCATAGGGAGTCATCCGGAGGCAGCGCTCGCATGGTCGCCCAATCATCGTCTGAGCCAATGGCGCCGCACGTGCGGGGCGAGCTGGTCAGCCACAGCGACCGAGAGACGCACCGCATTGGCGAGCAGCTCGGCGCGCTCTGCCAGCCGGGAGATGTGATCCTGCTGGAGGGTACCCTGGGGGCGGGCAAAACGGCGCTTGCGCAGGGCATCGGGCGTGGGCTGGGCGTGTCGTCGGTCATCAACAGCCCGACGTTCACGCTGGTCAAGGAATACGCGGGGCGGCTGCCGCTGTACCATTTCGATCTCTACCGGCTGGAAGAAGAGGACGAGGTATTGGACCTGGGCGTTGACGACTATTTGGAAGAGGGCGGTGTCTGCGTCGTCGAGTGGGCCGACCGCGCGCCGGGCGTATGGCCAGCGAGCCACCTGCGCATACGGCTGGACATCATTGGTCCGCACGCCCGGCGGCTGCAGCTGGACGGCTGTGGGGCGCGCGGTGAGGTCCTGTGCCGCGCGCTCCTGCGGGCGGCGGCCGGGGGACATGGAACGGCGGCCATCGCCAAGGAGTTAGAATAGCGATGCTGCTGGCGCTCGATACATCCACCAGTTACGCCAGTGTCGCGCTGGTGCGAGGCGAGCGGCTGGCCGCGGAACTCACGTGGGATGTGGGCCGTCGGCACAGCCAGGAGTTGCTGGCCAGGCTGGAGCAGGTACTGGCGATGTGCCAGGCGATGCCCGCCGACCTGACAGCCGTCGCGGTGGCGCGTGGACCAGGGTCATTCAATGGTGTGCGCGTGGCGCTGGCCACGGCGCGGTCTCTAGCCTTCGCGCTGAGCGTGCCGCTCTACGGTTGCTCGACTCTCGATGCGATCGCGCGTGGGCACGCTCCTACATGCGGCATTCTGTATGCTGTGCTGGAGGCCGGCCGCGGGGAAGTGTACGCCGCGCGGTACATGAGCGACGAGACGGATGGGGCTTCGAGCGGGGTCCGGGTTCGCGTGGCGAAGGGGCTGTGGCGCGTCAGCGACTACGAGGTGGTGACGCCGGCCGCGCTGGCGGACGGGATGGCCGTGAGCAGTGGCCAACCGGTGCTCGTGTGCGGCGATTGGCGTGGCGAGACGCGTACGGCCCTGGAGGCTGCACTGGGAAGCCACGCTAAGTTCGCGGATGAGCTGGGCGGCCGCCGGGCGAGTTGGGTGGCCGAGCTGGCATGGGAGCGATGGGCAAGCGGAGCATCGAGCGAAGCTGATACAATTGGACCGCTATACTTGCGGCGCCCAGCCATCACGGTCAGTAACCGGTACCGTGTGGCTGACGCGGACGCGGCGGCGCAGGGGAGTCGTGGGTGAGCTGGCAGTGAAGAGGGAGATGCGTGTGCGCTACGCCATTGAGCGGATGACGATGGCAGATATACCGCGGGTCACGGAGATCGAGAAGCTGGCGTACGCCTCTCCGTGGCCCACGAGCGCGTATCGCCGCGAGCTGCAGGAGAATCGCTGGGCGCACTACGTCGTGGCGCGAGACACGCTGATCCACGCCGCCGGGGAGCCGACGAGCACGCCCCCTGAGCCGCCGCGGCGGATTTTTCCCCTATCGCTGCTCCCCGGCCGGCCGGCGGGCGGTCCCGCCCGCCACGATCTCGCTTCGATCATCGGGTTCGCAGGATTGTGGCTGATGGTGGATGAAGCGCACGTCACCACGATTGCCGTGCATCCGGACTACCGCGGACGCGGGGTCGGTGAGCTGATGCTCAGCTCACTGATCGAGATCGCCTACGACATCGGCGCGCGGGTGGTCACGTTGGAAGTGCGGGTGTCCAACCATGTGGCGCAGAACCTGTATCGCAAATATGGCTTCCGTGAGGAAGGCGTCCGCCGTCGTTACTACAGTGACAACCATGAGGACGCGCTCATCATGTGGACGCCGGAGATTCATGACCGGGCTTATCGCGAGCAGTTCCAGCGGCTAAAAGCGGTGTTGGCCACACGGCTTCAATCTAGCCGCGACCTCCCGGGCGCGACGGCGGACGCCCGGCCGGTGGGTGATCCTGGCTCGGGGCAGCATTGAGGAGGGATCACGAGGCATGCTGGTGCTGGGAATCGAGAGCTCGTGTGACGAAACCGGCGCGGCCATTGTCGCCGATGGCCGGTTCATCCGCGCGAATGTGGTGGCATCACAAGCGGAAGTGCACGCGCGCTACGGTGGAGTAGTGCCAGAGGTGGCTTCGCGCCACCAGCTAGAGGCTGTAGTGCCCGTGTTAGAGTTGGCGCTGCAGCGGGCGGGAGTTGGCTGGTCGGAGATCGATGCGGTCGCAGCCACATATGGCCCGGGCCTTGCCGGCTCGTTGCTGGTGGGGCTGACGGCGGGAAAGACGCTCGCCTGGGCGCGTGGGCTGCCGTTCTATGGCGCCAACCACCTGGAGGCGCACATCTACGCCAATTGGTTGCGCTCAGGTGAAGCCGCAATGGACGGCACAAACGGTGGAACGGCGCATCCTGTGGCGACTGGCGCCGTGGAGCTGCCTGGCGACCCGCGGTTTCCCATCCTGGCCCTCGTGGTTTCCGGCGCGCATACCGAGCTGGTGCATATTCCCCGGCACGGGCGCTACGAGCTGCTCGGGCAGACGCGCGACGACGCCGCGGGTGAAGCGTTCGACAAGGTGAGCCGTTTGCTAGGTCTGGGCTACCCCGGTGGGCCGGCGATTCAGCGAGCGGCCGAGGGCCGGCCGCTGGGCCGCGACAACCCGTTTTCATTGCCACGCGCCTGGCTGCGCGGTACGCGCGATTTCAGCTTCAGTGGGCTGAAGACGGCGGTCATGCACGTCGTCGAGGAGCAGGGGCGTGCCGCAGAGGGCCAGCGTGCGCCGCTCGATGCCGACGCAGTAGGCAATATTGCCGCCGCGTTTCAGGAGTCGGTGGTGGATGTGCTGGTGGCCAAGACCACGGAGGCCGCGCGAGATCTGCGCGTGGCGCAGGTGCTGCTGGCGGGAGGAGTGGCCGCGAACCTGCCGCTGCGCGCCCGGCTCGAAGCCAGCCTTGGCGAGATTGGCGTGCCGTTGAGCTACCCGCCGGTGGAGCTGTGCACCGACAACGCCGCCATGATCGCGGGGGCGGCGTATTTTCATCTGCGCCTGGGCGAGCGAAGCGACTTCACACTGGATGTGGAGCCGGGACTGCAACTGCCGTTCGCCAGCATGCCGGCGCCACACCGGCGAGGCGCGGGCGCGCGGCAAGACGCCGTCGGGACGCGCGGGGAGTAGGGCGCGGCGCGACGGGTTGGGGGAGATGCGATGGCGGAGCGGCCGCGTCCCGATGGGCAGCCCAGCCCATTCGGCAAGGCACGGGCAATGGTGACCCACTTTGTGGGCGGCCGGGCGTTCATCCCCGTCGGAGCGATGCTGGGACTGATCTTGCTGGCAGGCACGGGCGTGCAGATCGGCATGTGGTGGGGGTGGAGCCTGCCAGCGCAATGGCTTCCGCAGCATCACACGATTCAGATTACCGGGCCAGGCGTCGACCAGGCGTCCAGCGCCATCCACGCCTATCTGCTCGGTGCGGTGCAGGCGCCCGGTGTGTACGCGCTGACCGACGGCGCGCGGGTGAGTGATCTGGTGCGGGCTGCCGGAGGGCTGCTGCCGGATGCGGACGCGGCGCGAGTGGACCTGGCGGCACGCGTGGCGGACGGGCAGGAGATCTACGTCCCCCGAGTCGGGGAGGTCGTTCCGCCCGACCTCTCGGGTCTGGTGAATCTCAATGCGGCGTCGGCGCAGGACCTCCACGACGCCCTCGGCATCTCGCTGGATGTCGCCCGGCGTATCGTGGCCTATCGGGCAACGCACGGCACCTTCACGGCGGTATCGCAGCTGCTCCTGGTGCCAATCAGCCGAGCGACGTACGACAGGATCAAGTATCTGGTGACGGTATAGGCTCCTCTTCACCGGCGTGACCTGTAGGAGTGGACGGTCGACAGTGCAACGAGGCTGACATGGCGACGCGAGGCGATGCGGCGCAGCTGGAGTTCGAGCGGGTTGAGGCGACGGGTGTGGTGCTTGCGGGCGGCGCCAGCCGCCGCATGGGGCGGGACAAGGCGGCGCTCGTGCTGGAAGGCGAGCCGCTCCTGGCACGGGTCATCGGCCGGTTGGGCATCGTGACCAGCGAGGTGCTGGTGGTGGGGCCACCCGAGCGGGCGGCATTGGTTCCGCAGGTGCGCGTGGTGCCGGACATCCAGGCTGGCATGGGACCGGTGGGAGGGATTTACACGGCGCTGCGCGCCGCGCGCACCGACCGAGTGTTTGTGGTGGCATGCGACATGCCCTTCGTGCAGCCCGCGCTGGTGCGCTACCTCCTGGAGCTGGCGGAGGGCCACGCGGTGGTGGTGCCGCGGACGGCGAGGGGAACCGAGCAGATGCACGCGGTATATACGAAGGCGTGCCTGGCGGCGCTGCAGGAAAGCATCGCGGCGGGAGAGCTGGCGGTGTCGCGGCTGTATGGACGGGTGGCGACGCGCATCGTGGAGCCGGAGGAATGGGGCCGGTACGACGCGGATGGGGAGTCGATGACGAACGTGAACACGCCGGAGGAGTGGGAGAGGGCGCTGAGA
>CAYQFU010000008.1:29776-59458 GCA_964416775.1 uncultured Ktedonobacterales bacterium
CGCGCGGTTGTGGATCGCGCGACTAGAATCGAGGTGTGTCCGACCCACTATGGAGCAGGCCATACAGCAATTCATCCTCACGCTGGCAACTGAGCGGGGGGCAAGTCAGAACACCCTCGATGCCTATCAAACAGACTTGCGCCAACTCGTAGACTATCTCAGACACGCAGGCATTGCCTCGTGGGCGGCGGTCGAGCCAGCGGTTGTGCAGTCATTCATTGCGCACCTGACCGAGCGCGAGTACGCGACAAC
This sequence comes from uncultured Ktedonobacterales bacterium, assembly GCA_964416775.1. Classification (GTDB taxonomy): domain Bacteria; phylum Chloroflexota; class Ktedonobacteria; order Ktedonobacterales; family JADMIN01; genus CAYQFU01. Next base: position 30,029 of record CAYQFU010000008.1, read on the forward strand.
CTCCATCGCGCGCAAGTTTGCCGCCGCGAAGTCCTTTTTCCAGTACCTGAGCGCGTCGGGCGCGGTCCCGAGCAATCCGGCTCAGGACGTTGGGTCGCCCAGGGTAGAAAAGTATCTGCCGCATGCGCTCTCGCCACAGGAAGTGGCGCGGTTGTTTACGCTCCCCATGGTGTCCACGGCCGCAGGACTGCGCGACGCCGCCATGCTGCACGTGCTCTACGCGACGGGACTGCGTGTATCAGAGCTGGTGGCCATCGAGCTGGCTGATGTCGATGCGGGGCTGGCCACAATACGCTGTTCGGGCAGGAGCGGCCGCATGCGTCAGCTTCCCGTCTCGAAGGCAGCACGCGACGCGCTGGACGCCTACCTCTCGCGAGGACGTCCGCAACTCGTCCGCGACGAGAGCACTGACGCGCTCTTTCTGAACCATCACGGCGAGCGTCTGACACGACAGGGATTCTGGCTCATCATGAAGGGGTACGCGCGGGCGGCGGGCGTTGCCGACATCACGCCCCATACGCTGCGCCACTCGTTCGCGCTCGATATGATCGATCGAGGCATGGAGCTGCGCAGCGTACAGGAGTTGCTGGGGCACGCCAATATCTCGACCACTCAGATGTATCGGCACCTGCTCAAAGCCCAGGCTGCCAGCGCGGGCGTGGACGGCGTGGAGGAGGAGCGCGCCGTCTCGGCGGTGAGCGGCCAGCAGGAGAGGGCCGGGGATCTGTTGCGGCCAGGAGTGCGCTGATGCCGAAAACCACGGGCCGCACCAAATCCGCCCGCGCGGCGGCAGCTGACCCGTATGCCGCCGCGCTGGAAGCGGCAGCGGCGCTGCGCCCGCGGCTACACCTCGTGCCACAGGTGGCGATCGTGCTGGGCACTGGGCTGGGCGGGCTCGCAGATCACCTCACGGACGCGCAAGCATTCCCCTATGCCGAGCTGCCGCATTTTCCGCCCTCGACGGTGCTGGGACACGCCGGGCGGCTGGTAGTAGGACGGCTGGCTGGCGTGCCAGTGGCGGCATTGCAGGGCCGTTTCCACCTGTACGAAGGGTACAGCGCGGCGCAGGTCGTCCATCCGGTACGGGTGTTGGGGCTGCTCGGTGCGCGGGTGCTGATCGTGACCAACGCATCAGGAGGGCTGGACGGCTCATTTCAGGCGGGCGACCTGATGCTGATGCGCGACCACATCGGGTTGGCGCTCTTCTCCGGAATGAATCCTCTGGTCGGCCCGAACGATGACACGATCGGGCCGCGCTTTCCCGCACTGACGACGGCGTACGATGCGGACCTGCGCGCGCTGGCCCGGTCGGTGGCGGAGGAGCAGGGCATCAGCCTGCGCGAAGGGGTGTACGTGATGGTGGCCGGCCCCAGCTATGAGACGCCCGCGGAGCTGGTCTTCTTGCGGCGCATGGGCGCGGACGCGGTCGGCATGTCCTCGGTGCCAGAGGTGATTGCTGGGGTGCATATGGGCTTGCGCGTGTTAGCCATTAGCTGTGTGACGAACGTGGCACTGCCGGCGGAAGGGGCGCACGCGGAAGTGCCAAGCCATGCGGATGTGGTAGCGGCCGCCGAAGCGGCCAGCCAGCGGCTGGCCGCGCTGGTGACGGGCGTCGTCGGGCGGCTCGGCGCGGATGACACTCATCCAGAGACGTGAACTGACGCGTAGGCCCAGGCCTTGAATTGGTCGGGGCCCGTGGCGCTGACGGCCACGGTGTAGGTGCCCGGTTGGGTAGGGACTCTCACCTGCCACGCCGCACGCCCCTGGTCGTTGGTCGTGGTAGGTGCGGGCCAGGTCGAAAGTAGCGGTGTGCCCCCGAGGGGAGAAACACCAAGTGTGCAGAGGAGACGGGCGACTGGGAAGCCTGTCGTCTTCGCAGTCGCGGTGGCCACCAGGGTGACCGTGTCGCCTGGGGCGACTCGCTGTGGCTGAGCGCCCAATGACAGGTTGAAGTGCACGGTCGGTGCGACGGCTACCGACGTGGCCGTCGGCTGAGGATGCTCAGGCGGGTGGGTGGCGGTGGGGCGCGGAGTGGGGACGGGCGTGACGGCAAGGGAGGCGACGAATCCGTGCGCCAACACGCCCGTCATGAGGCCGCTCAGCCCGAACGCCACGAGGACGACCAGTGCCAGCACCGGGGTCAGCGTCGCGGCGGTGTGGCGTTGGTTCATGTGAGAGGCTCCTCCGTCGGGTGTTGGCGCGCGGCCGAGGTGGTCAGGCCGAGAGAGTGGCGTGGCCGGCCATGAAGTCGCGATAGGGCACCTCGGGCTTGCCCAGCCCAAGCGCCATACTGTCTAAGATGCGCGTCTCGGGGTCGAGCCGCATGGCGAGGCGTTGGCTATCGGCCAGGGAGGCGAGCCCCGCATCGCGGAGGACCCAGGTCGCCAGGAGCACGTAGCCTGCCCAGTGGGACGTATCGTCGGTGCGCTCCCAGACGGGGACTCCGTAACGAAACGCATGTTCGTAGAAGTCGCTGTGTCGAATGGCGAAGGGGAAGAGCTTGCGATGCAACGACTCCCCCTCGACTTCGCCAGATTGGGTCAACAGCCGCACCACGTCGGCGGCGCGCTTGCTCTTGGGGTCACAGCGGGTGAGGAGGATGCCGCCGAGAGAGACGGCGTGGCCGGCCTGACGCGCGCGTGCTAGCAGGCGCAGCGTGGCGTCAGCCCCTTCGAGGGCCGGCGCCTCGGGGACGAGCGGCATGAGCACCCGATCGGTGGCGGCCAGCGCGTTGGCGAGCAGCGACGCGCCGTCCACCGGATAGTCCACCAAGGTGATGTCTGTCTCATCGCTCAGGACTCTAAGCACAGCGCGGAGCACCTGCTCAGAAGGGAGGAAGGCGGCGGCTTCGCTCAGCAGCTCGTCATGCGGCAGGACGCTAATACGTCCCTCGCCCCAACTGGGCATCGAGCGCAGGCGGATGGGCAGGTTGCAGGCAGCCAGCGTCTCGCGGACGGTGGCAGCGGGCACTGGGGCGTTGGGACCGAGGTCGCGGAAGGCGAGCAGGCAGTGCGACAGGTCGGTATGCTCGACGTCGGGCCATAGGTCACGGAACGAGGTGGTGGCCGAGCCGGGCTGCGCCAGGTCTACGACCAGCACCCGCGCGCCTTGCATGGCGCACAGCCGTGCGAGTGTGGAGACTGTGGTTGACTTCCCCTGGCCGCCCTTGCGGATAGTCACCCCGTAGACAGTGCTCATGCGTCTCCTCGTGCCCGGCGCGAGCCGTCTCACGGCCGCAGGGCATAGTATCGCAGCCAGGTCGGAGGCTGTCAAGGAAAATGGGACTGTCAATGCGTGGTCGTGGTATAGTTCAAGCAGTTAATACCTACCATTGGCGAGCAGGAGTGGCCACAGAGAAGGCGCCGGATGGCAGCCGGCCGCATGGCAACGGGGACGACAGATGACAGTGCTCCAGGCAGAGCCTCCCATGACCGGGTTGCTGGTCGATAGCTATGGCCGGCGTATCAAGAGTTTGCGGGTGTCCGTCACCGACAAGTGCAATTTTCGGTGTACGTATTGCATGCCGGCTGAGGGACTGCCGTGGCTGCCTCACAGCGAGGTCCTGACCTTCGAGGAGATCGCGCGCCTGGTGCACGTGCTGGCGCACATCGGCATCGAGCAGGTGCGGCTCACGGGTGGGGAGCCGCTGGTGCGCAAGGATCTGCCCATACTGGTGCAGATGCTGAGGGAGGTCCCAGGCCTGCGGAGCTTGAGCCTGACGACCAATGGCGTCCTGCTGACGAAGCTGGCCAGGCCGCTGGCGGAGGCCGGACTGACGCGTATCAACGTCAGCCTGGATTCGCTGGTGCGGGAACGGTTCGCGGAGATGACGCGGCGCGACGCGCTGCACCAGGTGCTGGACGGCCTGGCTGAGCTGGAGAAGTATCCGAGCGTGCGACCGATCAAGATCAACGCCGTCGCGATGCGCGGCGTCACCGAGGCGGAGGTGCTGGACTTCGTCACGCTGGCGCGCACGAAAGGCTATGTGATGCGCTGGATCGAGTTCATGCCGCTGGACGCCGACCAGATCTGGCGCAAAGAGGACATCCTCACCGGCGCGGAGCTGAAGGCGCTGATCGAGGCGGAGTATGGGCCGTTGGTCCGCATCACCACCGGGGATCGCTCGGAAACGGCGCGGCGCTATACGTTCGCCGATGGGGTAGGCGAAGTAGGATTCATCAATCCGGTGAGCGAGCCGTTCTGCAGCACCTGCGACCGCATCCGCCTGACCGCGGACGGGCGGTTGCGGACCTGCCTCTTCTCACACGTGGAGACGGACCTGCGTGGGGTGATGCGCTCGGGCGGCAGCGACGAGGACCTGGAGCGGACCGTTCGCCTGGCCATCTGGGATAAAGAGCTGAAACATTACATTGGGGACAAGCGCTTCCGTCGCACGGAACGCTCGATGTCCATGATCGGCGGGTAAAGGGCGCTTGCGTGTAGGCGCTCAGCGGGGAGCGGGCGCCTCGCCACCGATGGCGCGCAGCGCGGCGGCGGGGCTCCAGACGACCTCTGCGCCCGCGTCGAGGAGCGCGGCGTACGCCGCGGTCGCGCGACCATCGGTGAAGTCGCGCTGTCGCACGAGCGCGAGCAGGTCGTCGCGCGTCGCGAGCACTGGATCCGGCGGCTCGCGCTCCAGCACGACAACGCGCCGGCCGGCAGTGGCCGCGTCGAGCGCCTGTTCGACGAGGCCGACGTTACCGGGGCCAAGGGGGACGGGGCAGATCAGTGTGGCGGGCGCGGCGAGCATGCGCGCGCGCGTGGCGGCAAGGGCTGCCTCGGAAATGGGCGCATACGGCGGCTCGGCAATGCACTCGGCGGCCAGCCGTGAGGCGAGCGTGTGGTCGCTGTCGCCCACATTGAGCGCGCCCGCCGTGAAGGCGATACCGGCGTCGGCCAGCGCCCGCATGGCGAGCTCCCCAGCGCCGCCGCCCGCCACGACATGGACGGCGATGGGCTGCGTCTCGGCCGGCCGCGCGGAGGGATGCTCAACATCGCGCCCGGGAGGCAGCACGCTGAGGAACTCTTCGCCACGCAGAATCCCGACATGCACGGGCACCTGGTATACCGCGCTCAACCGCTCGCCATCGAGCACTTCCGTCGGAGGGCCGTCGGCTACGACACCGTGGCGGAACAGGACGAGCCGGGGGAAATAGCGGGCGGCGAGGTTCAGGTCGTGCAGCGCGGCAAGGACGGTGAGGCCGCGCTCGTGATTGAGCGTGCGCAATAGTTCGAGCACGTCCACCTGGTGACGGATGTCGAGGTGTGCGGTGGGCTCGTCGAGGAGGAGGATGCCGCTGCTCTGTGCCAGAGCCATGGCCACGAGCACGCGCTGACGCTCGCCGCCACTGAGCTCGTTGAAGACGCGGTCGGCCAGGCTCGCCAGGTCGGCGGCGTGGAGGGCGGCGGCGACGGCGGCGCGGTCCTGGGAGCCCAATACGCCCCAACTCCCAGTATGAGGCAGGCGACCCATCTCCACGAGCTGCCGCACGGTATACGCGAATTGCACGCTGAAGTCCTGCGGCACGACGGCAACGCGGCGGGCCACTTCCGCGCGTGGGAGCCCGCGCACGTCCGCGCCATCGAGCAGGACGTGGCCGCCACGGGGGCGCAGCAGACCGCTGGCGAGCTTGAGCAGCGTGGATTTGCCGGCGCCGTTCGGTCCCAGGAGCCCGACCATCTCGCCGCGCGAGATGCACAGACTGACATCTCGCAGCACCGGCTCGGTGCGGCCGGGATACGTGTAGCTGACCTGGTCGACGGCAATCGCCAGGGGTGGGCTCGCGGCAGCTGGGGGCGTCATCGGCGGACCGATCCTCTCACCACCGGTACTGTTGCGCGGTTTGCCGCAACAGCCCGAGGAAGAACGGGCTGCCGACGAGAGCCGTCAGGACGCCCAGCGGCAGCTCCGCCGGCGCCACCAGCGAGCGTGCCAGCAGATCGGCGACGACGACGAACGCGGCGCCCGAAAGCGCGGCGGCGGGCACCAGCAGGCGATGGCGCGGACCGAGCAGCAGCCGGCAAGCGTGCGGAGCCACCAGGCCGACGAAGCCGACCAGGCCACTGATGGAGACGGCTGCCGCGACGAGCAGGGACGCGACGCCGACGATCAGGAGCTTGCGGCGCTCGACGTGCACGCCCAGATGGCTGGCCATGTCCTCACCCAGCGTGAAGGCGTCCAGGGTGGGCGCCAGGTAGAGCGCCCCCAAGATACCGCATGCGACCAGCAGCGCGACGACGCCGACTTCATCCCACCCCGTCACGGCGATGCCACCGACGAGCCAGAGATAGAGCGACATGAGATGTTGGGAGATGCTGGGAAAGACGGTAATGAGCAAGGTTTGGCCGGCACTGAGCAGCGCGCTGACGGCGACACCGGCAAGCAACAGCGTGACGACAGGCGTCTGGCCATGACGGGTGGAGAGGCCGTAGACCAGCGCCACTGCCAGCAACGCGCCGCCGAACGCCAGGACGGCCACCAGACCGAAGCCCAGCCAGACCAGCGTGACGGGGATCAGATAGGCAAGGGTCGCACCCAGGGCCGCGCCGGCGGAGGTGCCAAGCAAAAGGGGATCGGCGAGCGGGTTACGCAGCAGCGCCTGGAACAGGGTGCCCGAGGTGGCCAGCGCCGCGCCTACGAGCGCGGCGCCAACGACGCGCGGCAATCTGACGTCCAGCACGATCACTTCGTAGGTGTGCGGCCAGGTGAGGGGCAGATGCAGGGCAAGGGCGTGGTTGAGCAGCATCTCCACGATCTGCACGGGAGAGATGGCGACGGAGCCGACGGCGGACGCCAGCAGCACGGCCCCCGCCAATAGCGCGCCGAGGACGGGCAGCGCGCCGCGGCGCAAGCCGGCGCGGAGCCGATTGGCGACGACGGCAGCGCTCGGAGCACGCGGTGCACTGGTGCTCGCGATGCGGTCAGATGCGTCTGCCACTGATGTCTGCCTCCTCTTTCTGCCTCCTCCGGTCCGCCGCCGCTGCGAGCCGCCCCGGCAGACGGCCAGGACTGCGACGGCGGACCGGTGCGAGCTGCGAGGATTACCCCTGTGGGAAGGCGTCGGGGTGCAGCAGCTTTGCCAGCTTTTCCAGGCCATCCACGAGAAGCGGACCTTGCTGCTCGGCGTCGTCCTGGCTGAGCTGGTAGATGCGGTGGTTCTGCACGCCGGAGATCGCCGACCATCCGCCGCGCCTAGCGACTTGCGCGGGATCGCCTCCGTACTGCGGATCTTCGGTCAGGACGATGACCTGGGGGTTGGCGGCGATGATGCTTTCGTCGCTGACCTGGGGATAGCCGCTGCCAGTCGTGTTATTGCCGAAGATGTTGGTGCCGCCCGCATCGCGGATCAGCTCGTCGCCGAACGTGCCGCCACCAAACGCATACGCCTGGCCAGGACTGTAGCCCACCTCCATATAGACCGACACGGACGGCTTACCCTTGACGGCGGATTCGACGGCGGCGATGCGGTGGCGCAGTCCACTCACCACGGCTGTGGCTCGGGCGTCGACGTGCACCAGCTGGCCCACCAGTGTGACGTCCTGGAGCATTGCGGCCACGTCGCCGAGCGGAACCGCGACGACGGTGATGTGGGCCTGGCGGAGCTGCTGGTCGGAGTCGCTGGTGAAATGCCCGTAGGTCAGGACGAGGTCGGGCTGCAGGGCGATGATCTGCTCGACGTTGGGCTTGCCGTTGGCATCCGTAACCTTCGGGCGGGAGGCCAGGTCCGCGGGGGAGTCGGTGTTGACGTCTACGCCGATCACGCGACTATCCACGCCGAGGGCACCCAGGATCTGGCTGTTGCTCGGCTCCAGCGAGATGATGCGCTGGGGAGTCTTCGCTGGAATGACGATGGGCGTGTTGTCGGCGTCCGTAGCGATCACGGGACGCACGGGGCCAGACGCCGTACTCGTGGCGCCGCAGGCTGCGAGCGCGGCGACCAAGGCGAGCAAGGTGATGACCGCCGCGAGAGTAGAGATACGCGAGCGCATAGGTGCGATGCCTCCTTCCGCATGCTCACGGGGCGCGGCGCCACGGCCCGCGACAATACGGAGTGGTAGAGTGATGAATCATGCGATGCGAGGCGCGACAACGGAACAAGCGCCCCGTCGCGGACACCTCCTCACAGGTGGGTGTGCCATACAAAAGCCCTCTCTTCCCCAATGGAAAGAGAGGGCATGGCGAACCAATGCTGCTCTCTCCTCTTGGCGCGAAGGAACTGAGCGCGTTCCGCTAGGCAGGTCTCCTGGCTCCCGGCTGAAACGCTCGACCCTCGGCCTTCCCACCACCTCAGAGTGGCAGTGACCCCACGCGCGAAGCGTGGCCCTGGAAGCGAGCTTACCGGTTACAGTGGCGCGTCCGCATCGGCTTTTCACCGATTTCCCTGGTTCGTGCCGCGAAGCACGAACCGCCCAACGGCTGCCTGGATTCAGTTGTCGGGCATAAATATAGTCCCCTGCGCGGGCGGCGTCAAGATGCGTGGCGTCGGAAGACACGGCTTGTGAATTCTCGTCGAAGCCCAAGCGGCAGCCCCGCGATGTGTGCAGTCTTGATGCTTACATCATCGCCCAACCCCACACGGTAAACCATACGAACCATGCGACCAAGAAGACCATTTTGACTGGATACGCCAATAAGACGGGAGGCGTGTCGGGAGAAACCGCCAGCGTGACGATAACGGTGGCCATCGGAACAGTGCTGGCGACTAACGCGCTTATGAGCTGCCCGCGCCAGGTATCCAGCCAGCGCGCCACGCGAGCCGGACGGGGGACGGGGGCAAAGCGTGCAGGGTGGCGTGGATTGTAGGCGATACCCATCAAGAAGTAGGTGAGTCCCAGCTGCAAGAGACCAAAGCCAACGAGATCGAGGTGCTGAGACCACTGCCCACTTTCCTGCCCCAGCCACCACGCCCAGGTTTTGACGCCGAATGACGCAAGAATGGCGAGCAGTCCCAGCAGTGACACCACCCGAAGAATCGGTGGCAAGCGGCGAAAAGACCTCATCGGCGAGCACCCCCGCTGGTATTGCGCCTCATCAGGCTTCCGTCTGTTGTGCGGCAGTATAGCATGCGGTCAACGCCGAGTGGGAGAATTCACAAGCCCTGCGTCGGAAGACGTCGGGGAGAGACGGCACGGCTGTCTGGAATGCTGCAGTGGAACCCCTAGGGAAGCAAGTGTGGCGCGTGGGCGAGGAAGGCGGCCACCAGGGGCGCCACCACGAGAGCGGGTAGGAAGTTGGCAACGCGCAGGTCGCGCAGCTTGAGCAGCTTCAGGCCAATGGCGACGAGCACCAGACCGCCGACGGCGTTGAGCTCCGTGATGGCGGCGGGATTAGCGTCGACGAGTGGCTTGAGCCCGTGGGCACCGATGCTGATGCTGCCCTGATAGACAAGGATGGTGGCGAGCGAGGCCAGCACGCCCCAGCCGAGTGTAGCGGCGAACGCCACCGCGGCGATGCCATCCATGGTCGCTTTGATGGCCAGGTCGGTCAGGTCGCCCGTCAGGCCGTTGTTCAGCGCACCAAGGATCGAGAGCGGTCCCACGCAGAACACCAGGCTAGCGGTGACGAATCCCTCGCTGAAGGTTGAGCCGGGACGTGACAAGCGCTTCTGCAGCCAGTCTCCCAGCCGGGTGAGCGCCTGCTCGATGCCGACGAGCTCACCAATCAGACCACCGGCGAGCATGCTGACGAGGACAATCAGCGGATTGTGTGTGGTCCACGCGTTCAATAGGCCGATGAGCACCGTCACCAGACCGATGGCGGCGAACAGCGTTTCCTGAATGCGCTCGGGGAGGCGATTGCCAAGCACGATGCCGAGCACTCCACCGCACAGGACGGTGCCAGCGTTGAGCAATGTGCCGTCGAGAGCGCGGAAGGCGGCTGCGAAGATTGTCACGTGGTGGGTCCTTCTGAGCCAGGAGGTGGAGGGGTCGCGTCGTAGTCGTAGGGGAATCCAGCGGCCTCGGCGATAGCGGTCAATAGCGTGCGGCTTGCGCCGCGCGGGCGGTGCTTGCCGATTTCCCACTCGCTGATAGTTTGCTGACGCATTCCCAGTCGATCGGACAACGCTTCCTGCGTGAGGCCGAGGTGGTCGCGCAGGGCGCGCACTGCATGGGCATCCCATGCGCGGTTAGTGACGTACGGTCGTCGCCGTCGCCGTCGCGGGGAAGCTGAGCTCATGCGGCGCCGTCCTTTCGGATCGTCGGTACTGATGGAGCCGAAGGTCGCGGTTGAGTGCGCCTCCCATTATAATGAAGCCGGCATTAGTGCGCAAAACTGGACCGTATGCGCGCCGCGAGCGCACGCGTTGCCGGGGGACAACATGGTCTGGGATCACCCTGTATTTGTGCCTGCATACGCCAAGATCAACTTGACGCTCGAAGTGATTGGCAGGCGGGGCGACGGATATCACGAGCTGGCGAGCGTCATGCAGACCATCTCGTTGTATGATACCCTGAGCCTGCGACCGGGCGCTGGCGCGGAACAAACGCTCGTCTGCGACGTCGCAGAGCTGGCTGGCGCGGACAACCTGGCATTGCGGGCCGCCGCCGCGCTGGCGCGAGCCAGCGAACGCGAGCGCGGGGTGGCGCTGGAGCTGCGCAAGGAGATTCCGGCGCAGGGCGGCTTGGGCGGTGGAAGCAGCGACGCGGCGGTCACATTGATGGCGCTGGAGCGCTTGTGGGGCGTGCGTCTGGCGGCGGGTGAGCTGGCGGCGTTGGCGGCAAGTCTTGGCTCCGACGTGCCGTTCTTCCTGGAGGGGGGCACGGCGCTGGTGACGGGACGCGGCGAGCAGGTGGAGGCGCTTCCCGATGCGGACCCGTTCTGGGTGGTGCTGGCGAAGCCGCCGGTGACCATCTCGACGGCGAGGGCGTTCGGCGCGCTGACACCGAGCGATTACGCCGATGGCGCCGCGTCAGCCGAGGTGGCGGAGACCGTGAGGCGGGGAGCGCCCGTGCCGTTGGGGCGACTGGTCAACAGCTTTGAGGCGAGCGTACTGCGAGAGTTCGCGCCGGTTGCGCGGACGCGCGCCGCGCTCGTGGCGGCTGGTGCGCCAGTGGTGCGCCTGAGCGGCAGTGGGCCCACGCTGTTCGCACCGTTCCCGTCGCTGGCGCCGGCCGCGGAGGTCTGGCGCCGCATGGTCGCGGAAGGGCATGCCGTGTGGCTGGTGCGCAGCGTGCCCCGGGCCGAGGTCATGCGGTCACTGCCTCCAGCGCGTGCGGACGTCGTGAATTAACGATGCCAACTTGCTGACGTAACGTCCTGGCATGGATTACGTTATTCCGTCTGAGGAGAATGTTCGGAGTCTGCCTTGCATAATGGGGATTCGCTGGCGGCACTGGTCGCGCGTGCCATTCGGCGCGATCGGGAAGCGTTTGGTGCGCTCTATGAGCTCTATTTCGAGCGCATCTATCGCTATGCGCGCTTCAAGGTAGGCGACCGAGCAGAAGCCGAGGATGTCACCGCGGCGGTGTTTCTCAACGCGTGGCGCGCGGTGGACCACTTCACGCCCCAGGGCGAAAACTCGTTTCTGGCATGGCTCTTTCGCCTGACGCATAATGCGCTCGTGGATCGTTACCGGCGGCAGCGCGACGTGGCTGTGCTGGACGCGGTGGATGAGAGTGTGCTTCCTGTGGAAGCGCGATTCAACCCAGAAGCGGTGCTGGAGTGGCAGCTTACGGTGGATGAGCTGCACCACGCATTGCAAGCGCTCACGGACGAGCAGCGAGAGGTTGTGGTGCTGCGCTTCGTCGAGGGGCTCTCGGCACGGGAAGTAGGAGAAATCATGGGTAAGCAGGAGGGGACGGTGCGCGGGATGCAGTTCCGTGCCATCGAGGCCCTCCGGCGCGAGCTGAGCCGGCAGAAGGTGAGGCGTCCGCATGAGTGAGCGCGAGCGCCGCTTCGAAGACCTCTTGAACGACGCGCACGCCGGACGTGGTGGCGATGGTCGCGTCGCACCGGATGCCGATCTCGCGGACCTGGTCGGCATGGCTCGCGCATTGCATGACGTAACTGTGCCCGAGGCGCCCGCGGCGAAGGGCCGCGTGTGGGCGCGCCTGGAAGCCGAGCTCGATGCGGATGCGCCCGCCGAGTACCCCTCCCGTGGCTCTTCCGTCTCCCAACCTGCCACGGCGGGAGTGGGGCCCGCGCCGGTCGCGGCACGGTCGCATCGGTTGATCTGGGCAGTGGCCGCGGCGGTGTTGCTGGTGTGCGGTGTGTTCGGATGGGGCGCCGGCCGAGCGGCGGCTGCGGCGTTGCCGGATGACCCGCTCTATGGCGTGAAGCTCGCCCAGGAGTGGGTGGCGCTGGAGACGGCCACCAGCGATGGACGGCGTGGCGTCGTGTACACGGTGCTAGCGGATCACCGGCTGACTGAGGCCGCGGCGGAGGCGGATCGAGGGAGCGCGCCACTGGTTGCGCGGCTGCTAGCTGAGTACGACATAGACCTGCGCCAGGCTATCAGCATTTCCGCCGAGATGGCAGCGCGCGGTGAGGACAACAGCCAGGTATTGGCCGCGGTGGCATCAGAATTGGCCCGCGCGGTGCGCATTCAGAACGCAGCCGCCGTCCACGGGGAGGACGGCTTCGCGCGGTCGCTGGGTCAAAGCCTGCAGGCCAACCTGCAGGTCATCCAGAGCCACCAGCTGAAGTTGCCACACAGCAACAATCCGGGCGATCAGCATGCCCACCCAGGGGGAACGCCGACGCCCGCGCCGGGTTCGGGAGGCCATGGCAACCCGGGTCACGGAAACCAGACGCCGACCCCTGGAACAGATCAACCGCCAGGGCCGCCGAATCCTACGCCCACGCCACACGGCGGCGGAATCGGTCCCGGAGGTCACGGTCCATAAGTCGCCGGTCCAGAGGAGGCCACGCCGCATGCACATCGTGATGGCACACTCGCACCTGAGCACATTTGGAGGGGGCGAGCGTGTCACGCTTGAGTTGTCCAGTCGGCTGGGGCGGCGGCATGACATCACGCTCTGGGCGGGAGGCTTTCGACCGGGCGACACGTACGCCGGTCTGGCAGAGTTTCCTCGGCGAGACCTGTCGCGCCTGGACTGGCTCTGGGCCGTGCCGCGCGCCGACGCGGTGGTGGCCCATACGTTCGGGGCGAATCTGCTGGCGTTGCGACACCCTCGCACGCTGTGTTATGTGCACACGTTGCGCTCGGTCTATGTGCAGCGGGCAGACCGGCCCGATCTGATCGCTCGACGCCTGCTGGATCGGGCGGCGCTCGGCCGGGCAGGGGCGCTGGCGACGAACAGCCACTACACGGCAAGTCGGATCGCCCAACGCTTCGGTCGCGTGCCGGAAGTGGTGCCGTGCGGAGTGGATCCACAGCTGTTCGACATCGCCGTGGAGCCCGGACGCTACGCGCTGTACGTGGGGCGATTGTCTCCCGAGAAGGGCGTGGAGCGGCTGTTGCAGTGGAGCGCGGAGCTGCCGATCGAGCTGGTCCTGGTGGGAGCGGGCAGCAGAGACTATGAGGCGCACTTGCGCCGGCTCGCAGGTCCGCGCGTGCGCTGGCTTGGGCCGCTTGCCGGCGACGCGCTGCGCCAGGCATATGCCCAGAGCCGCATGTTGGTGTTTGTGCCGCACGAGGAGGAGCTCGGCCTGGTGGCGCTGGAGGCCATGGCCGCGGGACGGCCGGTGGTGGCCGTGCCAGAGGGTGGATTGCCCGAGCTCGTCAAGGATGGCGAGAGCGGCCGTCTCGTGCGCGACCGCGAAGAGTTCGCGGCGGCGGTCATGGGCTTTGCGACCGACGAGGCGCTATGCGTGCGCATGGGAAGTGCCGGGCGCACGACAGCGCGCGGCTACAGCTGGGACGCGATGGCCGATCGCGTGGAGGCACTCTGCCTCGGGATGATGGAGCACAGCCGCGTGGGCCCGGGCCGACCAGCCGACAACGGCATGAGCCGCGGGTCGACCGTGTGAGCGGCTGTGCTATACTCAGGTGATACGTGCGCACAGAGGTGGCGCGCGGCACGTACGCTTGCGGAGGGGTGCGATGCGCGACTGGGCACGGGCGGGTGTCGTGGCGGGGGCGCGAGGGATGGCGCGCTGGCGCCCGGCCGCGTGGCGTACCCGCACGCGGGCGGGTGCCGGCGCGCCGCGCATCGTGCTCGTCCGGCCCGATCATGTGGGGGACGTGCTGCTCTCGACGCCGGCGATTGCCGCGCTGCGGGCGGCGCTGCCGACGGCGCACCTGACGGCGTTGGTGGGGCCATGGGCGGCGGATGTGCTCGTGGGCAATCCCCACCTGGATGCCGTGCACACCGTCATGTTCCCCGGCTTCGCACGCGATCGCGGAGCCCTTGGGTGGCATGCCTACACCGCGATGTGGCGGGAGGCGCAGCACGTGCGGGCGGGCCGCTACGATGCGGCGGTGATTCTGCGGCCGGACTTCTGGTGGGGCGCCGCGATGCTGGCGTTGGCGGATGTCCCGGTGCGTGTCGGGTTCGACGTATGGCCTGGAAACCAGGGGCTTACCCACTGGGTGGACGCGCCGCGCGCCAGGGAGCATGCGGTGCGGCGGTCACTGCGCCTAGTCGAGGCGGCTGCTTGGGCGCTTGCCGCCACGACGGCGCTCGACGGCGACGCGGAGGACATGACGGCCGAGCAAGCGCCGCTGGTGTTCCAGGTTGGCGAGGCCGACCGGCAGTGGGCCGACGGCTGGCTGGCACGGCACGGGCTGCTCGACGAAGGCCTGGGCCCTATTCTCGCGCATCCAGGCAGCGGCGCGCTCATCAAGCTGTGGCCGCCGGTGCTCTGGGGCCGCGCGCTGGAGCAACTGGCTGGTGAGACGGGGGCGCCGCTTGTGGTGGCGGGATCGCGTGGTGAGGCGGCACTGGTGGCCGAGGTCGCGCGCACCATCGGGGGAACGGCTCGTGTGCACACCTTCGCCGAGGATGTGTCGCTCGGTCGATACGCCGCGTTACTGGAGCGCGCGCGTCTCGTGCTGGGCGTGGACAGTGGACCGTTGCATCTGGCGGCGGCGCTGGGTCGGCCGTCCGTGCGGCTGCATGGGCCCTCTGATGCAGCTGTGTTTGGGCCGTGGGGAATGGCAGGGCTGCACGGTGTCGTGGCATCACACCTGCCGTGTGCGCCTTGTGGGCGGCTCGATTACAAGGCTGAGGAGCTGAATGCGCACCCTTGTATGCGCTTGTTGACGCCAGCGGCGGTGGTGGCGATGGCGCGAGACGTTCTGGCGGCCGCGGAGGGCGGCCCGGAGCAGGTGCATCCTATCCTACATCGAGGCTCAGTGGAGAATACAGCGTGGTGATGACTTCCAATGGATGGCATGGGCACCCAGAGAAAGATGGCAGTGCGCCAGCATTGCCCGATGAGATCGATGGCGGGTATGACCGTCGGCAGCCGATCGAGCGGCGCCTTGGCAAGGTGTGGAAGCGACGCGCCAAGCAGCTGGTCCAGGGAGTCGTCCGCGCCGTCGTCACCAGCGTCGGCATGGTGTCCAGCGTGCGGTTGTGGCCGCGCCCGCCGTTGCGGCCGGGCGATCCGCGCGTGCGGCGCATTCTGGTGGTGCGCGTGGACCTGATCGGCGACGTGGTGCTCTCGCTGCCGGCGGTGCGTGCGCTGCGGCGCGCCTATCCCGCGGCCGAACTTGATATGCTGGTGCTGCCATCGGTGGCGGGCGTGCTGGTTGGCCAACCCGATATCACGCGAGTGCTCACCTATGATCCCAATATTTGGCGCAGGCCGGTCTCGCTGCTCAACCCGCGTAACTGGGATGGCGTACGCGATTTGGTGAGCATGCTGCGCTCCGCCCGGTACGATCTCTGCCTCAGCGTCTCGGGCGACTGGGGCAGTGTGCTGGCCTGGATTAGCGGGGCGCGTCGACGCGTGGGCTATGCCGGCGAAGCGTATCCCGGCTTGATGACGGACCCCGTGCCTGGCCGGCGCTATGCCGTGCGCAAGCATGAGGTGGAATATGTGAGGGCGCTCGCGCGAGCGGCAGGGGGCGTCGTATCGGACGAAACGCGGCCCACATTGCAGGCGTCGCCCGAGGGGGAGCGCGGATTGCGCCAGACCCTGCGGCAGCTGGAGGTCGGGTCGGAGGATCGGCCCATGGTCGTTCTGCATCCGGGTGCGCACAATGGGCAGGCGAAACGCTGGCCCTCGGCAAACTGGGTCGCCCTGGCGGAACGGCTGGCTGATCTGGGCGCAGACGTACTGATCACCGGCGCGTCTGGGGATGCGGCGCTGGTGGGTGCTGTTGTACGGCGAGCGCACGCGAGCGGGCATGTCACCATCCACGATCTGGCTGGCAGGACCACCTTGCCAGAGCTGGTGGCGCTGCTGGGGCGGTGCGATCTCCTGGTGAGCGGAGACAGCGGGCCACTCCACATCGCATGCGCGCTGGGTACGCCGGTGGTCGGGCTCTATGGGCCGACCGATCCCGCGATCAGTGGGCCACTCGCTCCCGATGCCATCGTGTTGCGCCGCGGAGTCTGGTGCGCGCCGTGCTACAATGCCAGCGCCACCGCGGATTGCCGCTTCGCCAATCCGGTCTGCATGAAAGGATTGGCGCCTGACGTCGTCCTTGCGGCAGCGCGTGAGCAGCTGCTGCGGCGGTGGCCGGATATCGTCCTCGCCAGGAGCGGGGAGACCAAAGGGGAGCATGTTGGGTCCGCGAGCCACACCTCTATCCTGGCGCCGTGAGGCGCCCTCCGCGGTCGATCTGCCCCCAGGCGCGCGCATTCTGGTGGTGAAAGCCGCGGGTATCGGCGATTTGCTGCTGGCCGTGCCGGCGCTGCGAGCGCTGCGGAAGACCTACCCGAATGCGCATGTGGACGTGCTGGTCACGCCGCAAGCGGCGCCTCTGCTGCGTGACGCGTCGCTTGTCGACCGGGTGCTGGTGGTCGACAAAGCGCCGTTCGATAACCCACGGGCCCTGAGCCGGGCGCCGTGGCGCCTGTGGCCGCTGTTGAGGGTGTGGCGCGGAGTGCATGGCGGCCGGTATGATGCGGTGCTCTTGCTGCACCATCTCACGCTGCCATTTGGACGATTGAAGTACCGTCTGCTGCTGCAGGCGGCGCGGCCAGCGCTCCGGGTCGGGTTAGACAATGGGCACGGCGCGTTTCTCGACGTACAGGTGCCGGACCGCGGGTTCGGCGCGCGACATGAGGCGGAGTACTGCCTGGACGTGGCGGCGGCGGCGGGCGCGCAGGTGGAAGAGCCGCTGACTGGCCCGTCACTGGCGGATCTCGGCTGGACGGACGAACAACTTGGCGTGCTTGGGCCGGTCGTGGCCCGAGCGGCTGGGCCACTGGTGGCGCTCCATCCCGGCAGCGGAACCTACAGTGTGGCCAGGCGTTGGCCGCTCGAGCACTATGCGAAGCTGGCGCGCGCGCTGCATGACGCTGAGGGCGCCACCGTGGCGGTGGTCGGGGGCGCGGAGGATGGCGACCTGGCATCACGCCTGGTGGAGCTGCTGGGCGGCGCAGAGTGGGCCGTGCCGTTGCCGCCCGGGGCCAGTCTGCGTGAGCTGGCGCATTTTCTGGGGCGGTGCAGCCTTTTCGTGGGCAATGACTCTCTGCCGCTGCACCTGGCCGCCGCGGCCGGTACGCCGGTGGTGGGCATTTTCGGCCCATCCAATCACCGCGCCTGGCGGCCGCTACCGCGTGTTGCCGGCGGCTTCGCGGAAGTGGTGCGGCGAGACCTGGCCTGCAGCCCATGCTTCTATCGTGGGCATGATCTGGGGACGCCGCAGGGATGCCCGGCGCGAAGCTGCCTGACGCAGCTGGACGTAGCGGACGTGCTGGCGCAGGCGCGGCGAGGGATGAGCGCGGGGCGCGCCGTGCGCACGGGCGAGCGGGACTAGATCGGCGCCACCTGGCGCTGGACCGGGCGACTGAAGTTGCCGAGCGCGACCTCCGGCACGTCTCGGCGCAGCGTTTCGATGAACGCGCGCATGCCGAGCGGTCGGCCAGCCGGGCGAGGAATGCGGGGTAGCAGCACTTCGGGGTCTATGTTGAGGTTGCGCAGCTGCACGAGCTGGACGTGCGTCTCGCGCAGGAAGGCAATGAGGGCCTCGACTTCATCTTCGGCGTCGGCCAGACCAGGGAAGAGCAGCAGATTGATCGAGGTGTAGACACCGGCTTCATGGGCCAGGATGAGCGAGCGCTTGACGTCGTCGAAGCGGTAGCCAATGGGACGGTAGTAGGCATCGTAGGTTTCGCGGCGCGCGGAGATGGTGCTGGCGCGCAGGCTGTCGAGGCCGGCATCGTAGAGCCGCTGCAGCGCGCGTGGGTTGCTCGCATTCGTGTTGATGTTGATGGTGCCGCGGGCGGTGCGGGCACGGATGCCGCGGATGGCCGACTCGATGAGTCGAGCCTGGATGAGGGGCTCGCCCTCGCACCCCTGACCGAAGCTGAAGATCGCGTCGTCCGCGCGTTCCAGATGCGCCACGCCTAACGCCACCACCTCGTCGACCGTCGGGACAAAGGTAAGCCGGTCCTGCGGCGAGACGAGCGCGTCTTCGTCCTGCTTGGAGATGCAGCCGACGCAGCGGGCATTGCATCCGGGCGAAACGGCGACAGCGCCTTCCCAGCGGCCGAAGAACAGATTGCTGGCCGTGGGGCACTGATAGTCGAGAGCGCAATGCGCGTGCTGTGCCAGCGCCCGGTTGTTGGGCTCGGCGCGCAGACGCTCGTCGACCAGGCGCTCCAGCCGGCGCGGGTCGAAGCGGCTGGGCAGCCAGCGCGCGGGATCGTCGGTGCGCTGCGCCGCCACGAAGAGCTGGCCGTTGAGGCCGGCAACAGCGGTGTAGCCGAAGAAGGGAAGCGGCTGGGTGGCGGGAGTCTTCTCGTACGCTGGCAGGGCCAGACGGGTGTATCCGATGGGCAGCAGCGCGGCCAGCGCCCAGCCATGGCGTTCGCGCACGATGTGCCGCGCGCCGGCGGCGTCCTGGCCGACGGCCAGGCGCTGGGGCAGCATGGCAAGTGTGGCGCCGTCGGGCAGCGGGATCAGGTCGGCGAGGTCGAGTGGCCGGCCGGCGAAATCCACGGCACGCCACGACGGGCGCTCGCCCACGCCTCCATCCGGCGTGCTGAATACGACGTGCGGCAGCGAATCGGGCATCAGTATGGAAGCTCCGCCTCTGGCAGACCCGCATCGTCGAGGTCTTCGGGATCGAGCTCCGCATCGTCGAGCGTGCGCTCATAGACCTCAGGGATGGCTACTTTATGAGCGAGGTGCTGCTCGGAGTCTGAATTGACTTCATAGACGAAGCTTACGACGAAGTGCTCGCCATGAGGCGACTGAGCCATCATGCGAATGCGCGGATGCTGCTGCTGCATCCAGTCGTTGACGATGGCTTCCAATCGCGCCAGGTCGCCGCCTACGCTGGCGCTGTCGAAGCCCTTGTAGCGAAACATGCCACACCCCTTCGTCGAGGCCAATGTGACGCCCGACATGACGCGGTACGCCATATGGCCACATGATATCACAGGGTGTCCGGCGCGCGTGCCGCCGCCAGCAGGGCGCGTGTGCGGCGCTCAACGGGACCTCTGGGCTACGGGTGCTTGCGGGTATCTGGCAGCCTGTACATGTTAGAGCATACGATAGCGCGCGTGCCATGCGGAGAGCGTGATGCTCCGTCGGGCGGCGCGGCATGATTGACGCGGCGGAGCGAATCGCCTAGTATGGTTCGGTCTCAGGGGGCTGTCAGCGATGGGGCGCCGTATGGCGTATGGTTGCAAGTGGAAGGACTACGTGCTGGTGGTGAGCGCGGCGATGATGGCGTGGGTCGCGATCGGTTTACCTCCAACGTGGGTGTCACTCGTGGCGCTCGGGGTGCTCGCCGTGCTGTTCGTGATTTTGCTGCTCGTCGCGGGGGCCTCGCGCCAACCGGCACAGGAGGGCATTCTGCAAGCGAGCGCGGATGTCACAGCGGCGGCGCTGCGTGGGTACGCACTGGCGATGCTCGATGTCGGCAGGCTGGCGGACGCTCTTCCGGCGGTACGCCTGTATCTGGCCCAGATGCCAACTGATGTCCGCATGCGGGCTGTGCTTGCCGTGCTCTATGGGGCGCAGGGCGATCGGCCCCAGGCCCTGGCGGAATATGATCGCGTCGTGCGCATGGCCCACCGAGTATGGGAGCAGCGCGCCGCGTATCTGGCACCCTACATGGCCTGCCTCTATGCCGCCTATGCGGCCGCGCTGAAAGCGGCCGGCCAGACTGACGAGGCGGAAGCGCTGCGTCGCGATGCGTTGCGGCTGGATCCCGGGTTGGCTCAGCGCGGTGAGCCTGAGCTCGCACAGTCGCTCCTCACGTTCGCACGCGAGGACGAGCTGGAGCGACGGGCCTTTGAAGATCTGCCGCAGTGGGAACAGGGACGGGCGCTGGCGCTTCCCTTCGGGCTGACCGAGGGGGCAGAGGCCGTCGCCTTTTACCGACCGGCGGCAGCGCAGCGGCCGGACAGTGCGCGCGTGCGCGACGATCTGGCGCTGGCGCTCCACTCCGTGGGCGACCATGCCCGGGCAGAGCGCGAGTTTCAGGAGGCGCTGCGACTGGATGGGCAGGACCCCTGGCCGCGCTTTCACTACGGGCTCATGCTCTGGCGGCGCGAACAACTCGCCGAGGCCGAGCGCGAGCTGGCGGAGGCGGCGCGGATCGCGCCGCGGCAGCCGGGCATTCGGGGCACACTGGGCGTGTTCTACATGCGGCAGCAACGCTACGCGGAGGCGGAGCGCGAGCTGCTGGGGGCGCTGACGGTGAGGCCGGACATCTGGGCGCTGGCGCGCCTCTATGGGTCGGTCGCGTTGCGGCAAGGCAAGCTCGATCTGGCGGCGCGCGCATTTGAAGAGGCCGAGCGGCTGGGCGCCAACGACGTCACCTTCCGGCTGGCATACGCGGAGCTGCGCGAGCAGCTCGGACAGATCGAGCCCGCTGAGCAGCAGTATCGGGCGGCGCTGCGGCTTGGGGTGGCCGGGGGGCCCGTCCACGCCAGCTACGGTGGGTTCCTGTTGCGCCAGTCACGGTTGCGTGAGGCAGAGCAAGAGCTGGAGCAGGCGGTGCTGCTGCCTGACTCGGAGGCCGCCCACGTCCACCTGGTGCGACTGCTCCTGCTGGAGCGGCGATTGGATGACGTGATGCAGCACATGCAGGCCGCGCTGCAAATGGATCCCGACTCGACTGTGCTGAAAGAGGCCCAGGCGGAGTGGCTGCTGCTGCGTGGCCGGGCGACAGAAGCGGACGAGCTGACACTGCAGTTGGTGCGCAACGCGGCGCCCTCGGCAGCGGTGCAGCTGGTGCGCGGAGGAGCCCTGCTGATGCTTGGGCGCCAGGTAGAGGCACAGGCTGCGCTGCGCGAAGCCCTGCGTCTCGATCCCAACTTGCCGCAACGGCTCCGCAAGCAGGCGAGAGCATTGGCGGACCTCGGCCGCGCCAACGCGGGATTGGAGGCGCTCGGCCAGGCGCTGGCGTTGCGGCCGGACTGGCCGGAGGCGCTGGCCGAACGCGACGCGCTCGCGACGCAGTTGGCGCAGGCGCGGCCGAGCGGGCGGTTGCGCACGTTCGGACCCCGACAGCGTTGACGTTGCGCCAGCGACCGCGCCATAATGCGATGGATATGCTGGCGAAACAGAAGGAGCGACGCTGTGCCGGAGGCTGAGGCGGGGCTGGGCGCGGGCGACGTTCGGCCAGACCCGCGCGCCACGCAATATGACGTGATCGTGGTGGGGGCGGGGCACGCGGGGTGCGAAGCCGCGTTGGCCGCGGCACGCATGGGGCGCCGCACGCTGCTTCTGACGATGAATCTGGACAGTGTGGCGCTCATGCCCTGCAATCCGTCGATTGGCGGGCCCGCGAAGGGGCACCTGGTGCGCGAGATCGACGCGCTGGGCGGCGAGATGGGACGCAACACGGATCGAACGTTCATCCAGATCCGTTTGCTGAATACGGGCAACGGGCCCGCCGTGCAGGCGCTGCGCGCGCAGTGCGATAAGCAGGCATATCGCCTGACCATGAAATTCGCCCTCGAAGCGCAGCCGGGTCTCGAGTTGCGGCAGGGAACAGTAGCCCGGCTGCTGTCGTCGCGGCGGCCGGATGGACACATGCGGGTGGACGGAGTCGTCACCGGGAACGGCGCGCAGATTCGGGCCGCGACCGTCGTGCTGACTACGGGTACGTTTATCAATGGGCGGCTGGTCGTCGGCGAGAAGACGCAGCCGGGCGGGCGCGCCGGGGAAGGTCCCGCGTTGGGCATCTCGGACTCGCTGCGCGAGCTGGGGCTGCGGATCGGCCGCTTCAAGACGGGGACGCCGCCGCGGCTGGACGCGCGCACGATTGATTTCTCGCGCACGGCGATCCAGCCGGGGAGTCCTGTGCCGCAGTACTTCTCCGCGGACGTCGCCGCCCGGGCCGACGTGCAGCTTCCTCCTGGGCCGCCCAATCCAGTTTATCCGCTCGAGCCCGACGCTGGCACGCCGTGGCGCCGGCAACTGCCGTGCTATCTGGTGCACACCACGCCGCGCACGCATGAGATCATCCGCGCGAACCTGCACCGCTCGCCGCTCTACACGGGTATCATCGAGGGCATTGGGCCGCGCTATTGCCCGTCCATCGAGGACAAGGTGGTGCGCTTCGCCGACAAGGAGCGCCATCAGGTGTTCCTGGAGCCTGAGGGATGGCGTACGGCTGAAGTCTACGTGCAGGGCATGAATACCAGCCTGCCCGAAGATGTGCAGATGGACATGCTGCGCAGCATTCCGGGCCTGGAGCGCGCCGAAATGATGCGCACGGGATACGCCGTCGAGTACGACTACGTCCCGTCGGACCAGATTCAGCCCAGCCTGGAGACGAAGGCGGTGGCAGGGCTGTTCCTGGCGGGGCAAATCAACGGGACGTCTGGATACGAGGAGGCGGCCGCGCAGGGCCTGATGGCGGGCATCAACGCGGCGCTGGGCAGCGCCGGCGGCGAGCCGTTCGTGCTGCGGCGCGACGAGGCGTACATCGGCGTGCTGATCGACGATCTGGTCACGCAGGCGCCGTCGGAACCGTACCGGCTCCACACGTCGCGCGCAGAGTATCGTCTGCTGCTGCGCCACGACAATGCCGACTTGCGGCTCAGTGATCGGGCATACGACCTGGGGTTGATCGACGACGAGCGGCACGCGCAGGTGCGGCGCAAGCGCGAGCAGGTGCGGGCAGCGCTCGATGTGCTTGGCAAGCGCACGATCGCACCGAGCCAGGAGCTGGAGCGGCGGGCGGCGGAGCTGGAGCTGGGGCGTATTGGCCAGCACGTGACGGCGGAGGCGCTGCTGCGGCGACCGGAGGCGCGGTACTGGCAGGTAGCGGCGTTGACCCATCATTCGGCCGCCGGCGACCGCCTTCCAGAGCTGGACGACGAGGCGGCGACGGAGGTGGAGCTGCGTGTCAAGTACGCGGGATACATCCGGCGCCAGGAACAGAGCGTGCGGCAGATGAGCCGGCTCGAAGCGGCGAAGCTGCCGGATGAGATTGATTATGCGGGCGTCCCCAGTTTGCGGACCGAAGCCCGCCAGCAGCTCGGGCGGGTCCGGCCGCGCACAGTGGGGCAGGCGGCACGCATCGCGGGGGTAACGCCTGCCGACGTCGCGGTGTTGCTCGTTTATCTGGAGCGTCTGCGCCTCACGGCGCGCGGCGCATGACATGCGCCGCCAATATTAAGAGAGCGGCGTGATGGTAGGTTGCCTTGTGTAGTACTTTAGGCGCCGCGCTCTCTCGACGGGACAGTGGATTTCAGCGGGGCCGAAGCGTATTTGTGGTCGCACGTTTGACACTATGACGGTGGGCGCGTAATCTATACGGTGGAAGCGGGCAGACACCGGACACCCTGGGCCCACCCATACGGTATCATCGCAACTCGCTCAACTCTCCCCCCTCAGAGTACGGAGGTCGTGGGTGCGTATCCTGGTTGTCGACGATGACCCCATAGGCAGCCGCATGATGCAGTTTCTCCTGGGCGAAGAGGGTTATCAGGTGGATGCGGTGGATGGGCCGCGTGGCGCCCTCGCACTGGTCGAGAAGCAGACGCCCGACCTGCTACTGCTCGACGTGAATATGCCGCAAACCAACGGGTTCGAGTTGTACCGGCGGCTGCGCGACATGGACTACGATATCCCGGTCATCTTCGTCACGGCGAAGGGCGAGCTGGAAGATCGGCTCCAGGGTCTACGCATGGGTGCGGACGACTACATCACCAAGCCATTTCAGCCCGCGGAGCTGCTGGCGCGCGTGGAAGCGGTGCTGCGGCGGTACCGCAAGTCTGGCCCCACAGGGGCGCAGGTGGTGCGCGGCGGTGGGGTGGAGATCAATACGTCCGAATTGCGTGTGACGCTGCCCGACCGCCGCAATATCTTTCTGACGCCGACCGAGATGAAGGTGTTGCTCCAGCTCGTGCAGCACGCGGGTCAGGTGGTGTCGCGCGATGAGCTGATGTCCAGTGTGTGGGGCGAGCATTACGGGGGCGAGAGCAACATCGTCGACGTGTACATTCGCCGCCTGCGCCGGAAGATCGAGCGTGACCCGGCCAACCCTGGGTACATTCAGGCGACACGTGGCCTTGGGTACAAGTTCGTGGGGAAGTGACCGGCATGATGCGTGCGGCGCCTGATCAGTCGACGAGTGACGACGTAATCGGCCAGGAGGAATGGCTGTCGTTGGTGCTGCGGCTGAGCGCGCTCTCCACCGGTCAGGATGATCCACGGCTGATGCTCGACGCGGCGGCGCGGGAAGTCTTGCGGGCGTGCGGCGCCGTCGACGTGGCGATCTTCTGGGGGACGCCGGGCAAAACGGAGGCGGCACGGCGCAGTCAGCGCATGGAATGTGCGGGCGCCGCGAGCACGGCACTCGACGCATCCGCTGCATCCCTGCGACGCCGCATGCGCGCGGCTGCCCTGGGTGCGCTGTCATACGCTGGGGTGTTGACGCGCTACCGGCCGGGAAGAAAGCAGGCGGATGGCTCGCCAGATCTGGCTCTCGCCGCGCTGGCGCCTGGAGGGGCAAAGGGCCAGACGGTCGTGGTGGTCGCGGCGGAGCCCAGCGCGCTGGCGCACACGGTGACCGTGCTGGAGGCGGCCGCATCAGCTCTGGCAGCCGTGGGGCGCGTGGCGTGCTTGCGACGCGAGCTGGAGCGCGCGGGACGGCGTCACGCGCACTTGCAGGCGATCTTCTCACACAGCTCCGAGGCGATCCTCACCGTGGACCGCGGCTTTCATATCCTCGAGGCCAACCCGGCGTTCGAGGCGCTTTTGGGCTGGCCGGGTGGCACATCGTTGGGCAAGCACTGCTCGACCGTGCTGAAGTGCCGGGAGGAGCGAGGGCACCTGCTCTGCGGCACGGAGAGCTGTCCCCTGGCGCAAGCCTTTGTCCTCACCAATTCCACGCCCTACCGTGAGGTCATCTGGCAGACAGCTGACGGCAAGAACAAAGAAGTGTCGGCCAGCTTCGCCGCGGTGCCGTCCCCGGAGGGGATCCGTGGGGTCGTCATCGCGCGCGACATGTCGCCCGTAAACGCCGCCAACCGTATGCGCGCCAACTTCATCTCGATGGTGTCGCACGAGCTACGCACCCCGCTCAACTCCATCAACGGGTTTCTCGAGATCGTGCTGGATGGCCACGTTGGCAACTTGACCCCGCGCCAGGATGAGTTCCTGAACTATGCGCGTGCCAGCACCCATCAGCTCATGACGCTGGTCGAAGACATCCTCTTCATCAGCCGTGCGGACACCGGCCAATTCAAGCTGCGCTTCGATACCGTGTCACTGCCGGAGCTCGTCGCGCAGGTCATCCACAATTTGGAGGCAGCCGCGGAGCGCGCCCAAGTACAGTTGCGGGTGGAGCTGCCGGACGATGTGCCAGCGATGCATGCGGATGAGCTGCGGCTGCAGCAGGTGCTGAGCAACCTGGTGAACAACGCCATCAAGTTCACGCCGCCCCATGGGACGGTGAGCCTGAGGGCAATGGTGGACAGGGACGTGGTGCGCGTCAAGGTCAGCGACACGGGCGAAGGCATCCCCATCGAGGAGCAGGAGCGCATCTTTGAGCGCTTCTATCAGTCGGACTCGACAGTTAGTGCGAACACGGGCGGCTACGGGCTGGGGTTGGCCATCGCCAAGCTGATCGTGGAGCAGCATGCCGGCCGCATCTGGGTAGAGTCGCGGCCCGGGAGTGGCTCGTCATTCTACGTCGCGATTCCCGTGAATGGTGCCTCGCCTGCTGCCGGTGCGGAGTGATACCAGGGTGGGATGATGGCTCGCGTATCGAAGGGATGCATCGATATGCGCCATCGTCTCGTGGACGCTACGCGGACGATGGCACCACACTTCAATCCGGTTCGGCATGAGAGCGTGTTTTGGAATGCGGCGGGTGACATAGCCCGGGAGGCTGCCATCCATGCGTACGACTATTCGAGTAGCGTCACCGATGCCGAGCGGATATGTGTGCAACACCGCCTTGCCGCCTCAATACGCCGTGGCAAGCCGCGGACCGCGACCGCACCGCGACGCAGTTTACCTTCAAGCTCCTAGTGCTCAGTCCAGTTGGGTATTGACAACGATCGGCTGCAGGGATCTCCGCCCCATGCTAAGCCGGAGCCACCCCACCGGGGCTCACCACGTCCCCAAGCAGTGCTCATTCACCTTCGTCGTCGGGTGTCAAGAGGTATCCCGTGTGGCGACCGTGATATACTGATCCGCGCCTACCCGAGGGTTATCCTTATTCGCGTCTGTAGCTAGACAGCACTGAGCGGCAGAGTGGGAGCGCACGGGGCCCGCGACGTGGGACGTAGAAGGAGAAAGGGGCGGCTCACATGGCTCTCACCGGCTATCCAATTCCTGTCACCGAGCACACGGTTCGCGCGAATGGTATTGACCTGCACTACGTCAAGGCTGGGGAGGGCATCCCCCTCATCTTGCTCCACAGCGGCGCAGCCTCCAACGGCCCGCTCTGGGTCAATCACCCCGGTGGCTGGCCCAGGTACCTCGACCTCTTTGCCCAGCACTTCCGCGTCATTCTGCCCGATACTCGCGGCCATGGTCGCACCCGTAATCCGTCGGGCAAGCTGAGCTACCCGCTGTATGCTCAGGACTATCTGGCATTTATCCAGGCACTGGGGTTGGATCACCCCTTCATCGCCGGCTTTGGCGATGGCGGCACGATTGCCACCCTCATCGGCATCATGGCACCCGAGTTACCTCGTGCGTTGGTGGACTGGGCCGGCTACCAGATGCTCAATCCGGATCAGGACGCGAGGGTCTATCATTTCATGCGCGAGACCCTCGGCGGCTCCCCCGACGCGACACAACCGGATTATGACGGTCTGGTCAGCCGAGGGGTCAGCGGAGGATTCAATCTGCAACTGCGCATCGACGACTTCGAGCCGACACACGGTCCGGGGTACATGCGTACCTACTTAGAGCAGTTTTTTCCGTTCTGGACCCGTCCCATGGAGTACACGTTTGCCGACTACCCGCGCATTACCACACCGGTGCTCATGATGTTCGGCGACCGTGATCCTGATGTGCGGCTGGCCGAGGCTTATGGGGTGTTCCAGCAGTTGCCAAATGGCGAGTTTGGCGTCATCCCGGGCTTGCAGCATGAACTCTCGCCGGTGGGCTGCGCTATGATGCTCGATTACCTGCAGCGCCACCGGGAGTACCGCGTGTATAGGCAGTAACCGCACTACCCTGCCACCCTACATGCTCGGCGTCTGGGAGAGAGCACGGTTGAGCACGCGGGGCTAGCCTCACTACCGGCTTCCGTTTGCTGGGGCTCTGAGCGTCGGGTAGAGCTTCTTGAGCTTGACGCGGGCCTGCCGATTGGTGAACTGCCAGTCAATGGTCGCACGCCGCTCATTGCGCTCGGCTTCCAACGCCCCGACTCGTTGCTGCAACGTCTGTGTATCGGGCACCGGGCGCGACAGGCAGCTGCGCTCGAAGATGCTGATCTCGATCTCGGCCTGGTTGAGCCAGCTGCCGTGCTTGGGCGTGAAGTGGAACTCCAGGCTGGTCAGGATGCGACGGGCTTGCTTGGGCGGGAAGGCCTCGTAGAGGGCACCCGCGGTGTGGGTGTTGAGGTTGTCCTGCACCACGCAGATGCACTCGGCGTCGGGGTAGCGCTCCTTGACCAGATAGCGCAGACACTCGGCGTAGTCGCGCTTGGTCCGATGCTCGGTGACGCGGACGTGGCGCCAGCCCGCCACAGGCTCGACCATCACGAAGAGGTTGGCAGTCCCGTGCCGCTCGTACTCGTAGTCGCGCCGCTCGACGTGACCAGGAACTGGTGGCAGTAACGGACGCACGTCGGCATGGAGCACGACGGGTTTCTCGTCGAGGCACACGGTGGGGTAACGGGCGTCGTAGGGCAGCGCGTAGAACGCCAAGACATCTTCCATGGCGGCCACGAACTCGCCGCTCACCTCAGGGATGAACCACTGCCGATGCTGCCAGGGCTTCAGCTCGTTCTTTTTCAAAAGCGCTCTAATACTGCACAGACACTTAATCATAGTCCGCTCGTCATGAGCTACGCACATGCCCGGCATGGTCATCTTCGACACAGAACGCAGCCTGTTCAGTGCCAACCCTGATTTCGCGCGGCGTGGCGTCCTAAGTGTCGCTGCAGTACTAGTGCGCTGTCCCACCACTTCCCTCCGCCTCATGCTGCGTGGCTGTGTAGTCGCCTTCTGCCAGCCACCGTAGAGCGCGGAGTCCGGGCATGAAGAAGTACTCCCCGCCGCGCATCGTCACGAACTGCGGCAGCCCTTGCAGGCGCCGGCGAATGGGCTGCTTCGGAATGGTGAAGATGCCCGTCCCATCGTTGGGCCCAATGAGCGGATCCCGCTCGGCAGGCGCGCCGATGAAGGTGCCTTGATTGATCCACTCGCGCTGGATGAACTCGAATTGCCGCCGCAAGTCTGCGCCGACGAAGAGGAAGATCACGCCGCGCTCAGCGCCGTCATCCTCCATCGCCCCCTCTGGAAGCACTGTGCCGTAGGCTTGGCCACGGCGAAATATGCGATGGCGATTGACCTGGACGATTTCGTCCTTGAAATGGTCGCGCGGGTTCATGCGCCGGATGTGGGAGCCAAGCGGGCACTTGAGGCCTGTAGGGTCGTCGTCGTAGTACATGAAATCATTGCGCCGATGGGAGTCGGCGGCCAACGCGGAGTCATCGTGGTCAGGAGCGAGCGCGAGTGGCGCACCACTGCGCCAGCGGCCCAAAATCTTCGCCGCCAGCAGTTCCTCCTCCGCCGCGTTGATGGAGTGCTGCGCCAAGAACCGGCGGAACGCGGCCACATCTTGATGCAGCTTGCGTAAGGCGACATAGGACCCGTTGCGACCCAACACCTCGGGCTGTGGGATGGGCGCCAGGCGCTCCCACTCGTCGAGATAGCCCAAGACAAATTCACCGGCCTTGAGCGGCGCTTCGT
>CAYQFU010000009.1:0-5988 GCA_964416775.1 uncultured Ktedonobacterales bacterium
GAAGGGGCCGGCGGTTGCAACCGCGCCCAGGGGCCTACGGCCGCAAAGTCCGCCTACGGCGGACTGGGACGCGGAGGCGGTGGCGGTTGAATCGTGGAGATTGGGTGTCCGCTATGCCAACGGTATTGCGCCCGCGCGGAGTAGTGGGTCGGATGCCGTCCAATTGCGAACCTGACCGATCGCTACTCTTCATGTCATCGGTACGGCGCGTGGGATAGTCGCCACGTCGCACTGTGCAGGGACAGACTGAGGCGCCGGCCCCCAAGCCGGCGCCTCAGGCGTGGTGGAGGGGCGTCTAGCTCACGAGCGTAAGCGCATACTCGCGAACGTGCGCGGGTGCGTCCAGCTCCGCCGGGCTGTGGGGCTCGGCGACTACCAGGGCCGGGCGATACACGCTCACCTGGATGCCGTCGATGAGGCGGTTGCCGATGAAGGCTTCGACGGTGCGCACCGCGTCAAGGGCGGGACCCGGCGGCGCAAAGAGGCGCAGCTCGGCGTCCACGACTTCGCCGGGACGCAGCCACAAGGGACGGCCGGCTGGCACGTCGCGGCCGGCGACACGCAGCGCCATGCGCACGTCGTCGGCGTCATCGGCGCCCAGACGCAGGACGATTGGGGCGGGCTCGCGCTCGGGATTGCCCACGTGGAACGGAACGCGCCAGCTGTTCTCATGCGCGCCGGCCTGGATCACGTCGAGGTTGCAGGCGACGAGCAGCGGTGAGTTCATGCCTTCCACATGGATGTGCGCGCGCACGCAGCGATGGCCGCCGTGCGTGGGGGTCCACTCGACGAACGCGTCTTCGATGCGCGTGGCATCGGGAGGCAGGCGGAAAGGCCCGATGGGGGGCAACTGCTCCCAGGGCACGCCCATGCCGAATTGGGCAATGCGGACGTCAATGCGCTCCACGACGACTTCGCCGGGACCGGGGTTGGCCAGCGGGAAGCCAATACGAGTCACAGCCCCAACGCGAGGAGGGTTGGGGTTCACCGACACACTGTTCCACGCATACGGGCGCACTTGAGCTGGACGGTTGGGGATAATGGCCTGCATCGCGACCTCCTGTCCACACGTCCGCGAGAAGGGCCACCAATGGCCGCTCGATCACGGCAGCCCATTATACCGTCAGAACGGCACCGATTGCATGCTCATCCGTGGAGCGAGTCACGGCATGACTTGCTCGCCAGCAAAGAGCACAGCGCCTGTGGCGGAATCGAGCTGGGGCGTGACTTGGCCGGGAGCGGACGGCGACTCGATGGTGCCAGGCAGGGGAATGAGCGGTGTGCTCGTGTCGCCACTGGACTGGATGACGCGGACGCCGAAGCGCAGGAGGCCAGCGCCGGTGATGGGAGCGATGGGCCGGGAGGCGACGAGGATGGTCTGGCCAGTGGGCCAGCGGCCGGCCGGAAGCCATTGTGCGGTGGGCAGATCGTCGTCGATGGTGACGCGGCCATCGGGGGAGGCGAAGATGAGCTGGGGACGCAGACCGGCGGGGACGGGACCGGTGACGCGCCAGTAGGTGGCGACGCGCAGGGAGTTGATGTTGAGGTTGGTGTCGCGCGCCGGCTGGACGTCGTAGCCCACCAGCTCCAGCGATGGGCCGAACTGGACGGCCAGCGCGTGTGGAGGCGCGGCGGGCGCTTGACTGAAGCTGTAGAACGAGGCCGGCAAGCCATTCGGATCGCCAGGGGTGGGAGCTCGGCCAGCGCCGGAGCCGCGGGCAAGTAGCAGATAGCCGTCGCGAGCGGCGGCAACGTGATACGCGCCGCTGGCCAGCAGAGCGCGCACGCGGGCGACGTAGGCGTCCGGAGTGTTCTGCAGGGGGAAAGTGTTGGCCGTGACGTCGAGGAAGACGTAGTCAGCGGTGTCCGCGCGGTCGGGGAAGAGGTAGATGAGGCGGCGCTGGCTGAGATGGGGCACGAGGTCGGTCTGCGCCGAGACGGAGGCGTCTGGAGGAATCATGGCGATGAAGCTGGCGGCGAGGTTGTCGTGGGCGGTGACGGTTGGCCAGTGGAAGCCCCAGGTGAGGGGGGTCTGGCCGCGGAGATAGGTGGCGCGGGCACCGATCAGGAAAGCGACCAGGACGGCGGCGGCGATCACCAGGCGGGGGATGGAGATGAAGGTCGCGGGCCAGCCGCTGCGGACGCGTGCGGAGAGCGCGGCGATAGTGCGCCCGCGCTGGCCATCACTGCGCCGCGCCAGCGCGGAGAAGCGCGCGGAGGAGCCCGGTGCGGCTTCGGACAGGGGATTGGCGGCGCCTGCGGTCGCCAGTGCCGCGGCGGGGGCTGGCTGGCCAGTGACGCCGAAGCGGATGGGCAGGCGCGCGACGAGCCAGCCAGCGACGGCGCCCAGGAGGGCGACACTCTCGATGGAGGCGAAGACGATGACGGGAACGATATCGGCGTTGTATTGATCGGTCGCGGAGTGCATGATCGGGTCGGCGCTCAGCATGTTGATGGCGAGCTCGGGTCCGGCGATAAGGAGCGTGAGGGGACTGAGCACGGCGAGGTAGCCGGTGGGGGCGAGCAGCTTGCGCAGGTAGTCAATGCGGTCGGGCGCCAGGAGGTAGTGGCGCAGGACCAGCAGAGGATGGGTAAGGATGAAGAGGGCGGCTTTGGTTGGCGTGCCGCCGAGGTAGGCGTAGCGGTCGGCGGTGGGGGAGTGGCCGACGGGGCTGGAGAGGTGGAGCACGACGAGCGCCAGTCCGAGGTAGGCGACGGCGACGCCGGCCAGGCTCAGGCCCAGGCGCCAGCGGCGCTGGAGCAGCGCGATGCTGAGGCCGATCATGAAGACCAGCAGCGGGACCTCCTCTTTGGTGGTCATGGCCAGGATGGAGAAGACCCAGAGGCCCACGTCGTTGCGTGAGAGCATGAAATAGAGGGCGAAGAGGACGAACGCGGCGGAGAGGGTAACGGCGTGGAAGTCGCTGCCAACGGCGGATTGCAGAGCGGGGAAGGCGAGATAGAGCGCGGCGAACGCGACGCCGGCGAGCTGGCTGCCGAGGCGGCGGCTGGCGATCCAGTGGGCGGGGAAGGCGCCGCTGGCGACCACCAGCGCCTGAATGACGACGAGCGTCAGCGGCGAGGGGAAGATGGCGTAGAAGGGGGCGACGAGCACGAGGATGGGCTCGAAGTGGATGGCCGTGCGCACGACGCTGCCGAGGCAGTTGGTGTCGCCGACGGTATCGCAGATGGTCTGGTGGAAGAACTGGCCGTGCGGATTGACGGCGTTCCACATGGCCTGGTCATAGATGCCCAGGTCTTCGGCGTGCGTGGCGTACGCGCTGTGGAGGAGCGAGACATTGAGGATGAAGAACGTGGCGAAGGCGGCAGCCAGCAGGGCCACGACGACCAGCGCGGCGCGGGCGCCCCAGCTGTTGGACGCGGGCGGCAGCTCGGGATAGCGGTCCAGGATGCGCGAGCCGATGTGGCGCAGGCGCTGGGGCCAGCCAGTGCCGGTGGCGGCCGGTGCCGGGCGCGCGCCGGTGGTGGCGTCGCGTTCGGTACCAACGTTCCCATGCGATTGTTCCACGAATCTCGCCTCACAAATGCGCGGCCTAGGCCCGCGGGCCGACCTGCGCGCTGATGTAATCCCGCCGACTATGGCGCTTCCACCTGCGGCGCTGGCACCTCGGGCGCTCTGCCGCCAGGCAGGAAGTGGGCGCCGGCGACGCACACCAGCTCGGACGCCGTGCTGAGCAGGCGCGCCACGATCGCGATGGCCAGGGCGAGGGCGCCGAAGGAGATGAGGCCGGAGAGCTGACTGCCGAGCAGAGCGGCGATGGCTAACTCGCGGAAGCCGAGGCCTCCGGGGGTGACGAAGGTGAGGAAGCCAATGTCCCAGCCGATGGCGTAGATGCCAACCGCCATGGCTACAGCGTTCAGCGAGAGCGACACGGACGCGAGCGGCGGCTGGGCCAGTGAAAGGACGACCAGATAGAAGCCGGCGCCGGCGACGATCCAGCTCAGGCCCCAGAGGAGGGTGATGCCAAGGACGTCGCGATAGCCGAGCCGGAATGTGACGGGCGGGCGCCCCAGCTTGCGCAGCCCGAAGTTGAGCGCGCTGGTGAGGATGCGCGGATGGAGGCCGATCAGGAGCAGCGGCACGCCGACCAGCCCGATGGTGAGCGGGACACCGTGGCTGACCTGGCCGGCCAGGCCGACGACATCGGGCCAGAAGAGCAGGCTCAAGGCGAAGACCAGCGCCGCGCTGGTGATCTTGGTCGCCAGCTCGACGGTCATGCTGGCGAAGCCGGCGACGCGCGGCACGCCGCGCTGCTCAGCCCACATGATGCGGGTGATGACGTGCCAGACGTTGCCGGGAATGTAGCGCACGAACTCGGAGCCGAGATAGATCTGCTGGGCGGAGCGGACGTCGAGATTGCTCCCGAGGCGGGTCAGGATGAAGCGCCAGATGAAGGCGAACGACAGCTCCTGGCCGGCGAGCAGGAGAAAGCCGGCGACGAGCAACCACCAGTTGATGGTCCAGTGGTAGTCGCGGGGCAGGCCGTTCCAGGTCTTGACGACGGCCACCGTCACGGACACGACGATGAGAGCGAGCACGCCCAGGCGAATGGGGCGCTTGTAGCGGCGCGCCAGCGCCACTGCGCGCGCCAAGGCGCCACGCGAGGCGACGGGCGCGGCCGGTTGGGCCTGCGAGCCCTCGTGATCCTGTTCGGAGATGGATTTCGTGGTGGCTCTCACTCCAGCACCTGCCGGACGCTGTACTCTTCCTCAGGACGATACGCGAAGTGACGGATCATCTCGCTCTGCAGGCCGGTCAAGATGAAGCTGATGCCAAAGACGATGAGCAGGATGCCTACGAAGAGAAGCGGGCGATTGTGGATCGGCTGTTGCGAGCCGAAGGGCAGGAAGCGGTCGAGCACGACATAGAGGTCCACCCCGATGCCGGCAAGCGTGCTGAGGATGCCCAGCGAGCCGAACAACCGTAGGGGAGTGCGCATGTAGCTGACGAGAAAGATGACCATGAGCAGGTCCAGGAAGCCGCGCAGGAAGCGGCGCGCCCCGAACTTGGACTTGCCGAACTTGCGTGGATGGTGCTTGACCTTGACCTCGGTGACGCGGAAACCGCGCTGGGCCGCCAGGACGGGGATGAAGCGATGCAGCTCGCCATAGAGCTTGAGATCGTCGATCAGCTCGCGGCGATACGCCTTGAAGCCGCAGTTCATGTCGTGGAGGTGGACGCCGGTGGTAACGCTCACCATGCGGTTGAAGAAGAAGGAGGGGATCGTCTTGGTGAAGGGGTCCAGGCGGGGATACTTCCAGCCGGAGACCAAGTCATACCCTTCGGAGAGCTTGCCGAGGAACTGCGGAATCTCGGCGGGGTCGTCCTGGAGGTCGGCATCCATGGTGAAGACAATCTCGCCCCTGGCGTGGGCGAAGCCGGCGACGAGTGCGGGCGTCTTGCCGAAGTTACGGCGGAAGCGGATGACGCGCACGCGGACGTCGGTATCGTGCAGGGCCTGGAGGACGGAGAAGGATCCGTCGGAGCTGCCGTCGTCGACGAAGACGATCTCGTAGCTGCGTCCTTCGCGCTCCAGGGCGGCGCTGAGGGCTTCATACAGCGGGCGCACGCTTTGCTCTTCGTTGTAGACCGGCACGACGACCGAGATGTTCACCCGGGTCTGCTGGGTTGGCGCGTCCTGCCCGGGCGCGGAGGTCATAGTCGGCGTGTCCGTCTGCTGCATGGTGGCATATCTCCGCCCTGGTAAGGTCTATCGCGGCCGCACTTCTTGCCATTATGCCACTGGCGAACGGGGCAGTCAACGCGACTGGGAGCGAGTACGCATCAATTGGACCAGTGCGCGAGCACTGCGGAGGGCGCGTGGAAGCGGATAGAATGGGGATGCGCGTGGGGGACCGCCAGGCTGTGAGCGGTATCCTCACGTGCGTTCAGTGGGAGTATTGGCTGGTTGTGCCCGCGCGGGCGCCGGCGCGGCGTGACTGGGCATGCGGTGTGCCTGGTGTGCG